>RXJA01000158.1 GCA_003963455.1 Hyphomicrobiales bacterium
GGCCGACCTCGGCAAGGACCGCGGCCTGGACGAGACCGACATAGCCAATCCCAAACACCGTCAAATTCATTTTGTTCTATTCCTGTCAAAGACCGGGCCGCGGGCGGCCCGGCCGATTCTGGTGTCGGAATTTACTTATGCCGAGTGTGGCTCCTGCGCGTCATTCGATTGCCGGGCTTCGTTTCGCGCCATGGGTATGAGAAGGCTCTTCCTGATACGCTGGAAACGGCATTTGCTTGCGGGCAGGCATCCTCCGAAGGCTACGGCGCCGCCCTGCGAACTGCGCGCAACCATGCCGATCTCGGTACTTTTTGAGGGAGCGGACCAGTCACTATGACCTGCCGCCCCTCGAAATGCGAGGCAACAGCATGGGTACGCGCTGGCGATACTGCTGGTACGTCGCGCCGAAATCGGCGATCAGATCCCTTTCCTCGAACTGCAGCGCGATCAGAATATAGAGCGTGCTCATCGTTGCGAACAACAAGTGCCCTATCGACATTTCCGGCGTGGCCCAGAATATCAGGAGAAAGCCCAGCATGAGCGGATGTCGGACGATCTTGTAGAGCAAAGGCATCCGAAATTCAGTGCGCGAGGCCTTTGTCCCGCGAAGCGCAAGGAATGCCTGGCGAAGGCCGAACAGGTCGAGATGATCGATCATGTAGGTCGACGCCACGGCGAGCAGCCAGCCGAGCCAGTAGATGCCGGTCAACACCCAGCTTGCGAATCCCTCGACTTTCCAAACAGGAGCCGGGATCGGCCGCCACTGCCAGAAGAGCAGCACAAGGAGCAGGCTGGACACAAGCACGTAGGTGCTGCGTTGACAGGCAACGGGAAGAAACCTGGCCCACCCCCGCTTGAAGAACGGGCGCGCCATCACGCTGTGCGGGATCGCGAACGCCCCAAGCAACAACAGATTGACGGCGATGGCTTCTCCCAGGCCAACCCTCTCGCCGATATCGATCGACTTGGGAACGACGGTGTTACTGAGGAAGCCGAATGCATAGAGGAATGAAGCGAGAAATATGACGTAACTTGCAATCGCGTAAATCAGGATCAGGAGACGTGCGTACATGACTGTTTGTCCAACGTTGATACCGTTGTCGGGTGAATGACAGGATCCGCCGCCTTCGATGGCGAACAGGACCGATCAGGCCGAACCGCTATCGACCGATCGTCCTCTGTGCATCCCTTGGCGGTGATGGCGGAGCGCTGGGTTTTAGCCGGTCCCCTGGTGGGCGCGAGGAACCTGGCGTGGGATCGCGCGGCGCAAGGGCGGCGCCGCTTTCGCCTTGCCCCAGGGATTGATCGCGGCGCTGTGCTCCAACGTTATTGTATCGATCTGCCGCGCGGCAGCGCGCCGACGAAGCGCTTGACCGTCTCGATGACCGGTTGCTGATCCCCGGCAAAGAACCAATGATCGTTGCCGTCGAGTTCGACGAATTGAGCGCGGGGAATTTGGGCGGCAAGGTGCCGTCCTGCCGCGACGCGCACGGCGCGGTCGTCCTTGCGGTGGAGCACCACCGTTGGTGACGAAACGCGGGGCAGAAGGTCTCTGACGTCGGTGTCGCGCAACGCATTGAGCACGGCCGAAATGCCGCCGGGGCTGGAGGCGGCGCGCAACAGGCCGGCCCACCAGCTTCTGGCTTGTGGATCGCCGGCGAGGCTTGGTCCGAAGGTTTCGATGCCGGCGTGACCACCCCATCCGGCGACCAGGCTCTGGCGCCAGGCGTCGTACTGGCTGGCTCTCAACACATGCGGATAGTCGGACGTCCACGAGCCCTTTGCCAGGGAGCCGAACAGGATGAGCCCGGCCACAAGGCGAGGTTCGTCAACTGTGAACTTGATACATGCCGGCCCGGATTCCGACGCCCCGAATAGGACAACGCGACGTGCGCGCGCCGCCCGCAGCACCGCGCCGATATCCTCAGCCGTGTCCTCGACGCTTGGGGTCAATCCGCCTCGGTCGGAGAGACCGACACCGCGACGATCAAAGGTGATGACGCGTCCCAGCGCCATCATTGCGGTCAGAAATGAGCGGCCGGATGGGAGCTCCCATTGACGTTCCACGTGCGAGACAAAGCCGGGCATGACGAGAATGTCCAGTTCGCCGCTGCCGTATGTCTGATAGGCCAGGTATGCGCCGGCCCCGCTGGTATAGAGGGGCGTCGCGCCTGCATGGGCCAGCCGCTCGGCGCCTGGGTCCAGGATCGTCCTGGTCGCGGTTTCGGGAGCAACCCCCAGTTCGTCATGCAGCCGTTGTGACAGCGCGGCGTGGTGCCGCTCCGCGCCGCTTCGGTCACCGGCAAGCAGGAGACTGCTGATCAGATGCCGACCATAGACCTCGCTTAAAGGGTCGAATTCGACGAGGCGGGCTGCGTAGGATGCCGCGGCGAAATGATCGCCGGCGGCATTCTTCTCCTGCACGAGGCGTTCCAGACCATGCATGAAGCGCCCCCGGAGCGCCTCGCGCCGGAAGAACGCCCAGTCTTCGAACTCAGGGCAGTCCGGCAGCGAGAAGCCCGCGAGAAAGTCTCCTCGATAGTGCCGGCAGGCTTCCTCGAAGGCGCCCCGATCGGAGGCTTGTTCGAACTGACGGGAGTCGGTTGTCAGTGTGATCAGTGGAGACAATCGCACGCTGGCGCGGTCCGCCTCGAAAATGCGTTGGCCCAGTATCCCTTCCAGGCGATGAAGCATACGCCGCAGGCGCGCGCGGGCGGTCTCGTCAGGGCTCTCCGGCCACAGCAGGCCGGCAAGGGCATCGCGCGACAACGCGCCCTGATTCTCGGACAGATAGACCAGCAGCGCGAGGCCCTTGCGCAGGTTCAGCTTTATCGGGCGGCCGTCGCTGCGGATTTCCGGGAATCCCAGCGTCTGAAGCGAAAATAAGGTCATGGAGTTTTCCGTGGCCGCCCGGTGTGTCCGAGGGATGCTCAGGAGACGACGATAGCAGACAGAGCTGAAAAATCACGCCGCTCTTCCAACGACGCGGTTCGCGCGGCGCGGTCGGTCAGCCGCGACCATGAGGCCGCCTTCCACGACGAAAGGGAACAGCGCGGCAAACGCCGCATGTGACGGCGGCCTTCCCGCCCGCTCAGCAAGAACCCGGACGCCTTGCGGTCCCGCCATCGAGCTTCCCGGCGGATCCAGGAGACGCGCAGGGGACGCTGATGGCGGAAAAGGCCCGCAGCCTCGATTCGTCGATCGGGCTTGTGGTGACAGGTGCGCGTGAAGGCTGCCGTCGAGAGCCTGCCGCGACCATTGGAAATCGGGGACGCAAGTGTCGAAGAAGTATTCGTTTAGCGCGCGCGGGATGTTGTCGGCTCTGGGTATAAGCACGGCTCTCGCGCTTGTCATGACAACGCCCGGTTTGGCGCAAACCGTCGTCTACGACGGCAGCTCCGCCAATCCCAACCCGACGCCGGGGACAACGATCAACAACGGCAATGGTCATGGCGCGTTCTTCCGTCGGGCGGATCCCCCATCCGATACGGTCGGCGATGCGGGTGACGCGACGATCAACAACAGAGGTGGTTCGACGGTGTTCACCGACGACAGCGCTGCCAACGCGGCCACCATCAACAACAGCAACAACGGAAAGGCGTTTTTCAACGACGACAGTACAGCTGGTCACGCCACCATCAACAACGGTCAGGACGGCACCACGTGGTTCTCTCACCAGAGCACCGCCGGCAATGCGACCATCGGCAACCTGGGTGCAGGAGCCCGGACGACTATCGAGGATACCGCCACGGCCGGCGCCGCAACCATTACCAACCGGGGCGGCGGCACGACGGAATTCATCGATGGCAGCACGGCCGGTCGGTCCGCCATCAACAACGAGCAGAACGGCACTACGAATTTCGCCGATCAAAGCACGGCCGGTAATTCGATCATTATCAACGATCAGGGCGCGACAACATTCTCTGGCGCAAGCGGAGCCGGGCAGTCCACCATCAGCAATCGCAATGGCGGGTCGACGGAGTTTGGCGACACCAGCTCAGCGAATATTGCAGCGATTACCAACGACAATGGGCAGACGTCGTTCAACGGCGACAGCACGGCCGGGAGCGCCAATATCGCGAACTTCGGCAACGGATCGACGACATTCTCCGACCGCAGCTCGGCCGGCGCCGCCATCATTGAGGCCGACGGCGGCGGCGTTTTCAACAACAAGACCGGGATATTTTTCCAAGGTACCAGCACGGCTGGAGCCGCCGGGATCGATGTCAGCAACGGCGGCATCGCGGTTTTCGACGACAACAGCACCGCTGCGGCAGCCACTATCAACAGCGATCGGAGCACTGTCAGCTTCGCCGGCACGGCCAAGGCTGGAAGCGCGGCCATCAACATCACGAATAGCGGGTCGGTGCAATTCTTTGAGGGCAGCACGGCCGCCAACGCCACAATCAACCTTGGCAGTGGGGGCGATGCAGGCTTCCACGCCAACAGCACCGCTGGCAACGCCAACATCATCAACAACGGAGACCTGGTGCTGTTCGAGAACAACAGCACAGCCGGGAACGCGCGGTTGATCAACGGTGATGGGAATAGGCATTTCGACTTCTCCGGCACGACCGGGGCGGCCGGGGACGGCAAGATCACCGCCGGCTCGATCGCGGGCGGCGGCATCTTCTTTCTCGGCGGCAACCAACTCACCGTCGGCGGCAATGGCGATTCCACGACCGTCAGCGGCGTGATCGCGGACAGCGGACTCAGAGGCGGCACCGGTGGCAGCCTGGTCAAGACCGGCGGCGGAACGCTGACGCTGAGCGGCGCCAACACCTATTCGGGCGGGACGGAAATCAATGGCGGCGTGCTGTCGGTATCAGCCGACGCCAATCTGGGCGCGGCGTCGGGAGACCTGGTCCTCAGCGGCGGCACGCTCGCGACAACGGCGAGCTTCGCGACGGCGCGCAGCGTGTCGTTGCAGCAGTCGGGCACGTTGGATGTTGCCGGAGGCACGGCTTTGGGCCTTACCGGTGCGATGTCGGGGACGGGCAATCTCTTCAAGACCGGCGCGGGCGCGCTCGTCTATGACGGCAACGGCGCGGGCTTTGCCGGCAACACCGACATCACCGCCGGCGCGCTGGTCGTCGGGTCGAGCGCGGGCCATGGCGATGCCGTGCTCGGCGGATCGACCACTGTCCTGAACGGCGGCATCCTCGCCGGTCATGGCACGGTCGGGTCGGGCGCGGGTTCTGTGGTGACGATCGGCGCGGGCGGCATTCTGGCGCCCGGCAACTCCGTCGGCACGCTCACCGTCAACGGCGACCTCGCCATGGACGCCGGCTCTCATTTGGTCGCGGAGATCAACGCTGCGGGTGCAGATCGCGTCGCCGTATCCGGCGCCGGCGACATCACGGGCGCCGTGCTCGACGTTTCGGGACAGGGCGTGAGGGCAGGGCGCTACACGATCGTGACCGCCGCCGGTGGCCTGACAGGAACCTTCGGCTCTGTCACCGGGAGCGGTCCCATATCGAGCTTCCTGGGAATCACCGACAGCTACGACGCCAACAACGCGTATCTCGATGTGCTGAGAGTTCGGAACTTCGCCGATGCCGGGCTGACCCGCAACCAGAAGGCGGCGGCGGCCGGCGTCCAGAGCTTGTCCGGCGATGATCCGCTCTATGCTGGCAGCCCGCTATATGATGCCATCCTGCATCTGTCGACGGACGCGGCGGCCCGCGATGCCTTCGACCAGATCTCGGGCGAGGTGCACGCTTCGGCCAAGACGGCGCTGATCGAGGACAGCCGCTTCCTGCGCGATGCGGTTGACGACCGCATCCGCGCCGCCTTCGACGGCGTCGGAGCCGCCGGCGACACCGCCGTCACCTACGAGAACGGCTTGCTGCGGCTTGCTTCGGCGAATACCGACCGGTTCGTGCTCTGGGGGCAGGGCTTCGGCTCCTGGGGCCATACCGGAAGTGACGGCAATGCGGCCCGTCTCGATCGCTCCACCGACGGTCTGCTTGTGGGATTTGACGCCAGGGTGGCCGATACGTGGCGGCTCGGCCTCGTGGCCGGCTACAGCCGCACCGACTTCGAGGCCAGGGATCGCGCTTCGTCCGGGGCGAGCGACAACTACCATCTCGGACTCTATGGCGGCACGCAATGGGGCGCTCTCGGCTTCCGTACCGGTCTCGCCTATACATGGCACGACATCGACACCAGTCGTTCCGTGGCCTTCCCGGGCTTCGTCGACAGTCTGAAGAGCAACTATCGCGCCGGCACCTTCCAAGCCTTTGGCGATCTCGGCTACCGTATCGATACGGCCGCCGCCTCGTTCGAGCCGTTCGCCAACCTTGCCTATGTCAGCCTGAACACCGACGGCTTCACAGAACAGGGCGGCGCCGCGGCGCTTCGGTCGGACGGACAGGCCACGAACACGACGTTTGCGACGCTTGGTCTGCGCGCATCGAGCAATATCTCCCTGGGCGGCGTCAACGTCACGGCGCGAGGCACGCTCGGCTGGCGCCATGCCTTCGGCGATGCCTCCCCGCTCTCGACCCAGGCCTTCTCGGCGGGCGATGCCTTCACCGTCGCGGGCGTGCCGATCGCCAGGGACGCCGCCATCATCGAGACCGGGCTCGACCTGGCTGTCACGCAGGCCGTTACCGTCGGCGTTTCCTACAACGGGCAGCTTGCCTCATCCGCGCAGCAGCATGCGTTCAAGGCCAACCTCAATGTGAAGTTCTGAGGCCCGGGAGATGGATGAACACACCGCTTTCCTGATTCGGTCGAGCATCGCGAAACTGACGCCGATGGCCGAGAGGGTGGACGTGTTGTTCAACGAACGTCTGCTCGACATCTATCCCGACGTCTACCGGCTGTTTGCCTTGGATATCAGTCCCGAAGAAAGGAAGCTCACTGAGACGATCAGTATCGTACTGGTTCATTTGGGGTACTTCGGGGCGATTTTGCCCACCGTGAAGGCTCTGGCCCCATCACAAAGGATCTTCCGGCTCGTCGAGATGTACTACGACGCACTCGGCGAAACCTTGATCTGGACGCTTCGCCGAAGCCTTGGCGCCGGCTTCTCAAGCGAAGTGGAGCGAGCCTGGAACAGCGCGCTCAGCAGGAGTTCGCGGGCCAGGTTGAGGGTTGTCGCGAGCCGGGACTGAGCGGACTTCAGATTGAGTTCAGCCGCAGGAGCAGATGGACAGCGGCCGAACCGAAAGGACGCTTGCTCAGCCGATCGAGCGGCTGAGCAAGCGTCCTGACGATTGTGGCTGTGGCGCCTCAGGCCTGCTTTTCGAAATCGATGACGATGCGGCCTTGGATGTCGCCCTTGTGCATGCGCGAGAAGATGTCGTTGATGTTCTCGAGCTGTTCGGTCGCGATCGTCGCCTTGACCTTCCCGTCCCTTGCGAAGTCCAGCGCTTCCTGCAGGTCGAGCCGGGTCCCTACAATTGAACCGCGGACGGTGACGCCGTTGAGCACGGTATCGAAGATCGACAGCGGGAAGTCGCCTGGGGGCAAGCCGTTGAGCGATACCGTTCCTCCGCGGCCGACCATTCCGAGCGCCTGCTCGAAAGCTTTCGGCGACACGGCGGTGACGAGAACCCCCTGGGCGCCGCCGACCTCCTTCTTGACGAAGGCGGCGGGATCGTTTTGCCGGGCGTTGACGGCCAGCGCGGCGCCGAGGCTTTTGGCGAGATCGAGCTTCGCATCATCGATGTCCACGGCGATGACGTTCAACCCCATCGCCTTGGCATACTGAACCGCCAGGTGCCCGAGCCCGCCGATGCCTGAGATGACCACCCAGTCGCCAGGCTTGGTGTCCGTGACCTTGAGGCCCTTGTAGACGGTGACGCCCGCGCACAGGATCGGCGCGATGTCCGTGAACGATACATTGTCCGGCAGATGGCCGACATAGTTGGGATCGGCAAGGACGTATTCGGCAAAGCTGCCGTTCACCGAATAACCGGTGTTCTGCTGCTCTTCGCAAAGCGTTTCCCATCCGCCGAGGCAGTGTCTGCAGTGGCCGCAGGCGGTATAGAGCCAGGGCACACCGACGCGGTCGCCTTCCTTGATGTGTTTGACGCCGGATCCGACCGCCACGACGTGCCCGACACCCTCGTGGCCGGGAATGAAGGGAGGCTTGGGCTTCACCGGCCAATCGCCTTCGGCGGCATGCAGGTCGGTGTGGCATACGCCGGTGGCGGCGATCTTGACGAGGATCTGGCCGGCTCCGGGCGTTGGCACCGGAACCTCCTCGATCACGAGCGGCTTGCCGAACTGGCGAACGACGGCGGCTTTCATAGTCTTGGCCATGGGATACTCCTGAAGGGGTGGATCGGGGGGATGACGAAGCCAACGCATGGGCCTGCATTGGCGATGTCGAAGATGTGGTGACTGGCCTTCCGGCCCGAGCGAGGGCCGGAAGGGGAACGGAAAATGGTTAGAACCGGGCGTCGATGTCGACCACGTCGATCAGCTTGTGGTTCACGAACTCCTTGAGGCCGAGGCCCAGAAGCTCACGACCGTAGCCGGAACGGCCGATGCCGCCGAAAGGCAGGTCGGCCTCGACCTTGGTCGGATGGTTGACGAAGACCATCCCGGTCGAGAGCTTCCTTGCGACTTCCGCGCCATGCCTGGTGTCGGCTGTGAACACCGAGCCGCCGAGACCGAAGGGGGAGTCGTTGGCGATGCGCACGGCATCATCCTCATCCCTGGCCCGGAAGAGCATCGAGACGGGACCGAAGAATTCCCAATAGCGGGCCGGATTGTCCTCCGCGACATCGGTAAGGATGGTGGGCTGCACGAAGGCGCCCTGATTGGGGACAGGCGGGCCGACCTCTTCGGCCTTGGCGCCATGCGCCACGGCCTGTCGGATCTTATCCCTGAGGTCGTCGGCGGCCGCCTGCGAGGACAAGGGCGCGAGCGTCGTTTCCGCGTCGAAGGGATCTCCCGCCTTCAGGCCGGCTACGCCCTTGCGGTAGCGGGTGAGGAACTGATCATAGATATCGTCGACGATGATCATTCGCTTGGAGGAAACGCAGACCTGGCCACCGTTCCAGTGCCTGCCGAAGACGGCCCACTTCACGGTCTTCTCCAGATCGGCATTGGCCAAGACGACGAAAGCGTCCGCGCCGCCGAGTTCCATCGTGGATTTCTTGAGAGCCTTGCCGGCTTGCGCCGCGATCACCGCGCCTGCGTCCTCCGACCCGGTCAGGGCCACGCCATGGACGCGTGGGTCGTTGATGATCATCTCGACCTGCGAGCGGGTCGCATAGAGGTTGAGGAAGGCGCCGGCCGGCAACCCGGCATCCCGCATCAGCTTTTCAAAGGCGGCGGCGCTCTGCGGCACGTTCGAGGCGTGCTTCAGGAGCATCGTATTGCCGGCGGAAAGCTGGGGAGCGATGATGCGCGCGATCTGGTAATAGGGGAAGTTCCAAGGCTCGATCGCAAGCAGCACGCCGAGCGGCTCGCACACGATGACAGCCTCGCCTTCGGCCGGATCGGACACCGGCAGTTTTTCCGGCTTGAGCAGCCGCTCGGTATTGTGGACGTAGTATTCGAGGATCTTCGCCGACAGTTCGACCTCGGCCTTTGCCTCGGCGAAAAGCTTGCCCATTTCCAGCGTCAGCAGCCTGGCATACTCGTCCGCGTTCTGCCGCAGCAGGTCGGCCGCCTTTTGCAGGATCGCGCCACGGGCTGCGTAAGATGTATGGCGCCAGGCAAGGAAAGCGTTATGAGCGGCGTCGATCGCCTGGGCGACTTCTTCGTCGGTGGCGTTCGGAAAGTTCTTCAGCACCTCGCCGGTATAGGGATAGGTCGTTGCATAAGTCATGGATCGTTCCCTTCTTCGAGACAAATGACGCAGGGCAGTCGAAGCGACGGCGGGTTCGTGATTGGTTGCATCATCAGGAGTAAGCACCGGCCGGATTGTCGCCATGGACCCCGGCAACCACGGGTGCATGATCAGGGTTTTGTCGGATGCTGCTTTGATTTCAATCAACGGATATGTCCGTGCGGGGGCATTAGAGCAATTCCAGGAAAAGCGCGTAGCGGTTTTCCGTCCGGAATTGCTTTAAAAACAAAGAGCTAGAGCGGGTCTGCGATTCCATAAAACGCTGAGCCGCTCCAGGCCGGGCAGCGGCTTTAATCCTGTCCCGATGCCGGATGAGGAGCACACCGGGCCGCACGGCCGGTATGGCCGTTCCGTCGCTCCGGGTGCCATCGGGATAGCCGGGCGCGCACCCGTCGATTGACCGGGTGGCCTGCATTGGTCGAGCGATCGGCCGGCGGCAACGGGTTGCCGGCGTCGGGCCGCCTTCGCGGAGGCCCCGCCTACTTCAGGAACTGACGGAAGCGGCTGAGCGAGAAGGCGAACAGGAGCACGCTGATGACCAGCAGCGCCGCGAGCTGCGGCCACACGACATCGAGGCCGGCGCCGCGGAACAGCACCGCTTGGGCCAGCATGACGAAATGCGTGTTGGGCGCGGTGAACATGATGGCCTGGATGGCCATGGGCATGCTCTCGCGCGGCGTGACGCCGCCCGACAGCACCTGCAGGGGCAGGAGCACCATCATCAGCAGCAGGCCGAATTGCGGCATGGAACCGGCGACGGTGGCGAGGAAGATCCCCAGGCATGTCATGGCGACGATGTCGAGGGCCGCGCCCACCATGAACAGCGTGATCGATCCGTTGATGGGGACCGACAGCAGCTCCTGTATGACGAAGACGAACGCGAGCCCCGACGCCACCAGCACCACTATGCCCATCGACCAGATCTTGCTCGTCATGATCTCGAACGGGGTCACCGGCATCACCAGGAGATGCTCGATCGTCCCGTGCTCGCGCTCGCGTATCAAAGCGGCGCCGGTGAGCACGATCGACAGCATCGTGATGGACGAGATGGCGTTGGTGATGGCGCCAAACCAGCCCTTGTTGAGCTCGGGATTGAATCGCGCCCTGAGGTCGAGATCGACGGGGAGCGACGTCTGGAAGCGATAGTGGCTCAGGAACTCGCTCACTTCTCCGGACACGATCGACTGGATGTAGCCGCCGCCGGTGAAGGCCTGCGACATACGGGTGGCGTCGATGTTGAGCTGGACCGTTGGCGATCGGCCGGCCAGGAGATCGCGCTGGAAGTTCGGCGGGATGTCCAGCGCGAAAGTGTCCGTGCCTGAATCCATGCGGCTGTCCATCTCGGGCTGGGAGATGAGTTGCGGCGCGGTGAAATAGGGTGGGTAGAATGCCGTGACGATGCGCGATGACACCGGCGACTGGTCCTCGTCGACGATGGCGATCGGAGCGCGGTTGAGCGTCTCCGGCATCGCCTTGGAGGCGGTGTAGATGGCTGCCGTGAAGGCGTAGACGATCAGCACCAGCATCATCGGGTCCCGGGCGAGACCGCGCAGTTCCTTGACGCCGAGATTGTATATGTTGGCGATGCGCATCAGCGGGCCTGTTTTCTCAAGAAAGCCGCTCCGAGGCCGAGCAGCACCGGGATCGCGACAAGCAGCGGAACATACGCCCCGGACAGGTCGGCGAAGTTGAGCGCCTTGGAGAAGACGCCGCGTGAGATCGTCACGAAATAGGTGGTCGGATAAATCCGGCCGATGAATGCGCCAGCGCCTTGAAGGGATGAAACCGGATCGATCATGCCCGAATATTGGGTGGCGGGGATCATGGTGATCAGCGCGGTTCCGAAGATCGCCGCGATCTGGCTGCTCATGAAGGTCGACAGGAAGAGCCCCATTGCCGTCGTGGCCATGACATAGAGAAGGGCCGCGGCGCCGAAAGCCGGAAGGCTGCCGGTCAACGGCACGCCAAAAATGAAGACGGCGGAGACTGTCAGCAGCACGAAGTTCAGCATCGCCAGGGCCACGTAGGGAATCTGCTTGCCGATCAGGAATTCCAGCCGGGTGACCGGCGTGACGTAGAAATTGATGATGGAGCCGAGCTCCTTCTCCCGCACCACGCTCAGCACGGCCAGCATCGCCGGGATCAGCAGCAGAAGCATCGGGATAACTGCCGGGACGATGGCATCGAGACTGCGGACGTCGGGGTTATAGCGGTAGCGAATGTCGAGCTGGAATGCGCTGGCGGTGGCGGCGTCGCCATAGATTTCGCGCGCCTTCTGCGTCAGCCAGCCGGCATGCATTCCCGAAACATAGCCTTGCACGGTTTCGGCCCGTGTCGGCATGGCGCCGTCGATCCAGGCGCCGACCGTGACGTGGCGGCCGCGCGCAAGGTCGCGCCCGAAACCGGGCGGAATTTCGATGGCTAGGCTGAGCTCTCCGTCCTCCATGCGCCGGTCGAGATCGGCATAGTCGGTGATCGGCGCCTTTTCGGTGAAGTAGCGCGAGCCGGCGATCTGCAGCACATAGTCCCGGCTGATCGTCGTGTCGTCGCGGTCGAGGACGGCGAAGGAGAGGTTTTCGACGTCCATGTTGATGCCGTAGCCGACGACGAACATCAGGATGAGGCTGCCGACGGTGGCCAGCGTGGCGCGGATCGGATCGCGCAGGAGTTCAAGTGCTTCCCGCCGCGTGTAGGCGAACATGCGGCGCAGATCGAAGAAGCGGCCGGCTCCGCTCTTTCCGGAGCGGCTGCCCGGCGCCTCCGGCGCTTCCGGGACCGGCACCTCGGCAACTGCGCCCTGCGTCTCTGCCTGCGTGCCCGTTGCCTCCTCGAGATATCCGACAAAGGCTTCCTCCAGCGTCGCCGCCGACCGGCTTTTGACGATGGCGGCCGGGGTATCGCTGACCAGGACCTTGCCGGCATGCATGAGCGAGATGCGGTCGCAGCGTTCCGCCTCGTTCATGAAATGCGTGGACACGAAGATGGTCACGTTCCGCTTGCGGGACAGGTCGGCGAGAATCCGCCAGAACCCGTCGCGGGCAACCGGGTCGACGCCCGAGGTCGGCTCGTCGAGGATCAGCATCTCCGGAGAGTGGATCATCGCCACCGCCAGCGACAGCCGCTGGCGGATGCCGAGCGGGAGTGCCTCGGGCAGCGTATCGACATTGTCGGCCAGGCCGAATTGCTGCGCAACCTCCTCGACCCGGGGCTGGATCTCGGCGTCGGCCATGCCGAAGAGGCGGGCATGGAGCTCGAGGTTCTGCCGGACCGTCAGTTCCGAATAGAGCGAGAACCCTTGCGACATGTAGCCTACGCGTCGCCGCACCTCGATGTCGCGGGGGTCGATCTCGCGCCCGAACAAGCGCGCCTTGCCCTCGGACGGCTCGAGCAGCCCGGTCAGCATCTTCATCGTGGTCGTCTTGCCGCAGCCGTTCGATCCGAGGAAACCGAAGATTTCGCCGCGGCCGATGCGGAAACTCACGTCGTCGACGGCGGTGAAATCGCCGAAGCGCATGGTGAGGTGGTCTGCTTCGATGGCGGATTCGCCATCGGCGCCGGCGGGCCGCGGGGGGATCACCACCTTCTCGTGGCTGTCACGCTTCTCCGGCGGGAGAAGGGCTATGAAGGCGGCGTCGAGGTCGGAGGCGCCGGTTCTTTCGAGCAGGTCGGCCGGAGTACCGGAGGCGAGCACCCGGCCTGCGTCCATGGCCACCAGCCAGTCGAAGCGCGAGGCCTCTTCCATATAGGCCGTGGCGATGATCACACTCATGCCTTCCCGGCTCTTTCGGATCTCGCCGATCAGTTCCCAGAACTGGCGGCGCGACAACGGGTCGACGCCGGTGGTCGGCTCGTCGAGGATCAGGAGGTCCGGATCGTGGATGAGGGCGCAGCACAGGCCAAGCTTCTGCTTCATGCCGCCCGAAAGCTTGCCGGCCTGCCGATCGGCGAAAGGCGCGAGTCCGGTGCGCTTCAGAAGCTCGCCGATGCGGCGCTCGCGCTCGCGCCGATCATGTCCGAACAGGCGGCCGAAAAAGTCGATATTGTCGAAGACCGACAGCGTCGGATAGAGGTTCTTGCCGAGACCCTGCGGCATATAGGCGATCCGGGGGTATGCGCTCTGCCTGTGGCGGAGATCGGCCATGTCGCCGCCCAGCACCTCGACATGCCCCTGCTGTATCGTCCGCGCCCCGGCGATCAGGGAAAGCAGGCTGGATTTGCCGACGCCGTCCGGTCCGATCAGGCCGACCATGCAGCCGGCGGGGAAGTCCAGCGTTATGGCATCGAGAGCCCTGACCTTTCCGTAGGCGTGAGCGACATTTTCCAGCCGCGCCACATAGCCTGACGGAAAGGCCGCATCCGGCCGCGCATTCATTGCACGAGCTTTCCCTGGAGACCGGCCGGCCATTCGGCCTGCGGATCGAGCCGCACATAGGCGACGCCGGGCAGGCCGGTCTTCACCTGCTGTATATATTTGCGCAGCAGCTCCGGTGAGATATGCGCCTTGATCCGGAACATGAGTTTCAGGCGCTCTTCCTCCGTCTCGACCGTCTTGGGCGTGAACTGAGCGACATCCGCGACGAAGGTCACCTTGGCGGGGATGATGTATTGCGGCGCCGCGTCAAGCACGAGGCGCACATCGGAGCCGATCGCGACGCGTCCGGCCTGCGCGGTCGAGAGGAAGAAGGTCATGTAGACATCGCCGAGGTCGACGAGGTTGAGCACGCGCCCGCCGCCCGCCAGCACCTCGCCGGGTTCCGCCACGCGGTACTGGATGCGTCCGTCGCGCGGCGATACCAGCGTGGCGTCGCCGATGTCGGCGTCGATGCTTTCGATCGCGGCCTGCGCGGCGTCGACAGCGGCCTTGGCATCGACCACTTGCGCCCGCGCGGCGTTGATGGCCGCCTCGCTGGCGGCGAGCTGCGCCTGCGCCGCGGCGACGGCGGCTTTCGCGCTCCGCTCGGCCGCGCGGTCGTTGTCCAGCACCTGTTGGGAGACGGTGTTGTTGACGGCAAGCTGCTGGGAGCGCGCCAAGGTCCGATCGGCGGCGTCGAGTTCGGCGGCGCGTTGCTCGACGACAGCGGCGGCGGCCGTCTTTTCGGCTTCGCGTTGCGTCACCAGGCTGCCGGCGGTCTCGACCCCGATCGTGGCGCGCTGAAGCTGCGCCTCGGCCTGGCGGCGCTGCGCCTCGATCTGCGCGGTGTCCATATGGGCAAGTACCTGGCCGGCCTTGACGAAATCGCCTTCGCCGACAAGGATTTCCTTGATCCGCCCGGCCGCCTTGGTCGAGACGTCGATTTCGACGGCCTCGATGCGGCCGTTGCCGCTGGCGATGCCTGCCGGCAGTTGTCCGTCCTTAGATCGCTGCCACGCATAGTAGCCCGCTGCCCCAAGGACGATCAGGGCGCCGAGGATCAGCCATCGCGGGGAAATCTTCATGACCGGCCTCCGGCGTTGCGCGAAGCGTCAGGACAGGCCGACGCCGAAGGCGCCTCGCCGGGATGGATCGGTGTCGGAGACGGCGAGCCCGAAGCGGAGACGGGAGGGAACCTTGCCGAGGCAATCTCGCGCCGCCAGGCGCCGATCCGTTCGGCGCTTAAGGTAATGCCGTCCATGTCAGGGGAACTCCGTTCAGGTTGCCAAGCTGAGCAAGACCAAAACAGAGACCGGATATGGCGACCTTGATCCACATCAATAGTAGGGCGGCGCGGGTCCCGCCGCGAGCGTCGGAAACGGTACTGGACACTCGGTTTAAGAACTTGATCTGGCGCCCGGCCGTGGCGATCGGACGGAACTCACCGCTCCAGGCAGATCGCTACCCCTTGGCCGCCGCCGATGCAGAGCGATGCGAGGCCCCTCTTCGCATCGCGGCGGACCATTTCGTAAAGCAGCGTCACCACGATGCGGCAGCCAGAGCCGGCCAGCGGATGGCCAAGCGCGATGGCGCCGCCGCTCATGTTGATGATGTCCTCGTTCCAGCCCATCTCGCGGTTGACCGCGATGGCCTGGGCGGCGAAAGCCTCGTTGATCTCCATCACGTCGAGATCGGACGCGCTCCAGCCGGCTTTATCGAGCGCCCGGCGCGAGGCCGCGACGGGACCGAGGCCCATATGCATCGGCTCGACGCCGGCGGAGGCGTACGAGGCGATGCGGGCGAGGGGCGTCAGGCCGAGTTCCTTCACCCGCGCTTCCGACATCACCAGCACCGCCGCGGCGCCGTCGTTGAGACCGGAGGAGTTGCCGGCCGTGATCGTTCCCGCCGCATCGAAGACCGGCCTCAGCCGGCCAAGGCCTTCCATGGTGGTGGCGGGATTGGGATGCTCGTCGCCGTCGATGACGAGATCGCCCTGCCTGGTTCTCAGCGAGATCGGCACGATCTCCTCGTCGAATCGGCCAGTCCGGATGGCGGCGTCCGCCTTCTCCTGCGAGCGCAGCGCGAAACGGTCCTGTTCCTCACGGGTGATCTGGTAGCGCTGCGCCAGCGACTCGGCGGTCACGCCCATATGCACCTGGTGGAAGGCGTCCCACAGCCCGTCGGTGATCATCGAATCCTTGACGATCCGGTCGCCCACGCGGATGCCGGCGCGGGCGCCGTGAATGACATGCGGCGCCGAGGTCATCGAATCCTGCCCGCCGGCAATCACGCAATCGGCGTCGCCGCAGCGAATGGCCTGGGCGGCGAGGTGGATCGACTTCTGGCCGGCGCCGCACACCTTGTTCACGGTCATGGCCGGCACGCTCACCGGCAGGCCGGCTTTGAGAGCAGCCTGCCTGGCGGGGTTTTGGCCGGCGCCTCCGGTCAGCACCTGACCCATGATCACTTCGCTGACGGCTTCGGGCGCGAGCCGCGCATCGGCAAGCATCGCCTGGATAAGTTGCGCACCCAGCTCCGCCGCGGAGAGGTCGGCGAAAGCGCCGTTCAGCTTGCCGATGGGCGTGCGTTTGGCGGCAACGATATAAACGGCGTCCATTCCAGACCTCCCAAAATGCCAACTGCCTGCCCGTGATCGCGGCTTGACATTCTGGTTATAACCAATAATCTGAAACGCATCGGCAGGCAAGGCCGCGGCGTCGAGCCCGGCCTGCGTTGCGGGAGGAAATCCATGTCATCCGTGCTTTGGACGCCGGCGCCGGCCGCGTTCCAATCGTCCAACCTTGCGCGCTTTTCGACAGCCAATGGCTTCGAGCCGCGCGACTACGAGACGCTGCATCGTTGGTCGGTCGGCTATCCGGGCGCGTTCTGGCAGGCCGTTTGGGATTTCGCCGAAGTCATTGGCGATCCGGGCGCGATTTCCTTCCTGCGCGACGACAATGCGCCGATGACCGGGAGTCGCTTCCTGCCGGAAGCCTCGCTCAATCTCGCGGAAAATCTGCTGCGCGGCGACGAGGAGAGGGTCGCCCTTATCGAGGCCGACGAGAGCGGTCATTTCCACACCGTCACGCTCGGTGAACTGCGCCGGCTCGTCGCCCGGACGGCGCATGGCCTGCGCGCGGACGGCGTCGTCAAGGGCGATTGCGTCGGCGGCATCCTGCCCAATCGTGTGGAAGGTCTCGTGGCGCTCCTGGCGACACTCTCCATCGGCGCCGTCTGGTCGTCCTGCTCGCCGGATTTCGGCGCCGCCGCGATCGTCGACCGGCTCGGGCAGATCGGCGTCAAGGTGCTGTTCGCCGCGCCTCGCTACCGCTATGCGGGCAAGGAGCACGATATCTCCGGCAGACTGGCCGAGATCGTCGCGGCGATGCCGACCGTGACGACGCTGGTGCTGACGGGGGAGCCGGGCCCCAGGCTCGACTGCGCGGCGGATTGCATTTCGTTCGATGATTTCGGCAACGACGCCCCACTCGCCTTCGAGCGCGTGCCCTTCGACCATCCGGCCTATGTGCTCTACACCTCCGGCACGACAGGCGCGCCGAAGGCGATCGTCCACCGAGCCGGCGGCGTGCTTCTCCAGCATCTGAAGGAACACCTGCTGCATGGCGACGTTCGCCCAGGCGATGTCATGAGCTGGTACACCAACACCGCCTGGATGATGTATCACTGGCTGATCTCGGGCCTCGCTTGCGGCGCGACGGTAGTGCTCTATGACGGCGCGCCGATCCTCAAGACCGCCGATGGCCTCGACCCGAGCCCGCTCTGGGCGATGGCCGAGCGCGCCAGGGTCACGCATTTCGGCACCAGCCCGAAATATCTGGCCACACTCGCCGCCGAGAACTACGCGCCGGGGCGTCTGCACGACCTCTCGTCGCTGCGCTCGCTGCTGTCGGCCGGCGCACCGGTTTCGCCGGGGCAGTTCGACTGGGTCTACGAGCATGTGAAGAAAGACATGATCTTTGCCTCGATCTCGGGCGGCACAGAGATCATCGGCTGCTTCCTGCTCGGATCGCCAATTCATCCCGTGCGGCGCGGCGAACTGACCGTGAAGGGGCTCGGCCTCGCGGTCGCGGTGATGGACGAACGCAATGCTCCGATCATCGGTCGCCAGGGCGACCTCGTCTGCACCGAGCCATTCCCGTCCATGCCGTTGACCTTTTGGGGCAGGGACGGCGACGCGCGCTACCATGCCACCTATTTCGCCGCGCGCCGCGAGATCTGGACGCATGGCGATGTCGCCGAGATGACCGCTTACGGCTCGGGGATCATCCACGGCCGCTCGGATACGACGCTGAAGCCCGGCGGCGTGCGCATCGGCACGGCCGAGATTTATGCGGCCTGCGAAAATTTCGCCGAGATCGAGGATTGCCTGGTCTTTGGCGCGCCGGTCGAGGGCGACGAAGAAATCGTGCTCTGCATCAAGCTCAACGACGGCTATGCGCTGAGCCCCGAGCTTGCCGCGCAAATCCGCCGCGCGATCCGCGAAGGCGCATCGCCGCGCCATGTGCCGCATCGCATCCATGCCGTGCAGGCCGTGCCCTATACGCTGAACGGCAAGCGCGTCGAGGGCGCGGCCCGCACCACGCTCGAAGGCAAGCCGGTCAAGAACATGGCCTCGCTCGCCAATCCGGCGTGCCTCGAGGAATATCGCGCGCTCGACCGGAGCAAGGCGGCATGAGCCGGTCGAAGGGATCCATCGTCGGCATCGGCGAGCTTAAGCCGCAACGTCTGACCAGCGGTGTGACGACGCTGGAGATGATCGCCGAGGTTTCTCGCCTGGCGGTGCTCGATGCCGGGCTGGAGCCGGCGGCGATCGACGGGCTGCTGGTCGGGCCGCAGGTCGGCGAGACGCCGCAGCATGTCCCGGCAACCATCGCCGAATATCTGGGTCTCGCGCCGACCATGGCCAATGTCGTCGACCTCGGCGGCGCGTCCGGCGCCGGCATGGTCTGGCGCGCGGCGGCCGCGATCGAGGCCGGCATGTGCGAGGCAGTGCTGTGCGTGCTCGCCAACAATCGCGAGGAGGTGGCGCCGCGCTCGCCCAATCGCAATCCGATCCGCGAGTTCGACGTGCCGTTTGGGGCCTCCGGCGCCAACATCTCCTACGCGCTGCTGATGCAGGCGCACATGGCTGAATACGGCTCGGCCGCGCGCGACTTCGCCTCGATCGCCGCCGCGGCGCGAGCCAACGCTCAGCTCAATCCCGATGCGATCTTCTTCGGCAAGCCGGCAGATGTGGAAGCGGTGCTGGCCTCGCCGATGATCGCCTCGCCGCTGCATCTTTTCGAAATCGTCATGCCGGTCGCCGGCGGTGAGGCTGTCGTCGTCACCTCCGCCGAACGCGCGCGCTCGTTGCGCAAGCCGCCTGTCCATCTGCTTGGCGCCGGCGAGAAGGTCACGCACCGCGCGGTCAGCCAGGCCCCGCACCTCACCTCCGGCCCGCTGAAGAGCGCCATGGCGCGGGCCTTCGCGCAGTCCGGCACGCGAGCCGACGAGATGGACCTTCTGTCGCTCTACGACTGCTACACGATCATGGTCGCCACCACGATCGAGGATGCCGGCCTCTGCGCGCCGGGTGGGTTCGGCGCGTGGCTCAACGACCACGACCTTTCCCACAAGGGCGACAAGCCGCTCAACACGCATGGCGGCCAGCTCGGCTTCGGCCAGCCGGATCTCGCCGGCGGCATGACCCATGTCGTCGAGGCGGTGCGCCAACTGCGCGGCGAGGCCGGCGAACGCCAGATCGGCAAGGCCGGGCTTGCGCTGGTCACCGGCAATGGCGCGACGATGAGCGAAGCGACGGCGCTCGTGCTGGGAGCCGGCTGATGTCTATTGATCTCGACACGCTGAAAACCCCTGGCCCGACCATTACCGCGCTCACCCGGCCATTCTGGGATGCCGCCGCCGAAGGGCGCCTGACCATCCAGCGCTGCGAGGACTGCGGCAAGGCCGTCTTCTATCCGCGCCCGATTTGCCCGCATTGCTGGAGCAAGCGCCTGGCCTGGCAGGACGCTTCGGGCAAAGGCAGGCTCAAATCCTTTTCGGAGGTGCATAAGCCGGGCCATCCCGGCTGGCTGCCGGCCGCGCCTTACGTGGTCGGCCTGGTCGAACTGGCCGAAGGCCCGACGATGCTGAGCTTCATCCTGGCCGGCACACGGCCGCTACACGTAGGGGACATGCTGCAGCTTGCGCCGACGGCCATCGGCGGTCGCGTCCTGCCGGCCTTCAAACCAGTCGAACCCGGAGCAGAGGAGAAGCCGAAATGAGCACCGAGACGAAAGACGGTTGGGTTGGTGTCGTGAAGGGCCGCCCGCAGGTCGGCGCCTTTGCCGAGCGCACGCGGCGCACGCGCATCAGCGACATCGAGGCCTTCACGGACATCACCGGCGACCGCAACCCGCTGCATTACGACCGGGCGCTCGCCGAGAAGTCGGTGTTCGGCAAGCTGATCGTCCAGGGCGGCGTCACCTCCGGCATCCTCAATGCGCTGGTGGCGGAGGATCTGCCTGGGCCTGGAACCGTATTCCTCGAAGTGGCCTGGAAGTTCGTCAAGGCCGTCGGCGTTGATGAGGAGATCACCGGACGCGTGGAGGTCAAGGAAGTGCGGCCCGACAAGCCGAT
>RXJA01000285.1 GCA_003963455.1 Hyphomicrobiales bacterium
TTCGACCGGGTGAACTTCAACTACTGGCGCAAGGACGGCAAAGGCGGCGTCATCGACAATCTGTCGCTGAAGATCGCGCCGGGCGAACGGGTCGGCCTGATCGGCCGTTCGGGAGCCGGCAAGTCGACGCTGGTCAATCTTGTGCTGCGGCTGTTCGACGTGCAGGACGGCAAGGTGCTGATCGACGGACAGGATATCCGCAACGTCTCGCAAGAGAGCGTTCGCGCGGCGATCGGCTTCGTCAACCAGGACACCTCGCTGCTGCATCGGTCGGTTCGCGAGAACCTCAAATACGGACGCCAGTCCGCCAGCGACGAGGCCATGTTCCACGCCGCCAAGGCCGCCCAGATCGACGATGTGATCGCCGGGCTGACCGATCCGCATGGGCAAAGCGGCTATGAGGCGCTCGTCGGCGAGCGCGGCGTGAAGCTGTCCGGCGGCCAGCGGCAGCGCATCGCCATTGCCCGCGTCATGCTGAAGGACGCGCCGATCCTCATTCTCGACGAGGCGACGTCCGCGCTCGATTCGGAGGTGGAAGCGGCCATCCAGGAGAACCTCTACAAGCTCATGCAGGGCAAGACCGTCATCGCCATTGCGCATCGGCTGTCGACCATCGCGGCGATGGACAGGCTGGTGGTGATGGACAGGGGGCGCGTCGTCGAGGAAGGCTCGCACGAGGCCCTGATCGCCAAGGGCGGACTCTATGCGCAGCTCTGGCGGCGTCAGTCGGGCGGGTTCCTGCTCGAGGAAAAGCAGGCGGCCGAGGATCTGCAGACGAAAGGTGAAGCCACGGAATGATGCAAGCCATCTATCGCTGGTTCGAGCATTGGGTCTACCCGTTCCGCGAGCCGGCGAATCTGCGGCCGCCCGCCAGCGTCGGGGGCTTCCTCTGGCACTATGTCGGGCAGGCGAAGCTCGCTTTCTTCGCCATGCTCGTCATCGGCGGCATCGCGCCGCTGGTCGAGGCTGGATTGTTCTATTTCGTCGGAAGGCTGGTCGATATCCTCGACCAGTTGCCCGGCGAGCGCAGCTGGCACGGGCTTTGGGTCGCCGCCGGCCCCGAGCTTCTGTTCATGGGCGCGGTGGTGCTCGTCGTCCGCACGGCAGTCGTCGGCCTGTCGGCGCTGGTCGATGAACAGACGATCACGCCCGGCTTCTACAATCTGGTGCGCTGGCAGGCGCACCGGCATGTCTCGCGCCAGTCCTACGCCTTCTTCCAGAACGATTTCGCCGGCCGCATCGCCACCAAGGTCTGGCAGGCCGGGCAGGCGACGGGCGATCTGATGGAGAGCTTCATCGAAGTCGTCTGGTTCATGATCGTCTATACGGTGACGACACTGGCGCTGGTCGCCGGGCTCGATCTCAGGCTGGCCGCGCTGGTGGTGGTCTGGATCGCCGCCTTCGGCTGGCTGGCCAAGCTTTATCTGCCGGCCATCCGCAGGCATGCCGAGGCAACCGCCGAGGCCGGCTCGATGATCAACGGCCGCATCGTCGATTCCTACTCAAACGTGCAGACGCTGAAGCTGTTTTCGGCCGATGGCGACGACCGCTATATCCGCAACGGCTTCGACATCTATCTCGACGCGCTGCGGCCGTTCACGCGCAGGCTCACCGGCGTGCGCATGGCGCTGACGACGCTGTCGGGCATCATGATCACCGCGATCGCGGCCTTTGCCATCTATCTCTCGGTCGAAGGCTCGATCACGGTCGGCGCCGTCGCCTTCACGCTGTCCCTGGTGCTGAGGCTCAACATGCTGCTCGGACGGCTGATGATGCAGCTCAACGGCATCCTGAGGAACCTCGGCGTGCTGGAGAATTCCAAGGCGCTGATCTCGCAGCCGCTCGGCCTGATCGACGCGCCGGACGCCAGGGAGCTCGTCGTCACCGGCGGGCGCATCGACGTCAGGAACGTCACTTTCCATTACGGCAAGGGGAGGGGAGTGCTCGACGGCATCGACCTCGTCGTGCGTCCGGGCGAGAAGGTCGGCCTGGTCGGCCCGTCCGGCGCCGGCAAGACGACCTTGGCCAACCTGATCCTGCGCCTTTACGACCTGGAAGGCGGCCAGATCCTGATCGACGGCCAGGATATCGCGCATGTGACCCAGAATTCGCTGCGCGGCAATATCGGCGTGGTCAGCCAGGATACGGCGCTGTTCCACCGCTCGCTGCGCGACAACATCAAGCTCGGCATGCCGGATGCCACCGATGCGCAGGTTGTCGCCGCCGCAAGGAAAGCCGAGGCGCATGACTTCATTCTCGGACTGCGCGACAACCGCGATCGCGCCGGCTACGACGCCTATGTCGGCGAGCGCGGCGTGAAACTCTCCGGCGGCCAGCGGCAGCGCGTCGCCATCGCGCGCGTCTTCCTCAAGGATGCGCCGATCCTGATCCTCGACGAGGCGACCTCGGCGCTCGATTCGGACATTGAGGCGGCGATCCAGGAGAATCTGACCCGGCTGATGGAAAACAAGACGGTGATCGCCATCGCGCACCGGCTCTCCACCATTGCCGCGCTGGACCGGCTCGTGGTGCTCGACGGCGGCCGCATTGTCGAGCAGGGCACGCATGACGAGCTGGTCGCGCTCGACGGGCTCTATGCGCGGCTCTGGAAACGGCAGTCCGGCGGCTTCCTGTTCAATGAGGAAAGCGCGCTGGAAGAGACGCGGCCGGCGGAGTAGAACGGCACAATGTCGGTACGCATGCCCACGAATTTCGGACGCTCAGGCGCGCAGGAAAGCGCGCTCGACCTGCTCGGCCACGAAATCCTCGCCGAAAAAGCCGCAGCACTCGGCCGCGCCGGCCAGCGCGTCGAGGAAACCCTTGCCAAATTGCGCGAGGGCGGTGATGGCGAGCACCGCAACCGGCTGCTCAAGGAAGCCGCGGCGGCCGTACACGGCTATTTCATCCAGCGCGAGCTTTGCGGCCTTCGAAAGCATGACGCCGTGATCCGCGAATACAATATTCCGAGGGCCGTGCTGGTCAGGCTCGGCGCCGGCTAGGAATCGGACGAGGCTATTCCAGTCGCTCGCTGCTGAAGTGGCTGGCGCGGACCGCCGCCGACCGCCGGCCGACAATTGAAGGCCAGGCAGGAATTGGCGCCGAACTGGCCGCATTGCGGCTCGCCTTTCCAGCGGTCGGGGAGCTCGGCCCGGCTGCCGCGTTCAATGGCATGCGCCATGGCGGAAGAATAGACCGGACCAGGAGCCGCAGTCGAGGCGAACAGCAGCCCTATTTCACCGTGGATTTCCTGCTGCTTCACCCGGTCCGGCGGCCTTGCGGAGACGCGCCGGCCACGGCCGCCGCGCATCCCCGCGACAATCTGCCCTTGTGGCCTCAGCCGACTGGACAAAAACGGGGTTCACGCATAAACCGAACTCCAAATGCCGGAGGAATTCGCTAGCCTGTTCGCCATGCGCTGTCGGGCAGGTGCGATTGAGCGGGGACAAGGCTCGGCCTCCGGTTAGGAAGA
>RXJA01000094.1 GCA_003963455.1 Hyphomicrobiales bacterium
GGCCGTTGGTCAGCGGGTCGAAGGAGCCGGCGTAAAGGGCGGTGCGTTCGGTCATGGCAGGCTTCTAGAGCAATTCCAGGAAAAGTGTGAGCGGTTTTCCGTCAGGAATTGAGCAAAGACAAAACGATAGAGCGGTTCGCTGTTATCTTGAAACAGTGAAACGCTCTAGCGAAACTCTCGGACAAAGGCAAATCCAGTCGATCGCTTGGAGCAACTCCAGGAAAAGTGTGAGCGGGTTCGCGTCCGGAATTGCGTCGGAACAAGGAGATGGAACGGTTCGCCGTTTCCGTGAAACGGTGAGCCGCTCCGGCCGTGAACCTTTTCACGCCGATGAACGACAGATGAATGCGAGGATCACGAACGCTTCACGCAGCGTTCACTAGGTTGCCGCTTCAAGGGATGAAACCAAATCCCCATTTCATCGTTGTAAATGCAGGAGAACACGCAAATGCTGATCTACATGCTTGCCACTGCAATGACCATCGTGATGCTGATCGCGACCGCGTTCGGGTTGCATCAGGAAGCAGCGCGGGTGCGCGTCAAGGCCAACACCAGGCGCCTCGATGGTTTCGCCAGACGCAACGTCTACCGCCGCCACTGATCCCCATCATGACCCCACCGGCCCGGCGGGCCGATAAAGCTTAGACGAACCTATTCGCTCCCGCCCGCGTCATCGGCGCCAGTCTCGTCCGAAGCCACGTCTTCGGCCTCCTCGTCGGACTGCGGCTCCGAAATCCGCTCGACCGAGACAACCTTCTCGCCTTCGGCCGTATTGAAGATCGTCACGCCCTTGGTGGCGCGGCTGGCGAAGCGTATGCCGTTGACCGGCACTCGGATGACCGTGCCGCCATCCGAAACCAGCATGATCTGATCGTCATTGCCGACCGGGAAGGTAGCGACCAGACGGCCGATTTCAGCCGTCTTCGACACATCGGTGGCGCGGATGCCCTTGCCGCCGCGACCCGTCAGTCGGAAATCATAGGACGACGAGCGCTTGCCGTAGCCATATTCGGTCACCGTCAGCACAAGCCGTTCATGCGCCTTGAGGAACTCGTAACGCTCATCGGAGAGCTCGGCTTCCTCGCCGATCTCCTCATTGGTCAGCGCGATCTCCTCTTCCTCGCCGGCGGCACCGGCAGCCAGCCGACGCTCGGCCGCAGCGCGCTTGAGGTAAGCGGCGCGCTCGGCAGGTGATGCATCGACATTCTCGATGATCGACATCGAGATTACCCGATCGGTGTCGGCCATGGCGATGCCGCGCACGCCGACCGAATTGCGGCTCTGGAAAACGCGCACGTCGGAGACCCGGAATCGGATGCACTGGCCCGAATTCGCGGTCAGCAGCACGTCGTCATTGTCGGTGCAGGTCTCGACGCCGAGAATCTCGTCGCCCTCTTCCTCCAGCTTCATGGCGATCTTGCCGTTGCGGTTGACCTGGACGAAGTCGGACAGCTTGTTTCGGCGAACGGTGCCGCGCGTGGTGGCGAACATCACGTCGAGCTCGCCCCAGCTTGTCTCATCCTCGGGCAGCGGCATGATGGTGGTGATGCGCTCGCCCTGCTCGAGCGGCAGCATGTTGATCAGCGCCTTGCCGCGCGATTGCGGATTGCCGATCGGCAGCCGCCAGACCTTTTCCTTGTAGACGATGCCGCGCGAGGAGAAGAACAGCACCGGCGTATGCGTGTTGGCCACGAAGAGCCGGGTGACGAAATCCTCTTCCTTGGTCGACATGCCCGAGCGGCCCTTGCCGCCGCGGCGCTGTGCCCGGTAGAGGGAGAGCGGCACCCGCTTGATGTAGCCGGAATGGCTGACGGTGACGACCATGTCCTCACGCTGGATCAGGTCCTCGTCTTCCATATCCGAACCGCCGTCGGTCAGCTCGGTGCGGCGCGGTGTGCCGAATTCGTCTCGGACCGCGATCAGCTCGTCCTTGACGATCTGCTGGATGCGCGCTCGTGACGACAAAATGTCAAGGAAATCAACGATCTCGGCGCCGATCTGGTTCAACTCGTCGGCGATCTCGTCGCGACCGAGCGCGGTCAAACGCTGCAGGCGCAGGTCGAGGATGGCGCGGGCCTGTTCCTCGGAGAGATTGTAGGTGCCGTCCTCATTGATGCGGTGACGCGGATCGTCGATCAGCTTGATCAGCGGCGCGACGTCGTGCGATGGCCAGCGCCGCTCCATCAACTGCTCGCGCGCCGTCTGCGGATCGGGCGCGGTGCGGATCAGCTTGATCACCTCGTCGATATTGGCGACGGCAATCGCCAGACCGACCAGGACATGCGCCCGCTCACGCGCCTTGCGCAGCAGATACTTCGTGCGACGGCTGACGACCTCCTCGCGGAAGCCGACAAAAGCCTTCAGCATGTCGATCAGCGTCAGCACTTCCGGCTTGCCGCCGTTGAGCGCCACCATATTGGCGCCGAACGAGGTCTGCAGCGGCGTGAAGCGATAGAGCTGGTTGAGGACGACGTCGGCGACGGCCTCCCGCTTCAACTCGATGACGACGCGGTAGCCCTGGCGGTCGCTCTCGTCGCGGATGTCGGAAATGCCCTCGATGCGCTTGTCGCGCACCAGTTCGGCCATCTTCTCGATCATCGAGGCCTTGTTCACCTGGTAGGGGATCTCGGTGACGATAATCGATTCACGGTCGTTGCCGCGCTGCTCGATCTCGACACGGCCGCGCATCACGATCGAGCCGCGACCCGTCGAATAGGCGTTGTAGATGCCGGAACGGCCAAGGATGATGCCACCGGTCGGGAAGTCCGGGCCGGGCACGATCTCCATCAGCGCCGTCAGGTCGATCGCCGGATTGTCGATGATGGCGATCGCGCCGTTGCAGACTTCGGTGAGATTGTGCGGCGGGATATTGGTGGCCATGCCGACGGCGATGCCGCCGGAGCCGTTGACCAGAAGGTTCGGGAACCGCGCCGGCAGCACCTTGGGCTCGCTGCCCGAGGCGTCGTAAGTGTCCTGGAAGTCGACGGTTTCCTTGTCGATGTCCTCCAGAAGCTCATGCGCGACCTTGGTGAGCCTGGATTCGGTGTAGCGCATCGCCGCCGGCGGATCGCCGTCGATCGAGCCGAAATTGCCCTGACCGTCGATCAGCGGCACGCGCAGCGACCAGTCCTGCGCCATGCGCACCAAAGCGTCGTAGATCGAGGCGTCGCCATGCGGATGGTATTTACCCATCACGTCGGCGACCGGACGCGCCGACTTCACATATTTGCGGTTCCAGTGGTAGCCACTCTCATGCGAGGCGTAGAGGATACGCCGATGCACGGGCTTCAGGCCGTCGCGCACGTCGGGAAGCGCGCGGCTGACGATCACGCTCATGGCGTAATCGAGATAGGAGCGCTGCATCTCCTCAATGATCGAAATCGGCTCAATGCCGGTGGGGCCGCCGTCCGGCCCGCGCGGTGTCTTCTGGTCGGTCAAATCAGGTCACAATCCAGTCGGGAATCACTGCATGCTTATATAG
>RXJA01000476.1 GCA_003963455.1 Hyphomicrobiales bacterium
CCGAAATCCGCACCGGCCATGAGATCTGGCTGTCGAGCGGCTCGCTCGTCACCGCCATGCGCGCTTCCTATGCGCTGCCCGGCGTCTTCGAGCCGGTAGCCTGCAACGGTCGCATGCTGGTCGACGGCGCGCTGGTCAACCCGGTGCCGGTCTCGGTCTGCCGCGCCTACGAGCAGCCGCTCGTCGTGGCGGTCAACCTGCATTATGACCTGTTCGGCCGCGCCGCCGTCATCAAGCACAGCGCCGGCGAGCTGGTCGTCGAGAAAGACGCGCCGCGACCCGGCCAGGTCAACCCCCAATCACACCAGACCCGCCTCGGCATCACCGGCGTCATGGTCGAAGCCTTCAACATCATCCAGGACCGGATTTCGCGCGCCAGGCTCGCCGGCGACCCGCCAGACATGTCGCTGCAACCGAAACTCAGCCATATCGGCCTGACGGAATTCCACCGCGCCGACGAGGCGATCAGCCTCGGCTACCAGGCGACGATGTCCCAGATCAGCGAACTGACCCGGCTGCAGTCCGTTCTGGTCTGATTACAATCCTCCACCTTCTAAGGTGTATTGAGATTCGGGTCAGGCCGAGTCGAAAATGGTGGATTCCGAGAACCGGCCTACGCCGGCCGTAGCCTTCATAGAGCGGAGACACTTATGAGGGCTACGGCCGGCGAAGGCCGGAGCGGAGCGTACTTGAAGTACGTGAGCACCGGAAGCGCAGGAAGCCGCCATTTGCAGACCGGCCTCACCTGAATATCAGCACACCTTACGCGAGGGCCGCATCGCTGATGCGAAACTGCACCGTGCGGTTGCCGTTCCAGTAGTTGCCCGACAGCGAACCGGCGACATGCACGGTCTTGCCCCTGTTCCGGAAAAGGAATTCGCCGAGCGCGGTGTCGACGGCGCGGAAGGCGATCGCCTGGATGTTGCCGCCGCTTTGCGATTGCAGGTCCACGCGAATGTGATTGGTTCCGACCGCACGGGCGTCGGTCAGCCGGTGGCGCGGCAGCACGAACACCGGGGCGATGTGGCCGGCGCCGAACGGTCCGGCTTTCTCCAGTGCGTCGAGCAGCGCGGTCGTGGCGCCCTCCGCGGCCAAGGCACCGTCGATGGCCAGGCTTTCCTCGCTCTGCAGACGGAAGACGTCGGCCGCGGCGCGTTCCTCGAAAAAGGCGCGCAATTCGCCGAGCTTGGCACGCTCGACGGTGATGCCGGCGGCCATCGCGTGGCCGCCGCCCTTGACGATCAGCCCGGCGTCCGCCGCCTCGCGGACCAGTCGCCCGAGATCGAAGCCGGTCACCGAACGGCCTGAGCCCGTGCCGATCCCGGTCGAGTTGAAGGCGATGGCAAAGGCCGGCCGGCGCGCATAGTCCTTGAGCCGCGAGGCGATCAGCCCGACGATGCCAGGATGCCAGTTGTTGCTGGCGGTGACGATGATGGCCGGACCGTTGCCGCCGGCGAGCTCGGCATCGGCCTCGGCGCGCGCCTGCGCCAGCATCTCCTGCTCCATCTGCTGCCGTTCCTGGTTCAGCCGGTCGAGAGTCTCGGCGATGCTTGCCGCCTCGACGGGATCGTCGGTGGCCAGAAGCCGGCTGCCGAGCGCCGCATCGCCGATGCGGCCGCCGGCATTAATGCGTGGGCCGATCAGGAAGGAGAGGTGGAAGGTGTTGATCGGCTCGCCGATGCGCGAGACCCGCGCCAGCGCCGCCAGTCCCTCATTCTTCTGCTGGCGCGCCACCTGCAGCCCCTTGACCACGAAAGCGCGGTTGACCCCGGTGAGCGGCACCACGTCGCAGACCGTGGCCAGCGCGACGAGGTCGAGCAGCGAAAGCAGGTCGATCGGCGCGGCATTAGGCAGCCTTTCGCGCAGCAGCTTTGCCGTTTGCACAAGGCACAGGAAGACGACGCCGGCGGCGCACAGATGCCCCTGCCCCGACAGATCGTCCTCCCGATTGGGATTGACCACGGCGTCCGCCGCCGGCAGCGGGCCGCCAACCTGGTGATGGTCGAGCACGACGACATCGGCGCCAGCCTCTCTGGCCGCATCGATCGAGGTCGCGCTGTTGGTCCCGCAGTCGACGGTGACGATCAGCTTCGCGCCGCGCGAGATCAGCTCGCGCATCGCTTCCGGATTGGGTCCGTAGCCTTCGAAGATGCGGTCCGGGATGTAGATTTCCGACGGCACGGAAAAATGCGTGAGAAAGCGCTTGATGAGCGCCGACGAGGCCGCGCCGTCGACATCGTAATCGCCGAAGATCGCCACTTTCTCGCGCGTGACGATCGCATCGGCGAGCCTTGCCGCCGCTTTGTCCATATCGGTCAGCGATGCCGGATTTGGCAAAAGCTCGCGAATGGTCGGATCGAGGAAGCGCTCGGCCTGTTCCGCGCTGACGCCGCGCCCGGCAAGCACCCGCGCGACGATATCGGGCACGCCGTGGCCCTGCGCGATGGCCAAGGCGGCCATGTCCTGCCGCTCGGTCAGCCGGTGTTGCCAGGAAACACCGGTCGCCGACTGCCTGACATCGAGGAAGAACCGTTTCTCGCCCGTCATGCGACGCGCCGTCTGCATATCATCTTGGGCAGATATCAATATGCGGCGGCCGGAGCAATTGCAGGCAAGTGAGCAATTCGGGGAAAACCATGGAAGGGCTTTCCCGAATCGCCGCAAAAGCCTCCAGGCGAGGCGAAATCAGAACTTTTCCAGATCCTGGTGGCGCGCCTTGATCTCGCGAACCGTGCGCGAGGACGAGCGCAGCACGATGGTATGCGTGGTGATGAAGGTGCGGCCGAACTTCACTCCGTCGAGCAGATTGCCGTCGGTGACGCCGGTCGCCGCGAACAGCACGTCGCCGCGCGCCATGTCCTGCGCGCGATAGACGCGCTTCGGATCGGAAATGCCCATCTTTTGCGCCCGCGCCACCTTCTCCGGCGTGTCGAGGATCAGCCGGCCCTGCATCTGCCCGCCGGTGCAGCGCAGCGCGGCCGCGGCCAGCACGCCTTCCGGCGCGCCGCCCGTGCCGAGATAGATGTCGATGCCGGTCTCGTCAGGGTCGGTGGTGTGGATGACGCCGGCGACATCGCCGTCGCCGATCAGCCGGATCGCGGCGCCGGTGGCGCGCACGGCGTCGATCAGCTTGGCGTGACGCGGCCGGTCGAGGATGCAGGCGGTGATGTCGGAGACGGCCACGCCCTTGGCCTTCGCCAGATTGGCAAGGTTCTCGGCCGGCGAGGCGTCGATGTCGATCAGGTCTTCCGGATAGCCGGGGCCGATGGCGATCTTGTCCATATAGACGTCGGGCGCGAACAGCAGGCTGCCCTTTTCCGCGATGGCGATGACCGCGAGCGCGTTGGGCAGGTTCTTGGCGCAGATCGTGGTGCCCTCGAGGGGATCGAGCGCGATGTCGACCGCCGGGCCTTTGCCGGTGCCGACTTCCTCGCCGATATAGAGCATCGGCGCCTCGTCGCGCTCGCCCTCGCCGAT
>RXJA01000074.1 GCA_003963455.1 Hyphomicrobiales bacterium
GGACGGATCAGGCCGATCTCCTCATAGTAGCGGATGGTCTTGGCCGGCAGGCCGGAACGTTCGGCGGCATCTCCGACATTCATGGCGCTCTCCTCGAAGCCCAGGCGACCTTTGAGCCGCCTCATTGATTTTGCTTCACAATCCTGTGAAGCCTGTTGCGTAAATGCCGCAGTTCGGCACTTACCGGCACGTAAGGCCTTGCATATAGGCAGTGCGCGCTTGGCAAGCAAAAGAAATGCCAGCATGAATGGTGGCAAGAAAGCGGCCGACTCGTGCCGCGGGCATCGAGACGGGGCGTCGGACCTATTCATGCGCTTGAAGTCGTTTGCAATCCTCGCCGCCCTTGCGCTGTCGACCGCGATCAGCGGGTGCAGCACCATCGGCGGGCAGATCTTCACCAACAACTATGGCGCGATAACCGATGCCGGCTATCAGTTGCCGCGCATCCCGATCGAGAAGGTGCCCGCCAGGTATCACCGCCAGGAAGTGCGGTATGATTCTTCGGAGAAGCCGGGCACCATCATCGTCGATACCCAGAACAAGTTCCTCTACTTCATCGAGGGCGACGGCATGGCGATGCGCTACGGCATCGGCGTCGGCCGCCAGGGTTTCGAGTGGCATGGCACCGCCCATATCGCGCTGAAGCGTGAATGGCCGACCTGGACGCCGCCGCGCGAGATGATCAAGCGCCAGCCGGAGCTCGCCAAATTCGCCAATGGCATGGAGCCTGGCTTGATGAACCCGCTCGGCGCGCGCGCCATGTATCTCTTCAACAAGGGCGGCGACATGGGCTACCGCCTGCATGGCAGCCCGGAATGGTTCTCGATCGGCAAGGCGATGTCGTCGGGCTGCATCCGGCTGATGAATCAGGACATTATCGATCTCTACGACCGCACGTCGGTCGGCGCCAAGGTCATCGTGATGTGATCACGAAGGCCGGGGCCAGAAGCTCTCGCAAGCGGACCGTCTAGGCAACAACAAGACGTCCAAAAACAGAAAACCGGGCTGTTGGGGCCCGGTTTTTTGTTTCTTGCGATAGGACAAAACTCGTTCCGCCGCGCCAGGCGGAGTAGTATTCTCAGGCGACTTGCTCGACCTGCTGTACCTCAGGAACGAAATGGCGGAGCAGGTTTTGGATGCCGTGCTTCAGCGTCGCCGTCGACGAGGGGCAACCGGCGCAGGCGCCCTTCATGTGCAGGAACACGGTGCCGTTCTCGAAGCCGCGGAAGGTGATATCGCCCCCGTCCTGGGCAACGGCCGGGCGCACCCGCGTGTCGAGCAGCTCCTTGATGGTCAGCACCAGCTCCTCGTCAGCCTTGTCGTAGAACTCGCCGGTGTCGCCGGCTTCGCTCGTCGGAGCGGCCGCGGCCATGACCGGCGCGCCGGACATGAAGTGCTCCATGATGGCGCCGAGGATCGCCGGCTTCAAATGCTGCCAGTCGGGGCCGTCCTTGGTCACGGTGATGAAGTCGTAGCCGAAGAAAACGCCCGTGACGCCCGGAATCTCGAACAGCCGGCCGGCCAGCGGCGAAGCCGCGCCGGCGCTTGCGGCGTCGCGGAAATCGGCGGTGCCTTCGCGCAGCACTTCCTTGCCGGGCAGGAACTTCAGCGTCGCCGGGTTCGGCGTCGATTCGGTCTGGATGAACATGGCTGTCTCCATGCCCTCAGGGGCAAAGTTTGGAATAGTTCTAAATAGGCTCTATCGGCTGGACATTCAAGCGAAACGCGTCGCTGGAACGGCTGGCTGGCGGAATGTTCCCGCAGGCTCCTACGCCCTGGTTCAAGGCGTGTCGAGACTTCAGGTCGGGCTGGCGTCACCTGAATGCCGATAAAACCTCAGGCGAGGCTGTCGATTTCCTCGTCGGAGAGATTCTGCGGCACCACCGTGACCGGAATGGGGAAGGCGGCGCCCTTGCCTGCAACCGCGCCGACCAGCGGTCCTGGTCCCTCCTTGCCGGCGCCGGCCGCCAGCACCAGAATGGCGATGTCCTGGTCTTCCTCGATCAGCTTGTGGATCTCTTCGGTCGGCTTGCCTTCGCGCACCACCAGCTCCGGCTCGATGCCGACCTTCTGGCGCACCTTGTTGGCGTAGGTATCGAGCGCCGCGCGCGCCGTGGCGGTGGCCTCCTCGCGCATGATTTTCTCGACCCCCAGCCAGTGCTGGAAATCGTCCGGCTCGATGACATAGAGCAGCACCAGCACGCCGTTGGTGCTCTGCGCCCGCTTCGAGGCATAGGCGACGGCGCGCTCGCATTCGGGCGTGTCGTCGATGATCGCCAGGAACTTGCGGCGATGGCCGGCTTCGCGGCTGAGGCGTTTGGAGACCATGTCTATCTGCTCGGTATCAATTCGGCCGCAATCTGCCACCGCCATGGACCGGCGGCAAGCCGCCGGCCGATGCGGCAATGGTCCTATGGGACCGGATCGTCGGTCAGTCCTGCAGCAGGCCGATGATGTCGCGCACCGTCTTCATCGTGCCCTCGGCGATCGTTCGCGCCCGCTCACCGCCGTCCTTGAGCACGGCGTCGACATAGGCGCGGTCGCCCTCGATGCGGCGCATCTCGGAAGCGATCGGCGCCAGCTTCTCCACGGCAAGATCGGCAAGCGCCGGCTTGAACACGGAGAACTGCTGGCCGCCATACTGCTTCAGCACGTCTTCCTTCGAGATTTCGGCCAGCCCGGCATAGATGCCGACGAGGTTCTCCGCCTCGGGCCGGCTTTCCAGCCCGTCGATCTCGCTCGGCAAGGCCTCCGGATCGGTCTTGGCCTTGCGGATCTTCTTCGAGATCGTGTCGGCGTCGTCCGTCAGGTTGATGCGCGACAGGTCCGACGGGTCCGACTTCGACATCTTCTTGGAACCGTCGCGCAGGCTCATGATGCGCGCCGCCGGGCCGCCGATCACCGGCTCGGTGATCGGGAAATAGCCGTTCACGGTCTCCTCGCCGACCTGCATTTCGACGCCGACGCCCAGCGCCGCGATCTTCTCGGAGAAGTCGTTGTTGAACTTCTGCGCGATGTCGCGGGTCAGCTCCAGATGCTGCTTCTGGTCCTCGCCCACCGGCACATGGGTGGCGCGGTAGAGCAGGATGTCGGCGGCCATCAGGCTCGGATAGGCGAGCAGGCCGAGCGAGGCGTTCTCGCGGTCCTTGCCGGCTTTGTCCTTGAACTGCGTCATCCGGTACATCCAGCCGATGCGCGCCACGCAATTGAAGATCCAGGCAAGCTCGGCGTGCTGCATGACCCGCGACTGGTTGAAGACGATGTGCTTCTTCGGGTCGATGCCGGAGGCCAGGAACGCCGCCGTGATCGAGCGGGTCTGGTCGCCGAGGTCCTTGTGGACGAGCTGCGCCGTCAGTGAATGCAGGTCGACGACGCAATAGATGCAGTCGGACTGTTCCTGGAGGGCGACGAATTTCTTGATGGCGCCGAGATAATTGCCGAGATGCAGATT
>RXJA01000603.1 GCA_003963455.1 Hyphomicrobiales bacterium
GACGAAACGCTTCGTAGACCGCAGGACTTCCGTCCTCATGCGGCGCCTTAGAGAAAATACCATGCCTGAAGCCGAAATCAGCCCTACCGGAACCGTCCTCGTCGAAGGCCATCATGTCGGCGAGTTGCAAGGGTTCCGCTTCACCGCCGACCAGAGCGCCGGCGGCGAGGATGCCAAGGCGGTGCGCACAGCCGCCCAGAAGGCGCTTGCGGCCGAGTTCGACGCGCGCGCCGAACGCTTTGCCGCCTGCGCCAATGGCGACCTGGCGCTCGGCTCCGACGGTGTGTTGCGCTGGATCGGCGCGCCGATCGGCACGCTGGTCGGCGCCGACGAGGCGCTGAAGCCGCGCCTGGTCCTGCTCGCCGACGAGCAGCTGACCGGCCCTGCCCGCGACAAGGTCGCGGCACGCGCCGAACGTTTCGTCAATTTCCAGATCGAGTCGCTGTTGAAGCCGCTGGTCGATTTGAAGAATGCCGACCAGCTCGCCGGCATCGCGCGCGGCATCGCCTTCCAGCTGGTCGAGCATTTCGGCCTGATCAACCGCCGCGACATCGCGGAGGAGATGAAGTCGCTCGACCAGGAAGGCCGCGCGGCGCTGCGCCGCCTCGGCGTTCGCTTCGGCGCCTACCATGTCTTCGTGCCCGCGCTGATCAAGCCGGCGCCGGCAGGCCTGGTGACGCTGCTCTGGGCGCTGAAGAACGACGGCAAGGACAAGCCGGGTTTTGGCGATGTGGTGCATGCGCTGGCGTCGGGCCGCACCTCGGTGGTCATCGACCCGGCCTTCGACAAGACCTTCTACAAGCTCGCCGGCTATCGCAATCTCGGCCGCCGCGCCGTGCGCGTCGATATCCTCGAGCGGCTTGCCGACCTCATCCGCCCCGCGACCAACTGGAAGCCCGGCCTCGGCCAGCGCCCGGACGGCGCCTATGACGGCCACGCCTTCATGGTGACGCCGCCGATGATGTCGATCCTCGGCGCCACGGCCGACGACATGGAGGAGATCCTCAAGGGTCTCGGCTACCGCTCCGAGGCGAAGCCGGCGGCCGAGGTGAAGGCGAAGCTGGACGCGCAGGACAACGCGGCCCGCGAAGCCGCCGCCGCGAAGCTGGCGGCGGAAGAAGCCGCGCGCGCCGCGGCTGCGGCCGAAGCCCCGCCGGTTGATACCGGCGTGGAGCCGTCGGCCGAAAACGCGGACGCGGCGGCCGATCCGGTGGAAACGACGGAGCCCGTGGCCGCAGCTGCCCCGGAGCCGGTTGCCGAAGCAGCCGCCGAACCCGCATCGGAAGAGACGGCGCGTGCGGAAGTCGTGCCTGCAAGCGAGCCGGCGGAGGAGCAATCCGAGGCGCCGGTGGCTGTCGAGGCGGCGGCGCCGGCAAGCGAAATTGCTGAGGCCGTCCAGCCCGAAGCCCCGGCGGAAGGCGAGACGGCGGCGGCTGACGCCGTCGCATCGGAAGCCGCCGCTGGCGAGACCCCGGCCGAATCCGAGGAGCCGAAGCCGGTCCTTCTGTGGCGTCAGGCGCGTTTCGACCATCAGCGTCCGCGCCAGCGCCACGACAACCGCCGTGACAATCGCCCGCGCGGCGGCCAGCCAGCGCGCGACGGCCAGGCGGGCGCCGCACCTGCCCAGCCTGGCGACAAGCCTGCGCATGAAGGTCGCCGCGACGGCGCCGGCAAGCCGCGCTTCGACCGCTCGAAATTCAAGCCGAGACCCGAGACAGGCGACCGGCGCGAGGGTGGTGAACGGCGCGAAGGCAGGCCGCAGGGCGAGCGCCCAAATCGCCAGGAGGGAGATCGCCACGAGGGGGGGCGCCGCGAGGGCCGGCCCGACTGGAAGGGCAACAGGCAGGACGGCAAAGGCAACGCTCCTGGCGGTAAGCCCGCCTTCCAGGGCAAGCCGCGCGAGGAACGCCCGCAGCGCTTCGATCCGGATTCGCCCTTCGCCAAGCTCGCCGCCTTGCGCGACCAGCTGAAGAAATAGGCCAGAGCATGATCCCGAAAGGTGGGAACCGGTTTTCGGGCGAGATCATGCTCCAACAAAGCTAGGCCCGATGGTTGGAGAAGGCCGCCAGCGCATCGACAAATGGCTGTTCTTCTCGCGCGCGGTGAAGTCGCGCTCCCTGGCGGCGAAAGTCGTCGTCGCCGGACGCGTCCGCATCAATCGCGACAAAGCAGCGCAGGCCTCCGATCTGGTGAAGCCCGGCGACGTTCTCACCATTACGCTCGAGGGCCGTATCCTGGTCTGGAAAGTGCTGGATTGCGGCACGCGGCGCGGGCCGGCCGATGAAGCGCGCCTGCTTTACGAGGACATGTCGCCGGCGCCGACGCCCAAGGGCGAGGCCGTTGCGGACGCCATTCCGGCGCTGCGCGAGGCCGGCAGCGGCCGCCCGACCAAACGCGAGCGGCGGCAGACCGACCGGCTGCTCGGCGATGATTGAATAGGGCCGGCCGAACCGCCGGCGGCGAGGCCGCTGGAATTCGATTTCCCGATGCCGGCCGCATACGAATGCCCCGCCCTTGCAAGCAGCCGGCAAAGGCGTTACCTCAACCTGAAAAAGCCGAGCAAATCGGGACGTTCCGGAGCCTGCGATGACCTATGTCGTGACCGACAATTGCATCAAATGCAAATACATGGACTGCATAGAGGTCTGTCCGGTCGACTGTTTCTACGAAGGCGAGAACATGCTCGTCATCCATCCGGACGAATGCATCGACTGCGGCGTGTGCGAGCCCGAGTGCCCGGCCGACGCGATCAAGCCGGACACCGAGGGCGGTCTCGACAAATGGTTGCAGGTCAACGCCGAATACGCCGAGAAGTGGCCCAACATCACCGCCAAGAAAGAACCGCCGGCGGATGCCAAGACTTTCGACGGCGAGACCGGGAAGTTCGAGAAATATTTCTCGCCGGAGCCCGGTGAAGGCGATTGATGCGGGCGCTCGCAACGCCGGCATGACGCGGCGTAACATGGCCGATTCAATTACTGTCTTGACAGGCAGCGGTCCCGCTTGGCGTTAGCGAACGCAGCAAAACCTTGATTCTTCCGACTTTTTGTGTTACATAAATAAAAACATGCCGGTGACACAACGTCGATTTATGGCGCTAACGCCCCAAATCACTGAAAGGTGAGCTTTTAATCCGGACCAGAGCGATCTGGGGCAGGCGGTCGCATTCGTGCGGTGTGCCGGTCCCTGCTTTTCCGGTGGGCTCATCCTGTTGCGCGGCTAACGGTCGGCTTGGGCCGGCCCCATGGGTTCGAGCCGGCATGATGCCGGCGGCACAACTAAGGAGTTCAGGGCGTAATGGCAACGATCACCCCGCAGAAGAAGTCCACCGCGGCCCGCCACGGGTTCAAGACCGGCGAGTTCATCGTCTATCCGGCGCATGGCGTCGGCCAGATCGTGGCGATCGACGAGCAGGAAGTTGCGGGTCACAA
>RXJA01000257.1 GCA_003963455.1 Hyphomicrobiales bacterium
GGCGTCTTCATCCTGTGCATCCTGACGCTCTTCATCGGTGGCTCGCTGGCGCTGTTTGCGCTGCGCGCCTCTACCCTGACCGCCGGCGGCCTGTTCCATCCGATCTCGCGTGAGGGCGCGCTGGTCCTCAACAACCTCTTTCTCACCACCGCCACCGCGACGGTGCTGGTAGGCACGCTCTACCCGCTGGCGCTCGAAGCGCTCACCGGCGGCAAGATCTCGGTCGGCGCGCCCTTCTTCGACCTGACCTTCGGCCCGCTGATGGTGCCGCTGCTGGCGATTGTGCCGTTCGGCCCGTTGCTCGCCTGGAAGCGCGGTGATGTGATTGCCGCCTCGCAAAGGTTGATGGCGGCCTTCGCCCTGGCGCTCGCCGCGATGCTGGTCACCGGCCTGTTCATCGACGGCGCCTCGGTGTTCGCAGCACTCGGTGTCGGCCTCGCTGTCTGGCTGGTCGCCGGGGCGCTGACTGACCTCGCCGTCAAATCCGGCGCCGGTTCGGTGACGCCGGCCGTCATGCTTCGCCGCTTCGCCGGCCTGCCGCGCTCGGTCTTCGGCACGGCGCTTGCCCATCTCGGCCTTGGACTGACCTTGCTCGGCATCGTCAGCACGCTCTGCTTCGGCACCGAGAGGATACTCACCATGCGCGCCGGCGAAACGGTGGAGCTCTCCGGCCATACGCTGCGCTTCGAAGGGCTCTTTCCCCAGAAAGGCCCGAACTTCACCGAGGATCGCGCCCGCTTCCTGCTGGTAGGGGCCGACGGCAATCCCAACGGCGAAATCTCTTCGGCAAAGCGCTTCTTTCAGGCCCGGCAGATGGCAACGACGGAGTCCGGCATCAGGACGATTGGGTTGAGCCAGCTCTATCTGTCGCTCGGCGACGAGAACAATGACGGTTCCGTCGTCGTGCGCCTCTGGTGGAAGCCGCTGGTCACCCTGATCTGGGGCGGCGGCCTGGTGATGATGGCGGGCGCTGCCATGTCGCTGGCCGATCGCCGCCTGCGTGTCGGCGCGCCCGCAAGGCGGCGCAAGCCGGCCGCCGCGCTGGCGAGCCCGACATGAGGTCAAGATTTTCCCTCGCCCCGCTGGTCCTGCTGCTGGTTCTGGCCTTTGCCGGCGCCGCGCAGGCGGTGAAGCCCGACGAAGTTCTGCAGGACCCGGCATTGGAGGCGAGGGCGCGCGTGCTGTCGGAAGGCCTGCGCTGCATGGTCTGCCAGAACCAGTCGATCGACGAATCCGACGCCGATCTGGCCCGTGACCTGCGCATTCTCGTGCGCCAGCGCCTTGTCGCAGGCGACACCGACCAGCAGGTGATGGACTATATCGTCTCGCGCTATGGCGAATTCGTGCTGCTGAAGCCGCGCTTCAGCCTGCGCAACGCGCTGTTGTGGGGCACGCCGGCGCTCCTGCTGCTGGCCGGCGGCCTGTTCATCGTGCTCAGCGCCCGCTCGCGCCGCCCGGCATCGGACAGCGCCCTCAGTGCCGAGGAGAAGGCGGCACTGGACAAGATGCTGCGCGAATAGTTTCGTTGCCGACGTCGATAATTGGCGGTAGCCGCTCTCAGGTCGCCGAGGTTTCAGCCAATCTCCAAGGGCGGCATACCTCACACCTTACCTGCCCACTCGGCCTCCACGGCCTCGACTACCGCGTCGATTTCCGCCATCGCAGCTTCGTGAGGCAGCACACGGCCCGCCTTTGCGTCGGCTGTCCCGCGTTTGATGCCTTCGATCGTCTTGGTATCCCAATCGACTGAGACTCGAGTTCGGTTGGTATGGCCTGCGGTCATTTTGAAACCTCGTGATCTCGCGCATCGTCCCCAATCCCCAACATTACAAAACTTTCATGTACCGGAAATGGCGCCGTAATGTGCGCCTCTCTAATTCTCTCGCCCGAGGATGCTTCGCCTGAGCGCATCCGCGTCGATAGAGGATAAGAAACCCCATGAATAATGCCCCCAATTCATTTTCGAGCACCCGAAAGCGCCTGATGGCCGCCGTCGCTTCCCTGGCCGTTGTCGGCACGGTTGGCGCGGGCATGCTCGCAACCGGCACTGCCCCCGTGCTGGCCGATGCCGTGCGTGTCGAAGCCCCGCAGATGCCGAGCTTCGCCGATGTCGTCGAGCACGTCTCGCCCGCGGTGGTCAGCGTCAAGGTCAAGGCCAAGATCCAGCCGACGGCCGATGACGGCTCCGACAATCAGGATGGCTTCGACAACCTCCCCGACAATCCGCAAATGCGCCGCTTCTTCAAGGAGTTCCGCGGCTTTGGCGACCAGGGCGGCCAGTTCGGCATGCGCCGCTTCGGCCATCGCGACCGTGGCAATGGCGAGCCGCGCCCGGTTGCCCAGGGCTCGGGCTTCTTCATCTCGGAGGATGGCTATCTCGTCACCAACAACCATGTCGTGTCGGAAGGCTCGGACTTCACCGTCGTCACCAATGACGGCAAGGAACTCGACGCCAAGCTGATCGGCACCGATCCGCGCACCGACCTCGCCGTGCTCAAGGTCGATGGCGGCGGCAGCAAGTTCACCTATGTCGACTTCGCCGACGATTCCAAGGTCCGCATCGGCGACTGGGTGGTTGCCGTGGGCAATCCGTTCGGCCTTGGCGGCACCGTCACCGCCGGCATCGTCTCGGCCCGCGGCCGCGACATCGGCGCCGGCCCCTATGACGACTTCATCCAGATCGACGCTTCGGTCAACCGCGGCAATTCGGGCGGTCCGACCTTCAACCTCAACGGCCAGGTGATCGGCATCAACACCGCCATCTTCTCGCCGTCGGGCGGCAGCGTCGGCATTGCCTTCGACATTCCGGCCTCGACCGCCAAGCAGGTCGTGCAGGACCTGATGAAGAGCGGCTCCGTCCAGCGCGGCTGGCTCGGCGTCGAGATCCAGCCTGTCACCTCCGACATCGCCGAGTCGCTCGGCCTGAAGTCGGACAAGGGCGCGCTGGTGTCGAGCGCCCAGGACGCCGGCCCGGGCAAGAAGGCGGGCATCACCGCCGGCGACGTCATCACCCAGGTCGACGGCAAGGATGTCGCCTCGCCGAAGGAACTCGCCCGCATGATCGGTGCATTCGCGCCGGGCAAATCGGTCGATGTCACTGTTTGGCGCAACGGCAAGAACGAGACGGTCAAGGTCGATCTCGGCACGCTGCCTTCGAGCGACAAGCAGGCCTCGAACGACGACAACAGCAAGCAGCCGGCCCCCGCCGCCAAGCCCGACACGCTGGCCGATCTCGGCCTGACCGTCACCAAGGCGGAAAACGGCAAGGGCCTCGTGGTCACCGATGTCGATCCCGACAGCGACGCGGCCGACCGCGGCA
>RXJA01000152.1 GCA_003963455.1 Hyphomicrobiales bacterium
ACGACCTCTTGAATGCCATTCAAGCGCTCTCCCAACTGAGCTATGGCCCCACTCCCGGCAGTCAGCCGGCGCCGTTTCCGGCGAAGAGATCCGGCGCGGTTGGGAACCGCGCCGTCGTTTAGTGCTGGCGGCTTCTAGCGCCGCCTTCGGTCAAGATCAAGCCTTGAAAGACCGCTTTTTCGTCACAGGCGAAAATGGCCGGCAAACAATCGCGCCGAGGTCTAAAATCAGACCTCGTCCTCATCGTCGCCGACGCCGATCATGTCGGCGACGTCGTCGTCCTCTTCCTCTTCGTCGGCAAGGAAGGTGTCGTCGTCATCGTCGCCGAGATCGACATCATCCTCGTCGTCGCCGAGATCGGGAAGATCGTCAGCGCCACCCTTGGCCTCGTCATCGGCCTCTTCGAGCGAGACGACTTCGGCGCCTTCTTCCTCGTCGGCGTCGACTTCCTTGTCGGCGACCTCCTCGTCCTCCTCGAGGGCGGAAATCTTGCCTTCGTCGAAATAGGAGCGCGGATAGCTCTTGCCGGTATAGGGCGAGACGATCGGATCCTTGTTCAGGTCATAGAATTTCCGACCCGTTTCGGGGTCGATGCGCTTGGTGCCAAGTTCAGCTTTTGCCACAGCAGGCCTCGTCAATAAAAGAGTGGTCCCCTTAACCGCAGTTTTGAACGCTGTCAAAGCCAAAAGCCGGCGTCGCAAAAGCTCGCGTTCGAACGGCCGCGCCAAGGGGATGACCATTGCGGCGCGCCGTGATACGAGACCGCCGCACCATGACGAACCGGGCCGGCCAGCCGGCATTTCATTTGGAAGACAAAATGTCTCATTCCGCCGCCGCTAAACCAGCCACGGCCCGCAAATCCCCTGCCCTTGCCGGCACCGCGCGGGTGCCCGGCGACAAGTCGATCTCGCACCGCTCCTTCATGTTCGGCGGCCTTGCCTCCGGCGAGACGCGCATCACCGGCCTGCTCGAAGGCGAGGACGTGATGCGCACGGGCGCCGCCATGAAGGCGATGGGCGCGCATATCGAAAAGAACGGCGCCGAATGGGTGATCCGCGGCACCGGCAACGGCGCGCTGCTGCAACCGGAAGGCCCGCTCGATTTCGGCAATGCCGGCACCGGCTCGCGCCTCACCATGGGCCTCGTCGGCACCTATGACATGGAGACCACCTTCATCGGCGATGCCTCGCTGTCCGGCCGGCCGATGGGCCGCGTCCTCGACCCGCTGCGCCAGATGGGCGTGCAGGTGCTGAAGGCGGCGCCCGGCGACCGCATGCCGATCACGCTGCGTGGCCCGAAGCATGCCGCGCCGATCACCTATCGCGTGCCGATGGCGTCGGCCCAGGTGAAGTCGGCGGTGCTGCTTGCCGGCTTGAACACGCCGGGCATCACCACGGTGATCGAACCGGTGATGACGCGCGACCATACCGAAAAGATGCTGAAAGGCTTTGGCGCCAACCTGACCGTCGAGACCGACGAGCGCGGCGTGCGCCATATCTTCATCGAAGGCCAGGGCAAGCTCACCGGACAGACGATCGCCGTGCCCGGCGACCCGTCCTCGGCCGGCTTCCCGCTGGTCGCGGCGCTCATCGTGCCGGGCTCGGAGATTGTCATCGAGAACGTGCTGATGAACCCGACCCGTACCGGGCTCCTCCTGACGCTGCAGGAGATGGGCGGCCGCATCGACATTCTCAACTCGCGCAATGCCGGCGGCGAGGACGTGTCGGACCTGCGCGTGCGTTATTCCGAGTTGAAGGGCGTTACCGTGCCGCCGGAACGCGCGCCGTCGATGATCGACGAATATCCCGTGCTGGCGGTCGCGGCGAGCTTCGCCGAAGGCGAGACGCTGATGCAGGGCCTGGAGGAATTGCGCGTCAAGGAATCCGACCGGCTGGCGGCGGTCGCCAACGGGCTGAAGCTCAACGGCGTCGACTGCACCGAGGGCGAAGCGTCGCTTGCCGTGCGCGGCAGACCGGGCGGCAAGGGGCTCGGCGCTCACCCAAACGGCCCGGATACGGCGGTGAAGACCCATCTCGACCACCGCATCGCCATGAGTTTCCTGGTGATGGGGCTGGCCACGGAAAAGCCGGTGACGATCGACGACGCCAACATGATCGCGACGAGTTTTCCGGAGTTCATGGGATTGATGACGGGACTGGGCGCGGAGATTGCGTGAGATACGTCTACGTCCATTGGAGACATGACAGATCTGAGGAACCATCCCACCTCTGGTATGAAATTGCGGACGACAATTTCCAGAACCGGACGATAGAGTTTTATGCCGATGGGTCCGTGGGCTTTGCCGTCAGAGGCAATGCCATGGACCGATCGGAAGATATCGAGCTCGGGGGAACCAGAAATTCAATCGAAGGGTTTCCTGATCTCGTTGAGATAAATGCGGATAGCCAGTTCGAAGCCTCCGAGGTCACGGCGGCTGCGTTCGAGCGCCGGTGGAACGAAGCGCTTGTTGCGAGGGTTCGAATGACGAACGGCCTTACCATCGCCATCGACGGCCCAGCGGGCGCCGGCAAGGGCACGCTGGCGAGACGCCTGGCCGACCACTATCGCCTGAACCTGCTCGACACCGGCCTCACTTATCGCGCGGTGGCCCACAAGCTTCTGGAACTCGGCCTGCCGCTCGACAATGTCTCGGCGGCCGAAACCGCGGCGCGGCAGGTCGATCTCTCCAACCTCGATCGCACGGTGCTGTCGGCGCATGCGGTGGGTGAGGCGGCTTCGAAAGTCGCCGTCATTCCCACGGTACGGCGCATCCTGGTCGAAAAGCAGCGGGCGTTCGCGAAGGCGCCGCCGGGCGCGGTGCTCGACGGGCGCGACATCGGCACGGTGGTATGTCCCGACGCTGACATCAAGCTCTATGTCACGGCAAGCGCCGCGGTGCGGGCGAAGCGCCGGCTGGCCGAGATCGAGAGCATGGGCGGCAGCGCCGATCTCGCCACTATCCTTGCCGATATCGAGCGCCGCGACGAGCGCGACATGGGCAGAGCCTCCTCGCCGCTGAAGCCGGCGGCGGACGCGCACTTGCTTGATACAAGCGAAATGGCTATAGAGGCCGCGTTTCTGGCGGCGATGGCGATCGTTGACGACGTCCTTGCCAAGAGAAACAAGGCCTGATTGCGGGTTTTCGGTTGCCGTAGGCAGCGAAAACACCCATATCGGGCACGAACCAGCCTGCCAGCATTCTTCATGCGCCGGACTTGCCGCTGAGATAGCGGCCAAGGGCTCTCAAGCCCGGAACGCCGACAGGCTCACGCAACGCTAACCCACGGCGCCCGCTCCGCCAGCGCGCGGAGCATTCCAGGAGAAACAATGTCAGTAGCTAATCCGTCTCGCGACGATTTCGCGAGCATGCTCGAAGAATCATTCACCGCCGGCCATTCCGGCGAGGGCCAGGTTGTCCGG
>RXJA01000209.1 GCA_003963455.1 Hyphomicrobiales bacterium
CTTGCCAGGTTTCGACAGCGCTGTTCGTCTGATCAATCGCGCGGTGGGCCGACAGAGAAGCGACATTCGCCGCGCCCGCGCCTAGGCCACGCGATCGCGCGACCTTGACCGCCGACTGGGTCATGCTGTCGGCAATGACCATCATGGTGACCGTCGCGCCGCTGACGATGTCGGCTGGCATTCGCTTCTCGTCGCCCGGATCGAGAACGCGGCGGCCCACGAACCCGTTTATATAATGATCGATCTTGGCTTGAGGGATGCCGACCAGAACGATCGGTTCGTGATGCTCGACGAGCTTTGCGCCGGTGATCTTGCCGTCGAGGTCGATGCCGATGACGATGTTAATCGGCTTGCCGGAATAGCCAGTCGCATCGACTACATCGTTCGTGAGGAAGGCGTAGCCGACCAATTGGCCACCTTTGAGGAGCCTCGCCGCGGGCGGGTTGCCCTCGACCTCTCCGAAGCTGTCAGCGGCACGGTCTATGTCGGCCGCCTTTACTGCGCCCAGGAATTCGCCGAGGCGGCTGGCGGCACTTGCCTCGCAGGGCAACCACAAAACGGCGAGAAGAAGGACAAGGATGGCCATCAACCGACGCGTCATCAATCTCCGTCCAAATTCGATCTGTGATTTCATTGTCGTCATCTGCTCAATGCCCCGGCCGACTGCTGGCCGGGCGAGCGCCACCCTTAGACGGCCGACAGGGACCGATCTTTGATCCAGCGCAATAAGATGCATTTTAGATGGATGTTAGGTTGCGTCCATTCGTACCAAAGGCTTGCTTCCATGGCATTAGAAGTAAACTGTTCTGCAGCCCACTTGGCTTAGAGGCCCAAATCGAGAAGCTGGGCGAGCAACAGATGGCCGAGACTTTCCGCGCACACGTCGAGAAGCAGCGGGATCGCCTCGAGGAAGGTGCCGTGCGTGTCATCGCGACGGTGCCGGATGTTTTCATTGCGAAGCTGCAGGTCTATGCATCATCTCTGGCGGATTTCCAGCACCGGCTGCAGTTGGAGTGCCAGGGGGCCGCCGTCGGATTGCTTCGCGGCTTGCCACCCTGGAGAAGAATTGGCTTCGGTGACAGCCGCGGCGCTCGCCGATCGGGAAGTTGTCGGCAAGCGAGGGCGGCGTGTCTCTAAAGGGAGCACCTCGCTTTAGCTGTGCCGGGTCTTGCGCCCAGTCGAGCAAGTGCACGATGCCTATCTCGATCTGCTCGGTAACGAGCAAGTACTCCCGCTGCTCAATAGCGGGAGTCTTCCGCAAGGGCATTGCCCAGGTCCGCATACTCCTACTAAGGGCTTGCCCGCCTTATTGGCCGACCTGTTTGAAGAGCTCTTCGAAGACCTTCTTGGCCTTGCCGGGCTGATTGACCGCCTCGGCTGCCTTCAGGTTGCTGCTTGGGTCGCCGACCACGACCAGCGCGACCATGCCCATGCCGTAGTGAGGATTGCACTTGACACCGTAAACACCGGACTTGGTGAATGTGACTGAGACATCCTTGTTCATCTCGCCCTTGAACGGCTGGGCACCGTCCGGCAGCATGCCGGGGATGGACTCGACATCGTGGCCCTTGTCCTTGGCAACGAAATGGACGGTGTCGCCGGGCGCCACCTTGATAAAGGACGGCTCGAGCTGAAACATCCCGTGCTTTCCCATGTTCATCATGTTGACTTCAACCTCGGCGGCGCTGGCAGCACCAGCCGTTATCAGAGCGGCTGCCACGACAGACAGCGCAAATTTTATCGAACGCATTTCTTCTGGGTCCTTATTTGTCTTGGATCTGACCGTTGTGGTTCGATCCGAGCCGTTTATTAGTCGAAACTGCCTGGCAAACGTTGCGCTAGCTCAAATTCCATGTCGGTTATGGGCTGACATGCCCGTGCTTGTTGGTCACCGTTCCGCGCTCTTCAGAGCGACCGACGCTTCCATTCTGAACGGACGCCGACTCTAGATCGTTACGAGTTGCGTGACGAAGTGCTTCCCGGCGCCGGGGAGTTGAGAGGTGGTCTCGGCGTGGTCAGGGCGCAGCGTGTGCTGACTGATGGTTTCATCACCCATGAATCGGAACGTCACAGGATGCGCCCTGGGGCATCTTTGGCGGCGCCGACGGCGCGGTCGGCAAGTGCCTGATCTACAACGCACCGGCACCGGGCGCTGGGATGCTTCATCTTTGCTGCGCTTCATTCGCCAATCATCGTGGTCTTCGCGCGCAAGCTGAAGGAAAGCCCGCAATTCCTGGCGCATCAGCTTAAGCGGGGCCGAGCCACGGCTCAAGATCGGGATCAGCACGGGCTGCGGGCGACGCTGCAGGGCTCGAAGCGGCGGACGACTATGGTGCTCGGAGCGGCATTCCTGCTCAATTGGTTTGCCATCCAGGTGTTTAGCGTGCTGGGTACAACCGTAATCACCGACGTTCACCATGTCTCGTTCGAGAGCTCGTTGGTCGTTCTCATTCTATCCAATCTTGTCGGCTATCTCGGATATCTCGCCTTCGGCTTTCTGGGTGACCGCATTGGCCGGCGCAATGCGATCGCTCTAGGTTGGACCACGGCCGGCATATATTGTTCACCGGCATGCTATGCTGGCCCGGTCACGGCACTCTACAGCCTCGGCCTGTTTTTCCTTATCGGTCCTTACGCGGCGCTGCTGTTTTTCATCGGCGAGAGCTTCCCGACGACCATCAGGGCCACCGGTGGCGCGCTCGTCGCCGCGATGGGACCGACCGGCGCCATCCTGGCAGGACTGGGTGCGACTTATCTCCTCAATGCCGGGTCGACATGGCAGCTTGCCGCGCTCTGTTTCGGAGCCGTCCCCTGCTTCGTGTCCGGACTGCTGATTTGTGCTGCCCCGAAGGTCGTTCCTGACGACGTTTCGGAGGCGGAACGCGGTGGCGTGACGAGATCCCTGGCCTAATGGACCACTGCACCTTGAAATGCTGGGAGGGGTACGCCCTCTCCCAGTATTCGGCACGCCTTCCAATCGGTTCGGCTTTGTCGGTATCGGGATCTTCTGCTTGTCGTGACGAACCCCTCAGAACAGAGGAATTTCAAATCGAAATCCAAATATAAGCGGTATTAATTGTTGAAGAAAAGAAACGACGAATAGGGTAGAGGCGAAACGTGGTCGTAAACCTGAGGAATCGATCCCCAGTTGAATATGTGCCGACGTAATTTGCCACCCAAGGCCTAAAAGCGGCTTCAGCTGACCGCAAATGGTATCTTGACGACTAATTGCTGATTTTCAGGATGCAGGCAGCTGCCATGGCGATTGACTATGGACACCTGTTCGAGGACGAACCTCAAGCGCTCCGTTATCGCACGTATAGGTCTGATGCAGTTGAAGCGCTCTTGGGGGGTGCAACCGGCTGCGTCTTTGGCGGCGGCAGGGGTAGACTTTACCTCGACATCAT
>RXJA01000054.1 GCA_003963455.1 Hyphomicrobiales bacterium
GCTGACCAACTGGTTCGTCTGGGGACTGCCCTTCGCAACCTTCATCCTGATCGCGGACCAGACCGCGTCGACCGGCACCAAGCCGCTGATGCTGATGGGGGGCTACCTGCTGGTGATGGGGCTTTCATGCCTGACATTTCTCGCCGGCGCCTTTGCCGTCATAGCGATCAGGTCGCGTCGAAGCTACTGGGCCACGATCAAGACCTGCCAGCCGCTTCTGATGGTGGCCATCACCACGCGCTCCTCCGTCGCGTCGCTTCCGTGGGTCATCAACCTGCTGAGCGAGCGGCTGAGATTCAACCTGGTGGTGGTCGAGCTGCTCGTGCCGCTGCAGGCGGCGCTGCTGCGGACAGGCCCGGCGCTGGTCTATACCTCGGGCGCGCTGTTCATCGCCCAGCTCTACGGCCATCCGCTGGCGATCCCGGACCTCCTGCTCGTCGGCACCGTCTCGGCGCTTCTGGCGCTGACGACAGGCGGCATGGGCAGCCTGCTCATCCTGTCCCAGATGTCCATCGTCTGCGGCTATCTGAAGCTTCCCTTCGAGGCGGCGTTCGCCCTGTTCGTCGCGGTGGACGCGGCCGTCGATACGTTCATGACCCTGTCCAGCGTCTGCACCGTGGCGGCGAGCACGGCAATGATCGCGCCCAACCACAGGGAGGACGCTACGCAGCTCGCCGAAGCTGAGGCGGAAGCGCTCGAGGCCGAGCCCGTCCGATGATCGACGACAGCATCCGTCCTCAGCTTGGCATCATCGGCGGTCTAGGGCCGCTGGCATCGGCCGACTTCTATTTCAAACTGACCCGGATGACCGATGCGCTGCGCGATAACGAGCACGTGCCGGCCGTCATCCTCAGCGTGCCGCAACTGCCCGACAGGACCGAAGCGATCCTGGCCGGTGAAGACGGGCCGCTGGCGCCGCTGACAGCCGCGGTCTCGACGCTCAACGAGCTCGGCGTTGCCTGCATCGCCATGCCCTGCAACACCGCCCATCATTGGTACGACAGGCTGGCGGCGAATTCGCGAGCCGAGATCATCCATATCGGCGACGCGGTGGTGGCGGAAATCCGCCGCACCCTGGGCCGGGGCAGGGTCGCGAACCTCGCGACGCGGGGCACGCTGGCGTCCGGCTTCTATCAGAACAGGATTTCGGCGGCGGGGTTCGACCTCTGCCTTCCGCAGGATGCCGAGTTTCAGGAGCGCGTCGATAGCGCAATTGCGCTCGTCAAAGCCGGGTCGATCGCGGAAGCCGCGGCCGAGACCGAACGCGCGCTTCATCTCGCGCAAGTGGCCGGCGCCGACGCGGCACTTCTCGGCTGCACTGAATTGTCGGTGGTGGCAGCGAGCCTCAAGGATTCAGTTGGATTGGCGGTGATCGACAGCAATGCGGCCCTGGCGCGGGCCTGCCTGACCCGATTGGGCTTCGGCGCCCAGGAAGCACGCGGCCTGCCGACCACGCCTCCACAGCGGGGTCTGTCGACATGGCGCCCGCGGCGGGCCTCATAAGCGATTACCGCTTCGGCCTTCACCAAGGTCGGGACCGGTTTCGTGCGGACGCGGCGGCCGCATCGAACGCAATTTCCCCTAAGAGCCGGGATTTGAGAGCCGGCTTGCGCCGTCTGCAATGAGATTGGTCGGCGCGTTTCTTCACCCGCAACGGCGCGCATGCCATCGTGCGGCGGGGTGCGAAAGCATGATCCCGAAAAGTTGGAACTGGTCTTCGTAGAAAGATCACGTCCCAACAAAGAGTTAGATCGTGATGGCGATTCAACGGAACGTCATGACGGTCTGGAGCAATTCCAGCAAAGGCGCTCGGGTTTTCCGCCCGGAATTGCGCAGAAGAGTTACCGCCAAGAGGAGCATGTCCATGCCCAGAATAATTCCGGTGCTCGATCTCGACCGCCTGGAGCAGGGCCCGTCGGAGCTTCGGACCTTCTTGTTCGACTTGCGCACAGCCGCCCGCGATGTCGGCTTCTTCTATCTCTCGGGCCATGGCATCACCCAGCCGGAGATCGATGCGGTGCTCGACGCTGCGCGCCGCTTCTTCGCCTTGCCGGAGGCCGATAAGCTCGGCATCGAAATGGTGAAGTCACCGCAGTTCCGTGGCTACACGCGCGCCGGCGGCGAACTGACCAGAGGCAGGGCCGACTGGCGCGAGCAGCTCGACATCGGCGTCGAGCGCGCGCCTATTGCGCAAGGGCAGGGGGTACCCGCTTGGACTCGGCTGCAGGGCCCGAACCAGTGGCCGGCGGCGCTTCCCGATCTCAAGCCGGCGCTGCTTGCCTGGCAGGCCAAGGCGACCGATGTGGCGATCCGGCTGCTCAAGGCCTTCGCGGCGTCGCTCGACCAGCCGGAGGACGCCTTCGATCCGATCTATCGCGGCGAGCCGAACCATCGCATGAAGATCGTGCGCTATCCCGGCCGCGACACGACCGGCGACGACCAGGGCGTCGGCGCGCACAAGGACGGCGGCTTTCTCACCCTGCTGCTCCAGGACGAGAACAAGGGCCTGCAGGTCGAATATGACGGCAGCTGGGTGAATGTGGACCCCATCCCTCAGACGCTGGTCGTCAACATCGGCGAGCTGCTCGAACTCGCCTCGAACGGTTATCTCAGGGCTACGGTGCACCGTGTCGTCACGCCGCCCGCCGGCGTCGAACGGATTTCGGTGCCGTTCTTCTTCAGCGCCCGGCTCGACGCCACGATCCCCCTGCTCGACCTGCCGGAGGAACTGGCGGCCGAGGCCCGCGGCCCGGCCAGCGACCCGGATAATCCGCTGTTCCGCAACGTCGGAACCAATGTTCTGAAGAGCCGGCTGAGATCCCATCCCGACGTCGCTCGGCGCCATTATGCGGATCTGTTGGAAAAAGCATCGGCCGCCGGCTGACGATTGAGATGTGTGAGAGCGAGATTTTCCGCATTTTTGCTCTTTTTTGGAATTTCGTTCGTGGAAATTACACCGCCGAGACCCCAAATAGACGCTATCGCTCGGTGTTTTCCTCCCATTGCGCCGGGCGATGTTCCCCTCTGAAGGTTATGACCTTCATGCTTGGCCGGGCCGCTTTCGCGCCCGGCCTTTTTCTTGGAGGCAAGCTTGCCCGGCCGCGCCCGCTTGCATCAGCACCAGCGGCGTGGCGCTGATCGGAAACCGGCGCCCGAGCGCGCCGCACCTATCAGGCGATCGAAAGACGCTATTGCGCCGAGCAGCACGAGCGCCTGCTCGACATGCTGGTCCAAGCAGAGTTGACGAATGAACGGGCCGGCGTCTGTCGCCGGCCTGTTCCTGTGTCCGGGTCAGGCGGCCTTGACCTTCAGCTCTTCGTCGCCGCGCACCATCCTGGTCACGCCGGCGAAGTCGAGCTTGCCGGAACCGAGCACCGGCACTTTCGGCACGACGCGCAC
>RXJA01000408.1 GCA_003963455.1 Hyphomicrobiales bacterium
CTGCTTGAGCTTGTCGATGAGGAACTCGATCGCGTCGGTCGTGCCCATCGGCGCCAGGATGCGGCGCAGCACGAAGATCTTCTGCAGGTCCGAACGCGGCACCAGCAGGTCTTCCTTACGGGTGCCGGACTTGAGGATGTCGATCGCCGGGTAGATGCGCTTGTCGGCCACCTTGCGGTCGAGCTGGATTTCGCAGTTGCCGGTGCCCTTGAACTCTTCGAAGATGACTTCGTCCATGCGGCTGCCGGTATCGATCAGCGCCGTTGCGATGATGGTGAGCGAACCGCCTTCCTCGATATTGCGGGCGGCGCCGAAGAAGCGCTTCGGGCGCTGCAGCGCGTTGGCGTCCACACCACCGGTCAGCACCTTGCCTGACGACGGCACCACGGTGTTGTAGGCGCGGCCGAGACGCGTGATCGAATCCAGCAGGATCACGACATCGCGGCCATGCTCGACCAGGCGCTTGGCCTTCTCGATCACCATTTCAGCGACCTGCACATGGCGCACCGCCGGCTCGTCGAAGGTCGAGGAGATCACCTCGCCCTTCACCGAGCGCTGCATGTCGGTCACTTCTTCCGGACGCTCGTCGATCAGGAGAACGATCAGGTAGCATTCCGGATGGTTGGCGGTGATCGAGTGCGCGATGTTCTGCAAGAGCACCGTCTTGCCGGTGCGCGGCTGGGCGTTGATCAGCGCGCGCTGGCCCTTGCCGATCGGCGCCACCAGGTCGATGACGCGCGGCGAAATGTCCTTGGTGGGGGGATTGTCGACCTCCATCTTCAGCCGCGAGGTCGGGTAGAGCGGCGTCAGGTTGTCGAAGTGGATCTTGTGCCGGATCTTTTCCGGATCGTCGAAATTGATGGTGTTGACCTTGAGCAGCGCGAAATAGCGCTCGCCCTCTTTCGGGCTGCGGATCGGCCCCTCGACCGTATCGCCGGTCTTGAGCGAAAAGCGCCTTATCTGCGACGGCGAAATATAAATATCGTCGGGACCCGGCAGGTAGTTTGCGTTGGCCGAGCGCAGGAAGCCGAAACCGTCTTGCAGCACCTCGACCACGCCGTCACCGATGATCTCGATGTCTTGTGCAGCGAGCTTCTTCAGGATCGCGAACATCAGCTCCTGCTTGCGCATGACGCTGGCGTTCTCCACCTCGAGCGATTCGGCATAGGCGATCAGCTCTGGCGGCTTCTTGTTCTTGAACTCTGCGAGTTTCATTTCTTGCATTAGATAGACTCTGGGTAGGCTTTGGGGAGAAAAATCGGCTGAATACGACAAATGCCGGGCGCGGCCGAAAGCGAGTAAAAGGGGCGGCGCATGACGGGAAGGAAGACCCGTCTTTTATCGTCGGTCGTCTGAAAGAGCAAGCCGCCTTTTGCGGGGTCCCGGCTTGACAGGGAAGCCTCAGAACGGCTTCACGACGACCAGGATGACGACAGCGATCATCAGCAATGTGGGGATCTCGTTGACGATCCGCCAGTGCCTCGCCGGTTTTTCATTCTTGTCCTCGGCAAATTTCCTGACCGCCGCGGCGAGATAACCATGCAGACCCGACAAGAGGAGCACGAGCGCGATCTTGGCGTGCAGCCAGCCGCCCTGGAATCCAAAACCTTTCCAGGCCAGCCAGAGCCCGAACACCCAGGTCACGATCATCGCCGGATTGATGATGGCCCTGAGCAGCCTGCGCTCCATCACCTTGAAGGTCTCCGACTGTACCGAACCCCTTTCGGCATCGACATGATAGACGAAAAGCCGCGGCAGATAGAGCATGCCGGCCATCCAGGAAATGACCGCGATCACATGGATCGCCTTCGCCCACAGGTAGAAGCTGTCGGGCGCCGCGAAATAAAGCAGCGCCGTCAGCACGACGAGAACGACAATGCCGATCACCATGCGCTTCATCGCCTGGCCGGTGCTGTTCTCGTTGCCCACGCTATTCCCGTTGCCCCGGCTATTCCCGTTGCTTGTGGCGGTCATCGATAGCTCCTCACCATTTTCACCATCGCCTCGACATGCGCCACCGGCGTTTCCGGCGTGATGCCGTGGCCGAGATTGAAGATCAGCGGCCCACCGCCCAACGTCTTCAGGATGGAATCGACGCCATCGGCCAGCGCCTTGCCGCCTGCGACCAGGCGCAGCGGATCGAGATTGCCCTGCACCGCACCTTCGCGCTGCAGTTCCCTGGCCATCGATAAAGGAACAGTCCAGTCGAGACCGAGGCCGGCGATGCCGGTCTTTCTCCTGTAGTCGCGATAGCGCTCGCCGGCGCCTTTCGGAAAGCCGATCACCGGTACATCCGGATGAACCGCCTTCACCTGCCGGACGATCTCGGCCACCGGCTCGACGCAAAAGGCCGCGAAGGACGGGTCGTCCAGAACGCCCGACCAGGAATCGAAGATCTGCACCGAATCCGCGCCAGCTTCTATCTGGCGAATGAGGTAGGCAGCCGAATGATCGGCCAGAATCTTCAGAAGCCGTGCAAAGGCCTCCGGCTCGCGATAGGCGAAAAGCCGCGCCGGCCCCTGGTCGGGCGTGCCATGCCCGGCAATCATATAGGTCGCCACCGTCCAGGGCGCGCCGCAGAAGCCGAGCAGCGTGGTCTCGTCGGGCAGCTTCGCGCGCAACCGGCGCACCGTCTCGTAGACCGGTTCGAGATTCACGTGAAACATCTCGCCGCTCAGCGCCGAAATCTCCGATGCCGTGATCGGCTTCAGGATCGGCCCGCGGCCCTCCTCGAAACGCACCTCGCGCCCCAGCGCGTTGGGCACGACGAGAATGTCGGAGAACAGGATCGAGGCGTCGAAGCCGAAGCGTTCGATCGGCTGCAGCGTCACCTCGACGGCAAGGTCCGGATTGTAGCAGAGGTCGAGGAAGGATCCCGCCCGTTTCCTCGTCTCACGATATTCGGGAAGATAGCGGCCTGCCTGGCGCATCATCCAGAGCGGCGGCGGTGAGACCGTCTCGCCCTTGAGGACATCCAGCATGATCCTTTTCCCAGCCATCCAGCGCTGCCCTCTCTACAGCGCCGCGCGTCCTCAGACGCGCAAAGGACGCTGTAGCGCTTTCATTTTGCGCATGACCCTTTCCGAACCTCTGGTTCGGGGTCATGCGCGTTCTCTTAAATCAAATATCTATTCTAAAAGAGTCTTCTGATTCTAAGAGTCTGTTGGTTGTGGTGGTTGCGACCTGTCCAGCCTGCGGCTCGAAAAGGCCAGTCAGCATATTGTCGCGTGCTCTCTTTCGCAATTTGGATGGATCTGGGGACGAGGCGGATTCAGGCTTTCGAGTCAAAAGCTTGGCCGCCCCGTGCCGAGTTTCGTCCTGTGGAAGAAACCGGCCAAGAAAAGTTGATCCCCGGTTTTGTCCCCAGCGCCTCGATAAAGCCGACAGCAGGGCGAATTGTGGACAACCTGCCATCTGATACAGTCGCCTCGAACGACCAGGCTCCTCCGTCCAGCCTTGTCCACAATAGCCCACAGCCAGGACCCATCCCCTGTGAATAAACCCCAGAGCTTCTTCCACCTGCACCTGATTTCCGACGCCACCGGCGAAACGCTGCTGGCCGCCGGACGCGCGGCGTCCGCCCAGTACAAGGATGCGCGCGCCATCGAGCATATCTATCCGCTGATCCGCACCGAGAAGCAGGTCGCCAAGGTCTTCGAGGATATCGAGGAAGAGCCCGGCATCATTCTCTACACCGTCGTCGACCAGAAGCTCGCGCGTGGCATCGACGAGCGCTGCGCGACGATGGGCCTGCCTTGCGTCTCGGTGCTTGAGCCGGTGCTTACCGTCTTCCAGTCCTATCTCGGCACGCCGGCCGGCCGCCGCGTCGGCGCCCAGCATGTGCTCGACGCCGAATATTTCCGCCGCATCGACGCGCTGAACTTCACCATGGAGCATGATGACGGCCAGCTGCCGGCCAACATGGACGATGCCGATATCGTGCTGATCGGCATCTCGCGCACCTCGAAGACACCGACCTCGATCTATCTCGCCAATCGCGGCATCAAGACCGCCAACATCCCGATCGTGCTCGGCGTGCCGCTGCCCGAAAGCCTGGTCGAGGCCAAGAAGCCGCTTGTCGTCGGTCTCATCGCAACCGCCGAGCGCATCTCGCATGTCCGGCAAAACCGCATCCTCGGCAACAGCGCCGCCTTCGTGCCGACCGACTATGTCGACCGCGCCGCCATCAACGAGGAGCTCGCCTATGCACGCCAGCTTTGCACGAGGCATGGCTGGCCGATGATCGATGTCAGCCGCCGCTCCATCGAGGAAACGGCGGCCGCGATCGTTGCCCTGCGGGGAAAGAACAGATAACCCATTGCCCCGATCAACCGGGACGCGATGACGACACATCATGGCCGAAAAAATCATCCTCGCTTCGGGCAGCCCGTTCCGGAAGGCGATGCTCGTCAATGCCGGCCTCGACATCGAGGCCGTGCCGGCCGAAGTTGACGAGCGCGCGCTCGAGGCTCCGCTGAAGGACAGCGGCGTTTCGCCGGAAGATGTCGCGTCGATCCTCGCTGAAGCCAAGGCGAGCGAGGTCAGCGGGCGCAAGCCCGGCGCGCTGGTGCTCGGCTGCGACCAGACCCTGTCACTCGGCGATGAGATCTTTCACAAGCCCGCCGACATGGAAGGCGCGCGGAGGCATCTGCTTGCCTTGTCGGGCAAGACGCATCAATTGAACAGCGCCGCCGTGCTCTGCCGCGACGGCGAGGTGGTGTGGCGCCATGTCGGCGTTGCCAGCCTCACCATGCGCAAGCTCGCCCCCGCCTTCATCGGACGGCATCTGGCGCGCGTCGGCGCCAAGGCGCTTTCCAGCGTCGGCGCCTATCAGATCGAGGGCGAGGGCATCCAGCTGTTCGAGAAGATCGAGGGCGACTATTTCACCATCGTCGGCCTGCCGCTGCTGCCGGTGCTGAAGGAATTGCGCGCCCTGGGGGCGATCGATGGCTGAGCGACGAGCTTTTGTCACCGGGCATCCGATCGGCCATTCCCGCTCGCCGAAGATCCACGGCCACTGGCTGGCGAAATACGGCATCGACGGCAGCTACCGGGCGATCGACGTCGCACCGGCGGAATTCGCCGCGTTCCTGGCGTCGCTCGGCGAAAACGGCTTTCGCGGCGGCAATGTCACCATTCCGCACAAGGAAGCCGCCTTTGCCGGCGTGGCCCGCCGCGACCATGCGGCCGATGAAATCGGCGCCGTCAACACATTGTGGTTCGAGGATGGCGTTCTCTGGGGCGGCAATACGGACGGCTACGGCTTCGCCGCCAACCTTGACGACCATGCGTCCGGCTGGGCGGCCAATGGGCCGGCCGTGGTGCTGGGCGCCGGCGGCGCTTCCCGCGCGGTCATCCATGCGCTGAAAGAGCGTGGGATCAAGGACATCCGCATCGTCAACCGGACGCTCGCGAGAGCCCAGGAACTCGCCCGCCATTTTGGCGCCGGCATCACGGCGCATGGCGCCGGCGCCGTCGGCGAGCTGCTCGCCGATGCCGGCCTGCTCATCAACACCACCTCGCTCGGCATGCATGGCGACGCGACGCTCTGCGCCGATCCGGTCGGCTTGCCGGCCCACGCCATCGTCACCGATCTTGTCTACGTGCCGTTGGAGACGCCTTTGCTTGCCGCCGCCAGGACGCGGGGTCTGAAGACGGTCGATGGCCTCGGCATGCTGCTCCACCAGGCGGTGCCCGGCTTCGAACGCTGGTTCGGCCGCAAACCCGAGGTCACGCCCGAGCTGCGGCGCTTGATCGTCGCCGACATCGAGGGCCATTGACGGCATGATCGTACTCGGCCTCACCGGATCGATCGGCATGGGCAAGTCCGCCACGGCGAAGATGTTCGCCGAGGCCGGCGTGCCGGTGCATGATTCCGATGAGACCGTGCATCGCCTCTATGCCGGCAAGGCGGCGCCTTTGGTCGAGGCGGCCTTCCCGGGCGCGACGCAGGCGGGCGTGGTCGATCGCGTGAAGCTCGCGGGAAAAGTGCTCGGCGATCCCGCCGCGCTGAGGAAGCTGGAGGCGATCGTGCATCCGCTGGTGCGGGCCGACGCCGACGCGTTTCTGGCCAGGCACCGCGCCGCCGGCGCGCCGATCGCCGTGCTCGACATCCCGCTTCTGTTCGAAACCGGCGGCCGCGACCGGGTCGACAAGGTCGTGGTCGTCACCGCGTCGCCCGAGATCCAGCGGCAGCGCGTGCTCGCCAGGCCGGGCATGGGCGAGGAGAAGTTTGCCTCGATCCTCGCCAAGCAGGTGCCCGACGCCGAGAAGCGCCGCCGGGCCGATTTCATCATCGACACCGGGCTCGGCTTCGACGCCGCGCGGAAGGCAGTCGGCGCGATCATTGCGGAACTGGGGGATAAGCACGGCACGCCGCGTTCGTGACTCTTGCTGTCAGCAGCCGCCATTGCCATTTTTCGCCGAAGCACGATTCTGGCGCGCGCCAGGCAAAACTGATTCGCCAAAACCTGATGATTCGAAATGCGTGAGATCATCTTCGATACCGAAACCACCGGCCTCGATATGCGCGAGGATCGCATCATCGAGCTTGGCGGCGTCGAGCTGGTCAACCGCTTCCCGACCGGCCGCAGCTTCCATAGATACATCAACCCGCAGGGGCGGGCGGTGAATGCCGAGGCGCAGGAAGTGCACGGCATCAGCGCGGCCGACCTTGTCGGCAAGCCCACCTTCACCGAAATCTGTGAGGAGTGGCTGGCTTTCACGGACGGGGCCAAGCTGATCGCGCACAACGCCAATTTCGACATCGGCTTCCTCAATGCCGAATTCGGCAGGCTCGGCCACCCGGTGATAGACACCGGCCGCGTCGTCGACACCCTCGCCTTGGCGCGGCGCAAGCATCCGATGGGCCCGAACTCGCTCGACGCGCTCTGCCGGCGCTACGGCATCGACAACACGCACCGCACCAAGCACGGCGCGTTGCTCGACTCCGAACTGCTGGCCGAAGTCTATATCGAGCTCATCGGCGGCAAGCAGGCGGCGCTGGTCCTCGACGCCGTGGCGGTGCAGATGAACGGTGCCGGCGAGGTGGCCGATATCGACATCTCGATCGGCGCCCGGCCCATCGTCCTGCCGCCGCGCCTCAGCGAGGCGGATCGGGCAGCGCATGCCAGGCTGGTCGGCACACTTGGCGAAAAGGCGCTGTGGCTGAAACTGGCGGCCGGCTGACCTGTTGGAGCGTTTCCGCGCTTTACGGAAACGGCAAACCGATCCAGCCGCCGCCGGGCCCTGACCGTTCCGCGTTTTTTCCTGGAGCTGTTCCCGGTGCCGGCTTCCGAGGTTGGCCGAAGAGCCCCTCGCGCCGTCGCAGCGCCTTGACCGAACGGCATGTGGTCCAGGGCCAGCGCGCGTCGCTTCGCACCTCGCGATCGTCCTTTTGCGCCCTTTCCGCCGGTACCCGGCGACACTTTTCCAACAAAGCCCGTTTGCGTGGAAGGATTTAACTCTACAAACCCGATAGAATTAACCGACGATAGAAAGGCATCCAGTTTCTCGGGTTATGGAGCCTTTCAATGTCAATCCTTTCACGACGCATCCTGCTTTTCTCGTCGGCGGCGCTTACGGCCGCCGTCCTGCTCGGTCCGGCCAGTGCCGAGGATCTCAAGATCACCATCGGCTACCAGACGGTGGTCGAGCCCTCGAAGGTGCCGCAGGCCGACGGCGCCTATGAAAAGGCGACCAAGGCGGCGATCGACTGGCGCAAGTTCGATTCCGGCGCCGACGTCATCGCCGCGATCGCCTCCGGCTCGGTCGATATCGGCTATGTCGGCTCAAGCCCGCTGGCCGCTGCCGCCAGCCGCGAACTGCCGATCCAGACCATTTTCGTCGTCGGCCTGATCGGTCCGTCGGAAGCGCTGGTTGCCCGCAACGGCTCCGGCATCGAGAAGGTCGCCGACCTCGCCGGCAAGAAGGTCGCCGTGCCGTTCGTCTCGACCACGCATTACAGCCTGCTCGCGGCGCTGAAGCATGAGAATGTCGACCCGAAGTCGGTGCAGATCCTCAATCTCAGGCCGCCGGAGATCGCCGCCGCCTTCGCGCGCGGCGACATCGACGCGGCCTATGTCTGGGACCCGGCGCTCGGCCAGATCAAGACGACCGGCAAGGTGGTGCTGAATTCCGCGCAGGTGGCCGCCTGGGGCGCGCCGACCTTCGACGCCTGGATCGTGCGCACCGATTTTGCCGAGAAGCACCCCGAGGCCGTGCGCGACTTCGTCAAGGTGACCGGCGAAGCTTACGCCCAGTTCTTAGCCAAGCCCGAGGCCTGGTCGGTGTCCTCGCCCGAGGCCGGCAAGATCGCCAAGCTCACCGGCGCCAAGCTGGAAGAGGTGCCGGAACTGCTCAAGGGCTATGTCTTCCCGTCGCTCGAGGAGCAGGCCTCGGACAAATTCCTCGGCGGCGCGACGGTGCAGGCCGTCGCGGCGACCTCCGCCTTCCTGAAGGAGCAGGGCAAGGTCGACGCCGTGCTGCCAGACTATTCAAAATACGTGACTTCGAAATATGTCAGCGAGGCGCTCGCCTCGAACTGAGCTTTTGTCCATGCAGTCCCCGGAAGGATGACCGCCTTTCCGGGGATTGTTCGACAAGCGCGGCGCCTTCTTCCCTGGCCTTGCGCTCGCCTGTCCCGAAGGCGCTTACGAGGCGCGGCTTCGGGGCAGGCTCCTGTGACCCGGCGCCTTGATCCAACAGAGGCCGAAATCCATGTCGCACCTCACGCTCGACAAGGTCAGCGTCCATTATGACGGCCAGCCGCAGCCTGCGGTCGAACGCGTCTCGCTCGACATTGCCAAGGGCGATTTCGTCGTGCTGGTCGGCCGTTCCGGCTGTGGCAAGACCTCGCTGCTCAACGCCGCCGCCGGCCTGGTCGAGCCCGCGGCCGGCCTGGCCACGGTTGGGGGGCGGCCGATCAACGGTCCTGGATCCGATCGCGCCGTGGTCTTCCAGAACGATGCGCTGTTTCCTTGGCTGACCGCGCGGGAAAATGTCGCCTTTGCATTGCGGCTTCGCGGCGTCTCGGCAGACAGCAGAGCGCGCCGCGCCGACGAGCTGCTGTCGCTGGTCAAGCTCCGCGATGCCGGCGACAAGCGCATCTGGGAGCTTTCCGGCGGCATGCGCCAGCGCGTCGGCCTTGCCCGGGCTTTAGCCGCCGAACCGGAATTCCTTCTGCTCGACGAGCCGCTCGGCGCGCTCGACGCGCTGACGCGCGAGCGCATGCAGACGACGCTGCTCGATCTCTGGGCAGCAAGCCAGGTCGGCGTGCTGATGGTGACGCATGGCATCGAGGAAGCGCTGGTGCTGGCGACCCGCATCGTCGTGCTGGCGCCGGGACCCGGCCATGTCGTGCGGACTTTCGAGACGCATTTCGGCCGCCGCTACGCGGCCGACGAGCCAATCCGCGCGATCAAGGCCGATCCCGCCTTCGCCGCGGCCCGCGCCGAGCTCACCGATGCGATCTTCGAGGGAGAGGCGGCATGAGCGTCGGCGCCTATAGCGAACGCCCCGGCGCCAAAACCGGCAAGAATGATGGGGCCGGCGAGAATGACGGGTTTTCCGTGCCATGGTCGCGGCCCCGGCCGAAACGGACGGTCATTTCGGCAAGGCTGGTCAGCGCGATCACCATCCTCGCGCTGCTGGCCGCCTGGACGATCTCCAGCCGACTGAAGCTCGTATCGCCGGTCTTCCTGCCCTCGCCGGCAGCGGTGTGGGCCAAGTTTGTCGTCGTTGCCCGCGACGGATTTGTCGATGCGACATTGTTCCAGCACATCCTCGCATCGCTGTGGCGCGTCTTCGCGGCCCTGGTCGCCGCGATCCTGGTCGGCGTCCCGGTCGGCCTCGCCATCGGCATCAGCCGGATCGGACGCGGCGTGTTCGATCCGCTGCTGGAGTTCCTGCGGCCGATCCCGCCGCTCGCCTATCTGCCGCTCATCATAATCTGGTTCGGCATCGGCGAGCCGTCGAAGATCCTGGTGATCGCCATCGCCATGCTGGCGCCGGTGGCGCTGTCGACCGCCGCCGGGGTGCGCGGCGTCTCGCGCGAGCGCGTCGACGCGGCGCGGTCGCTCGGCGCCACCCGAGGACAGGTCATCCGCCACGTGATCCTGCCCAGCGCGCTGCCTTCGATCCTCACCGGCCTGCGCATCGCGCTCGGCGCCGGCTGGTCGACGCTGGTCGCGGCCGAGCTGGTGGCGGCGACGCGCGGGCTGGGCTTCATGATCCAGTCGGCGGCGCAGTTCCTGGTCACCGACGTGGTGGTGATGGGCATCCTGGTGATCGCGATCATCGCGTTCGTCCTGGAGTTCATCATCCGCCGGATCGAGCGCGTGCTGGTGCCCTGGGCGGGGCGGGAATGAACGGAGCGAAAGGAGAAGGACTTGTGACCCATTCCACCTCGATGCTGTTCGCGCATGTCGGCGCATGGCTGTTGCGTCTGCCGCCAAGCGACAAGCGCATGGAGGATAGGAGACGGGGAGACGAACCGAAATCGCCGGCGCCGGTGCTGCTTGCCGGCGAACGCGATCGCCTGCCGCCCCGCGACGAGAGTTTCTACTGGGCCTGGCAGTACTGGTCGCAATGACGGGGTCGCGGGGGGCCTCGCCTTGTTCCGCGCGGAGCGCCGCATCGCCGGGGAGCCGATTGTAGAAAATGATTTCGGCCAGCGCCGCCAACTCGCAAGATCATTCCTCTACTAACTTTATAGATTTACCTAGCCTGACCTCGATTTCAAACCGGCCGGCAGCCCCGGGCCATCGAAGGAGAGGGTCATGTTCAACCTGACGAGACGCGCTTTCGGCGCCGGCCTGCTGGCGGCAGCGGCCTTTGCCGCATCCTTTGGGACGACATCCTCCGGCGCCACGGCGCAGGAGCTCAAGGCGTTCAACATCGGCTACCAGAAGACCGGCCTGCCGGTGATTGCCCGCCAGCAGCAGATCATCGAGAAGGCGCTGGCCGACAAGGGCGTCACGGTCAAATGGGTCGAGTTCACCGCCGGCCCGCCGCTGGTAGAGGCCTTGAATGTCGGCGCCATCGATGTCGGCTGGACCGGCGACGCGCCGCCGATCTTCGGCCAGGCGGCCGGGGCCAACATCGTCTATGCGGCGGCGCTGCCTTCCAATGGCGACGGCGAGGCGATCTTCGTCAAGCCGGCCTCGCCGATCCAGTCGCTGGCCGATCTCAAGGGCAAGCGGATCGGCGTCGGCAAGGGCACCAGCGCGCATAATCTCCTGGTCGCCGCCTTGGAGAAAACCGGCATCGCGTTCGACCAGGTCACGCCGGTCTATCTCAGCCCGGCCGACGCGGCGGCCGCCTTCGCCAGTGACCAGATCGACGCCTGGGCGGTGTGGGACCCGTTTTTCGCCATCGCCGAGACCCGTTACCAGCCGCGCGTGCTTGCCCGCTCCAGCGAGGTGCTCAAGGTCAACACCTATTTCCTCGCCAACAAGGATTTCGCCAAGGCGCATCCGGATTTCGTCTCGACGACGATCGCCGCCCTCGGCGATGCCGCGAAATGGGCTGACCAGAACCGCGACAAGGTGGCCGAGGCGCTGCATGAGGTGACCGGCGTGCCGCTCGATGCGCAGACGATCGCCGCCAACCGCGCCAAATTCGGCATCTTCCCGATCACCGACGAGATCGTCGCCGGCCAGCAGGCGACGGCCGACCGCTTCTTCAAGCTCGGACTGATCCCGAAAGCGGTGCGGATATCCGACGCCGTGTGGACCGCGCCGGGCAACTGATCCTCGTCCATGGCGCTGGGCGGCGACCCGCCCGGCGCCGCCATGTTTTCTCCTGCCTTCCCCCGGGATATCAGCCATGACCGCTTCAGCCAGCCTGCTCGATTTCTTCTGGTTCATCCCGACGCATGGCGATGGATCCTATCTCGGCACCGAGCGGCAGCAGCGTCCGCCCGAGTTCGGTTACTTCAAGGAGATCGCGCAGGCGGTCGACCGGCTGGGTTTCCCCGGCGTGCTCTTGCCCACCGGGCAGAACTGCGAGGATTCCTGGATCACCGCCACCGGCCTGGCGGCGCTGACTGAAAGGCTGAAATTCCTGGTCGCGCTGAGGCCCGGCGTCACGCTGCCGACCTTCGCGGCGCGCCAGACCGCGGCGCTCGACCGGTTGAGCAACGGCCGCCTGCTGCTCAACGTCGTGGTCGGCGGCAACCCGACCGAGCTTGCCGGCGACGGCGTGTTCCTGCCGCATGACGAGCGTTATGCGCAGGCCCATGAATTCCTCACCATCTGGCGCGGACTGGTCTCCGGCGAAAGGGTGAATTTCGAAGGCAGATACTACCGCGTCGAGAACGGCCGGCTCGACCTCTTGCCGCTGCAGGAGCGGCCGCCGCTCTATTTCGGCGGCTCTTCCGATGCCGGGCAGGAGCTTGCGGCCGACCTCGTCGACATGTACCTCACCTGGGGCGAGCCGCCAGCGCAGGTTGCGGGCAAGATCGCTTCGGCGCGCGAAAGGGCGGCGCGACGCGGCCGCAAGCTGCGTTTCGGCATCAGGCTGCATTTCATCGTGCGCGAGACGGAAGACGAGGCCTGGCGCGCCGCCGAGCGGCTGATCAGCCATGTCACCGACGCGCAGATCGAGAATGCCCAGGCGCGGTTCCTCAAGGAGATGGATTCGGTCGGGCAGCGGCGCATGGCCGAACTGCATGGCGGCCGGCGCGACCGGCTCGTCGTCTCGCCAAACCTGTGGGCCGGCGTCGGGCTGGTGCGCGGCGGCGCCGGCACGGCGCTGGTCGGCACGCCCGAACAGATCGTCGAGCGTATCCGCGAATACCAGGCGATCGGCGTCGACACCATCATCGGCTCCGGTTACCCGCATCTCGAGGAGGCCTACCGCGTCGCCGAGCTACTGTTCCCGCGGCTCGGCCTCGGCACGCAGCGCCAGCGGGCGCACAAGGATATCGCCAACGAGTTCTCGGTCGGCTTCCACGGCGCCGCCCGGCTGCAGGCGTCGTCGTGAGCCTGGCCGCGCGCCTTGTCCGCAACGGCACGGCGGGCTGGCTGCTGCCGGCGGCAATCATCGCCAGCTGGGAAGCCGCCTCGCGCGCGGGCTTGATCCCGGCCAATGTGCTGCCGGCGCCAAGCGCGGTCGCCGAGGCCTTCTGGCGGCTGACCTTGTCCGGCGAGCTGATCCGCAACATCGGCGTCTCCACCTTGCGCGCGCTGTCGGGCTTTGCCGTCGGCGGCTCGATCGGTTTCGCGCTCGGTCTCGCCAACGGATTGTCGGCGCTGAGCCGCGGGCTGACCGACACGACGCTGCAGATGATCCGCAACATCCCGCATCTGGCGCTCATCCCGCTCGTCATCCTGTGGTTCGGCATCGACGAGGAAGCGAAACTCTTCCTGGTGGCGCTCGGCGTCTTCTTCCCGATCTACGTCAACACGCTGCTCGGCATCCAGGGCGTCGATCCGCAGCTCGTCGAGATGGGCCGCGTCTATGGGCTCGACCGTCGCGCTTTGTTTTTCCGGGTGATCCTGCCCGGCGCGCTGCCGTCCATCTTCGTCGGCCTGCGCTATGCGCTGGGCATCATGTGGCTGACGCTGATCGTCGCCGAGACGATCTCGGCCAGCTCCGGCCTCGGCTACATGGCCATGCAGGCGCGCGAGTTCCTGCTGATCGATGTCGTGGTGCTGTCGATCCTGATCTACGCGCTGCTCGGCAAGCTCGCCGACAGCCTGGCCCGCCTGCTCGAGCGGATGTCGCTCGGCTGGCATCCCGCCTTCCAGAAAGGGTGAGAAATCCGATGCCGGCCGCCGCTCTCGCCGCACGCTCCCTCATCGCGACGCCTACGCATGCGCGCACGATCGGTTCGGTCGAGGGCCGGCGGGCTTTCGCCTTCAAGGATGTGGGGAAACGTTTCGGCGACAAGACCGTGCTTGACGGCATCGATCTTGAGGCGCGCGCCGGTCAGTTCCTGGCCGTTATCGGCAAGAGCGGTTGCGGCAAGAGCACGCTGCTTCGCCTGCTCGCCGGGCTCGACCGCCCGAGCAGCGGCTCACTGACCTTCCCGGACGAGGAGGGCCGCGACCGTACGCGGTTCATGTTCCAGGAGCCCCGGCTATTGCCCTGGATGAGCGTGGCGCGGAATGTCGAGATCGGACTGACCGGCATCGCCGTCGGCGCCGAGGCCAGGCAGCGGGCGCTTGCCATGCTGGACGAGGTCGGGCTCGCCGATCGGGCCGACGAGTGGCCGTCGGTCCTGTCCGGCGGTCAGAAGCAGCGTGTCGCGCTTGCCCGCGCTTTGGTCGGCCACCCGCGGATCCTGGCGCTGGACGAGCCGCTCGGCGCGTTGGACGCGCTGACCCGGATCGAGATGCAGCAGCTTCTGGAGCGCATATGGCTCGATCAGAAGTTCACCGCCGTGCTGGTGACGCATGATGTCGGCGAAGCCGTTGCGCTCGCCGACCGCGTCGTGGTCATCAGCGCCGGCCGGATCGCCCTCGACCTCGACGTGCCGGTGCCCAGGCCCCGCCGGCATGGCGCGGCGGAACTCGCCCATATCGAGGGCACCATCCTGGATCATCTGTTCAGCCGGGCTTGACCGCGCGCGGCGCCAGACGCCGCAGATCACCGGCAATGCAGGTCAGATGCGCGAGCGGCTCGCCCAGCTTAGCCCTACCACGCCGATCAGCATGGTGATGAGCCCGATATAGAGCCATCGCGTCTGGCCGGTCATGAAGCTGCCCCTGACAAGGCCGAGGCCCTGCAGCGACCACAGCGCACCCAGCCCCAGCACAATCAACGCCAGCACAAACCTGATCAATCGCATCGGCTGGACCCTCCCCGAAAGTCGATCCTGAACGGCAATAGGAGCACGACAAAAGACACTGAGGAATCGAACCAGTCCGGTTCCTCTGTACTTGAATTTCGAGGACCGATCTTGGCGGTAAATCCATGAACATCGGTCCGATATTCATGGAGAATACGCCCTCCTGGCTCCGGAAATATCATGACAAACTGTTTCGCGGCGACTCCAAACGTGTGCCGTCGCCATGGAACCGCCAGATCAATGCCGCATTTCCCGCCTTATTCGGCACATATCGGCGGGGCCTATCTGTAACGGAGCCACCCCCAAAGCATGAAGAGAACCAACCAGACCGCGCTTTTCGCGGTAACGATCGCGGCTGGCCTGATGGCCGGCGCTTCGTCCGCCTCCTCCGCCGCCGCGCAATGCGGCCGCGCTTCCTGGTATGCGCTGCATTCCAGAACCGCCTCAGGGGAACGCATGAACCCCTCGGCAATGACCGCCGCCCATCGCTCCTTGCCCTTCGGCACCAAGCTCAGGGTCACCAACAAGGACAATGGCCGCAGCGTCATTGTGCGTATCAACGATCGCGGCCCGTTCGTGAAGGGACGCATGCTCGATCTCTCCCGCGGCGCCGCCAGCCAGCTGGGTTTCATCGGTTCAGGCCATACCGCCGTCTGCATGGCGCGCGTCTGAGCAGGCTCTGAAATGGAGCATGATGTCGTCCGAAAACCGCTTCACACTTTTCGGCACCATGCTCTTGCTGCCGGACCATGATCCAGCGTGGCCCAAGGGTTCGGGATCATGGCCGGCGTCCGGCAAGAGGGGGCCGGACACATATCCTTCACATTTCGGCGGCGCACACTAAGCCGGCTCCCGCGATCGAGGCCTGTTTCCAGCGCCTTGCACCAAAGACGCATTGTTCACGCGACATGACGTATTGCATCGCAGCAGTATCTTGTTAACCTCGCCGCGTGACATTCGAGGCTCGGCGCAGTTCGTCGTCCCTTTGGTCGTCGGACGGCAGCGGGGTTCCCGATGTTCTACCAGCTCTATGAATTGAACCATGCGGCGCTGCAGCCGGCCCGCGCCTACGCCGACGCGGTGCGGCTCTTATACTCCAATCCGCTCAATCCGGTCTCGCACACTCCCTTCGGCCGCACGGTCGCGGCGACCGCCGAACTTTTCGAGCGCACCACACGGCGCTACGGCAAGCCACAATTCGGCTTGGACAAGACCGTGGTCGACTGGAAGAACGTCGGCGTCACCGAAAGGACGGTCTGGTCAAAGCCGTTCTGCAATCTCGTCCGCTTCGAGCGCGCGCTGCCCGCCAATCGCAAGGCCGACCCGAAGCTCCTGATCGTGGCGCCGATGTCGGGCCACTACGCGACGCTGCTGCGCGGCACGGTGGAGGCGATGCTTCCTCACGCCGATGTCCACATCACAGACTGGGTCGACGCCCGCATGGTGCCGGTGGCGCAAGGCAGCTTCGATCTCGACGACTATATCGACTATGTCGTCGAGATGTTCCATGCGCTCGGCCCCGACACGCATGTGATGGCCGTGTGCCAGCCCTCCGTGCCGGTGCTGGCCGCCGTGGCGCTGATGGAGAAGCGCGGCGATCCCTTTGTGCCCTCCACCATGACGCTGATGGGCGGCCCGGTCGACACGCGCCGCAACCCGACGGCGGTCAATCTTCTGGCCAAGGAAAAGGGCATCGACTGGTTCCGCGACAATGTCATCATGCAGGCGCCCTGGCCGGTGCCTGGCTTCGGCCGCGTGGTCTATCCGGGTTTCCTGCAGCTTTCGGGCTTCATGGGCATGAATCTCGACCGCCACATCATCGCCCACAAGGACTTTTTCATGCACCTTGTGAAGAACGACGGCGACAACGCCGAAAAGCACCGCGACTTCTATGACGAGTATCTGGCGGTGATGGACCTGACGGCGGAATTCTACCTGCAGACGGTAGACACCGTGTTCGTGCGCCACGCCTTGCCGAAGGGCGAGATGACGCATCGCGGCGAGCCGGTCGACCCGAGCGCGATCCGCAATGTCGCGCTGTTGACCGTCGAGGGCGAGAACGACGACATTTCCGGCCTCGGCCAGACCCAGGCCGCGCACGACCTTTGCACCAACATCCCGGCCGAAAGGCGCGCGCACTACGTGCAGCCGGCCGTCGGCCATTACGGCGTCTTCAACGGCTCGCGCTTCCGTTCGGAGATCGTGCCGCGCATCGCCGACTTCATTACCAGCTATGGCCGCCAGCACCGGGTGGCGGTGAAACCGAGGCTGGTCCGTTCCGCCAAGGGCTGAACGCCGTAAGCCCGCTTTGATACGGACTTCCCACCTGCCGTCGCCCGGCGGCCGCGGGTGTTGCCCCCGTGCCTCTGTTGCGAAAGTGCCGCTACGGGATCGTCCAGGTAACCATGCCGCCAAACTGGCCGTCGTCTCCAATTGACACGGACTGTAAATCGCCTTTAACGTTTCGTTAATAAAGAACAGGGCGGCGGGGACAATGACTTCCTCAGCGATGACGCGGATTCTGCGTTTGTGTTCGGTCGCAGGGCTGGCGATTTCGGCCCACTGGGCGGCGCCCGCTTGGGCGGCGGGCGCGATGGCCACGGGCGGCCTGACCTCGCAGCCGATCGGCCACTATGATTTCTGCAAGGCGCGCCCGAACGAATGCAACATCCATCCGGCCGATCTCGAGCCGGCCAGGATGACCGACGGCTTGTGGCGCAAGCTGGTCAGCGTCAGCGTCAAGGTCAACGCCGCCGTCAAGCCGCTGAGCGATCTCGACCACTACGGCAAGGACGAAGTCTGGGCCTATCCGGACGACGGCTATGGCGACTGCGAGGACTATGTGCTGGAAAAGCGCCGCCAGCTCTACCGCATGGGCATGTCGCTGGCCGATCTTTTGATCACCGTCGTGCGCAAGCCGGACGGCGAAGGCCATTCGGTTCTGACGGTGCGCACCGACAAGGGCGACTATGTCCTCGACAACCTGACGGACAAGGTCAAGTCCTGGGACGCGACCGGCTACCGCTTCCTCAAGCGCCAGGCGATCGACAACACCGGCCGCTGGGTCTCGATCCGCGACGGCCAGGCCGTGCTGGTCGGCTCCGTGCAGTAGGTTGGGCTAGGGGCGCCAACCTTGGTTTCGTCATGCTAGGGCGGAGCAAGGAGCGAAGCGATGCGCGCAGACCCTAGCATCCATTCCGTTCCCAATGAGCGTCGCGGCGGTGCAGAACGACCTCTGTTCTGCACCGCTTTTGCCCTTCGCGCGAGGTCACTGAATGGATCCTCGGGTCTGCGCTCCGCTTCGCGTCGCTCCGCCCGTGGATGACGAAGGCGGTGGGCCTCCGAAAATTTTCGCACAACTCCATGAACCATTTCCTCCCGGCCGACGACACACGACCGTGGATTGAAACCGAAACCATGGAGACCTCAAATGACTGCTTTCCTGCGTAACACCTTTCTCGCCGCCGTCGCGGTGTCGGCCCTGACCGGATCGGCCCTGGCGGACCAGACCGTCAAAAGCTGTGCCGCGACCAACCTCAATGACCTGTGGAGCGGCCGCTGCTGCGGCGTCGGCTCCGCGGACTGCCATGGCGGCGGCAATGGTGGCCGCGACCATCACGACAATGGCGGCCGCGGCAGCCCCGGCAGCACCAATGGCGCCGGCAAGCCTTGATCTCAGGGCGGCCGGTTGCGGACTCTGTGCAAGGCCACGGCCGCGTGGCTTGTCATCCCAGGGCGGAGCAAGGAGCGGGTCTGCGCGTCCGCTTCGCCCGTGGATGACGAAGTTCGGGCGCCTCAGGCCGGCGCCCGTTGCTATCCGGGCAAACTATCTGCGCAACGCAACCCGGACCGCCGCGGTGATTTTCCGCAGCTCTGCCTCGTCCAGCCTCTCGATGCTCTCGGCGAGCAGGTTGGCCAGCTCGGTCGCCGCCGGCGACAGGCCGGACGTGTCGATCCGGACCCTCGGGTGCGAGCTTTCGGCGAGGCGGGCGAGATCCTCCGCATCGTCCCAGATGATGTTGAAATAGCCGATGATCTTCTGGATCAGCGTCCACGTCGGCGCGCCGCGGCGGCCGTGCTCGAGCGCCGACAGATAGGCGGCGCTGACGCCGATGGCCGAGGCCATCGCCTTCTGGCTGACGCCGCGCTCGGCGCGCAGCGCCCTGAGCTTCTCGCCGAACGGGGTCAAAGGGGCGACCTCATCGGCGAACCCCTCATTGCCGGGCCTCTCATTGCCGGGCTTCTCATGGGCGCGTCCGCCTCAGCCGCACATAGAGCGCGCCCGATCCGCCATGGTTGCGCGCCGCGTGATCGTGGCTGGACACCAAATGCCGGAAGGCGGGCGTCGACAGCCAGGCCGGCACGGCGCGGCGCAGGATGCCGTCGCCGCCGGACGACGAGCCCTTGCCGGTGATGATCAGCACATAGCGGATGCCGCCGGCATGCGCCCGGTTAAGGAAGGTGAGCAGCAACGAATAGGCCTCGTCCTGCGTCATGCCGTGCAGGTCGACCCTGCCTTCGATCGGCAGCCGGCCTTTCTTCAGCTTGTGCAAGGTCTGGTCGTCGAGCGCATGTGAGACATGCGGCGTTTTCGGCTTCGCGGCGACGGCCGCAACACCGTTGACCGGAGCCGGCGCGGGCGTCGGCTTGGGCTCGATGACATCGGGGATCTCGACGGCGGTCTTGCCCTTCAAGGGCCGGGCCGAACGCGCCACCAGGTTCCACAGGATGCGGTCGTCGTCGCTCAGATGATCGTCGCGGCGGCTCACCGGGTCGCTCCATCGAGCAGCGCGCGGGGCACCAGCGCGTAAAAGTCGGCGGCGTTGCGGACCACGCCGGCGATCTCGCCGGCGTCGTCGCCGGAGCCGGCGAAGAGATCGCCCCGGGCAGGGCCGGTGATGGCCGAGCCGGTGTCCTGCGCGATCATCAGCCGCCGGAACGGTTCTTGGTCGAAGGCGGTGAGCGTCGGCGCGTCGATGTAGAAGGGCGTGCCGAAAGTGTGGAGCAGGCGGTCGACCGCGACCGAGCGTCCCGGCGTTAGCGGCACCTTGGCGGCGGCGATGGGCCCAAGCGCCGCATCCTCGACCGCGGCTTCGCGGAAGAAGATATAGGAGCGGTTTTGCCAGAGGATCTCGTCGACCCGGTCCGGATGCGCCTTGAACCAGGCGCGGATCGATTGCATCGTCACCTTCTCCAGCGGAATCTCGCCGAGTTCGCTCAAGATCTTGCCGGGACCGGTGAAACGCTGGCCCGATTTCGCGGCATAGGTGACGCGGGCGAGCCTGCCATCCGTCATCTTCAGCCTAGCCGCGCCCTGCACATGGATGAAGAAGGCGTCGACCTTCTCGGCAAGCCATGCGATTTCGAGGTTCCGGCCGAAGAGCGCGCCGCGCTCGATCGCGCCACGGTCGAAATACTCGACAGGGCCATCGTCGGTCCGGCGGGCAAAAGCCAAATAGTGGTCCATGCCGGCCGGCCGGTTGCCGTCATCGATGTCGATCAGGTCGGCCGGCCGGGCAAGCAGCGGTACAGTGAACCGCTCCGTCCTGACCGGCGAGGCCTCGACTTGCGGTTCGTAAAAACCGGTGACGAGACCCGGGCCATTTTCAGCCTTCACCAGCATCGGAACGAAATGCCGTTCGAAGAAGGATCGCGCCTCGGACCGGTCCAGGTCCGAAACGGCGCGCGCCTCGGCATAGGCCTCGGCAAAGGCATTGAAATCGACGCCGA
>RXJA01000200.1 GCA_003963455.1 Hyphomicrobiales bacterium
ATATGCACCTGCTCCTCGCCCCATTTCTTGCGCGCGTCGTCCTTGTTGAGGCCGGAGAGGTCGCCATAGTCGCGCTCGTTGAGCGCCTGGTCGCGGATGGTCTTCAGGTCGCTCTGGCCGACTACGTCGAGGATCAGCTGGCAGGTCTTCTGCGCCCGCTGCAGCGCCGAGGTGTAGGCGATGTCGAATTTCAGGCCGCGCGCCTTGAGCTTCTCGCCCGCGGCCAGCGCCTCGGCGGTGCCCTGCTCGGTCAGGCCGACGTCGCGCCAGCCGGTGAACAGGTTCTTCAGGTTCCATTCGCTCTGGCCGTGGCGCACGAGCACGAGAGTTCCCGACATGTCAGCTCCTCTGGGGTTTGGGCAATTCCAACGATCTGCGTCCGGAACTGCGTAAGAAGGAAATACTTCAGGCTTGTGTCAGGAAAGTCCGAGCACATCCCGCATGGAATAAAGCCCTGGCTTCTTGCCGCGCGCCCAGAGCGCCGCCTTGACCGCGCCGCGCGCGAAGATCGCCCGGTCCTCGGCATGGTGGGAAAGCGTGATCCGCTCGCCGGTGCCGGCAAGGATCACGCTGTGGTCGCCGACGACGGAGCCGCCGCGCAGCGTGGCGAAGCCGATGGAGCCGGTCTTGCGCACCCCGGTATGGCCGTCGCGCACGCGCACGCTGTTGCCGGCGAGGTCGATGCCGCGCCCCTTGGCCGCCGCCTCGCCGAGCAATAGCGCCGTGCCCGATGGCGCGTCGACCTTGTGCCGGTGGTGCATCTCCAGGATCTCGATGTCGAAATCGTCCGGGTCGAGCGCCTTCGCGGCCTGCTCGACCAGCACCGCCAGAAGGTTGACGCCGAGGCTCATATTGCCGGATTTGACGATCGTGGCATGGCGCGCTGCGGCGGCGATCCTGGCATTGTCGTCGGCCGAGCAGCCGGTGGTGCCGATGACATGGACGATGCGCGCCTGCGCGGCATAGCCGGCGAATTCGACGCTTGCCGCCGGCGCCGTGAAATCGAGCACACCGTCGGCCTTGGCGAAGGCCGGCAGCGGATCGCCGACGATCGGCACGTTGATGATGCCGATTCCGGCGAGCTCGCCGGCATCCTTGCCGAGATGGGGGGAATCCGGCCGCTCCACCGCGCCCGCGACGCGCGCGCCGGGCATGCTGTGGATGGCGCGGATCAGCGTCTGGCCCATGCGGCCGGCCGCGCCAACCACGACCAGGCCCATATCGCCGGTTTCGCTCATGCGCTTCTCCTGACGGTCTTCCTGGCGCGGCTGCGCGGCGCCGGAGTTTGGCCCGAAGTCTGGCTTGCCTTGACGTCGTCGACAAGCCCCAGCCCCTTCTTGCCCTGGATCCGGTGGAAACGGGCATAGATGCTGTGCGGGTCGGCCATCAGCGTCGCATGCGTGCCGTCCTCGACCAGCCGTCCCTCTTCCAGCACGATGATGCGGTCGGCATTGACCACGGTCGACAGCCGATGCGCGATCACGATCGTCGTGCGGCCTTCCATGACATGGGCGAGCGCTTCCTGGACGCGCGCCTCCGCCTCGTTGTCGAGCGCCGAGGTCGCCTCGTCGAGCAGCAGGATCGGCGCGTGGCGCACGATGGCGCGGGCAATCGACACGCGCTGGCGCTGGCCGCCCGACAGCGTCGAGCCGCCTTCGCCCACCGGCGTGTCGTAGCCCTGCGGCTGCTGGCGGATGAACTCGTCGGCGGCGGCCAGTTTCGCCGCCTGCTCGATCTCGGCATCGGTGGCCGAGAGCCGGCCGTAGCGGATGTTGTCGCGGATCGTGCCCTCGAACAGGTAGGGCGCCTGCGAGACATAGGCGATCGACTGGCGCAGCGAGCGCTTCGTCACCTTCGAGATGTCCTGGCCGTCGACCTCGATCGAGCCCTTGTCGACGTCGTAGAAGCGCTGCAGCAGCGCCACCAGCGTCGACTTGCCGGCGCCCGAGGCGCCGACCACCGCCGTCACCTTGCCGGCGGCTGCGGTGAAAGTCAGGTCCCGCAGCACCGGCATGTCGGCGCTGTAGCCGAACGTCACGTGGTTGAAGCGCACCTCGCCGGTGGTGATCCTGGCCTCGGCCGCGTCGGGCGCGTCGCCCTGCTTCGGCTCGAGGTCGAGCAGCTCGTAGATCATGCGCGCATTGACCAGCGCGCGCTCCATCGTCACCTGCATGCGCGCCAGGCGCCGCGCCGGATCATAGGCCAGGATCAGCGCGGTGATGAAGGAAAACACCGCGCCCGGCGGTTGGCCGAGATACAATGCCCGATACCCGGAATAGGCGATGACGGCGGTGACCGCGAGGCCGGCCAGCATGTCGGAAATCGGGGACAGCCGCTCGGAGACGCGCGCGATCTTGTTGCTGCGCTGCTCGGCCGTATCGGCCATGATGCCGATGCGGCGGGCCAGCTCGTCCTCCATGGTGAAGGCCTTGACGATGGCTATGCCTTGAACCGCCTCCTGCACCGACCCGCTCAGCCGCGAGTTGATCAGCACCGATTCGCGGTTGATCTTGCGCACCCGGCGGGTGATGTAGACGACGGCCCAGATCAGCGGCGGCCCGATCAGCAGCGAGCTCAGCGAAAGGACCGGATCCTGGTAGATCATCAGGCCGACGAGGCCGATCAGGGTCACAGCATCGCGGGTGATCGAAATCAGGGTCAAAGACAAAAGGTCGCGAATGCCGCCGACATTCTCGTCGAGCTGCGCCGCCAGGCGGCCCGAACGCGTGTCGTTGAAGAAATTGACGCCGAGCTTCATCAGTTGGTCGAAGCAGCGCTTCTGGTAGCGGGCGACGAGATTGTTGCCGATCGTGGCCAGCATCACCGCCTGGCCGTAACCGGCAAAGCCGCGCACGAGGAAGGCGCCCATGAAGCCGGCGCAGATCCACCACACGGCATCGCTGCTGCGTTCGTAGAAGATCTGATTGACCATCGGCGCCATGACCCAGGCCGAGAAGGCGGTCGCGCCCGAAACCATGAGCGAGCAGATGATGACGACCGCATAGGACCAGCGATGGTCATAGCCGTTCTCGGCGACGATGCGGCGCAGCACCGTCGTGACCTCGCCGGGTCGGGGCTTTTGCCTGTCTGGATTTTGACGTTTCAAATCGGAAGCGCTTCGTGGGTTCTCGTCATAAGCCACCCTCTTAGCGCCCCGGCTACGGCTTGCCTATGGCGAAACTTCGTCGCGGCGGCCTACCGCCGGCCCGGGCCCGAGCGCGATCACGCCCGCCAGTGGCGCCCCGCGGTCTGCACGCCGAACAGCGAAGGCGTCCTGGCATAGGCGGCGAGCCCGAGCAGCGCCGCCAACGGATGGGTGATGACATAGACCGGCATTTCGCGCATCAGCGCGCTGTGCGGCGCCTTGTCCTCGAAGGCGGCGCGGAAA
>RXJA01000259.1 GCA_003963455.1 Hyphomicrobiales bacterium
CTCGCTGGAGGGGCAGGAAGCCTGCGTCTCCCTTATCCTCGAACCGCACGGCGCCTTGATCGACGAGCTCGGCGACACGATGAAGGCCGACGAGACGCCTGGACATGCGATCGACGGCGGCATGGATTGCGGTTCGCTGCGCCAGACGCTCCTCGACTGCTATTCCTGGGCGGCGGATATCGACTTCGCCGAGCCGTCCGCCAATGCGCGCTTCTGGTATGTTTCGGCGGAGAAGCTCGAGCCAAGGCTTGGCCAGCGCTTCGAGGAGGACGGCGCCGAGCTCGAACAGCCTCTGGCCACAGCGCGCGACGTGCTCGGCCTGGCGGCCGCGCTGGCGCAAGAGCCATCCTCGGCCACTGTCGCCGATTTCCTGCTGCGCCGGCCCGAATGGCGCCATGCGGTGCGACGCGCCCAGATCGTCGCCAAATTCCCCTATGCCGAGATCCACGACAACCTGATCGGCGCTGAGTTGCGGCCGGTCGACATATTGCGCGCCAAGCTGGCGTTCTTCGGCGCGCGCAGCTTTGATCCGCGCTCCGACCGCTGGCTGCGGATCGCGCTGTTCAGCAGCGAGCCGCTGATCGAGGATGTCGCCACGATGGCAGGAGAGGCCGCGTGATCGACCTGTCGCTCAACGAGGTGGAAACGCTGAGCGCCAAGGCGGCGCGGGGCGCCGGATTTTCCTGGGGGCTGGCCGAGGATATCGGCCGCGCGGCGCGCCGGATCGCGGTCGAGGACGACAATTGGGGCGAGGCCTTGCTGAGCCTTGCCGAACACGCGCAATCCTTCGAGCCGCCTGATCCCGCCCGCGCGGCGCGCTGGCGGAACGGCGAGGCCGACGTCGCGACTGGAAGGCCGCTCTGTCCGATCCGAACGGCGGCCCTGCTGCTCGATGAACCGCTTCCAGCGAAGGCTATGCCGCTGACGATCCTGGATGTCGGCCTGCCGGTCTGGCTCGACGCCATGCTGCGCTGCTCGGCGATGGGCGTGGCGCGGCCCATGGCGCGGGCGGCACGCGCCGATGTCGTCATCGAGCGCCGCGCCGAAACCGAGCAGCCGGCAACAAGCCGGCGCGGCGCGATCGACGAGCGGATGCTCGCGGCGCTCAATTCCTTCGCCGCCAAGACCTATGTGCCGGAAAGCGAAAGATCGCGCCTGCGTGGTGCCGGCGGCGGCCGGGTGGACGATGAATAACAAGGGGAGAACAAAATGAGTGCAGCCGACGGCCAGAAGATCGCCATGCGTGGCGCGGGCTATTATTCGGCCAACACCGTCGGCGCCAAATACGTCATCGACAAGGTCGGCGACCTGGTCGTCGAGGCCGTCGCCAGGATGCCCCGACTGGCCGAGGGCCAGCCGTTCGCGATCGCTGATTTCGGCGCGGCCGACGGCGGCACTTCCATGGACATGATGCGGCGGCTGGTCGGCGCTATCCGGCAAGCAGAGCCGGAACGGGCCATCACGATCACCTACACGGACTTGCCGCACAACGATTTCTCGACCCTGTTCCGGCTGAGCCAGGGACTTCTTGGACCCTCCACGGACGTCCCGCTGGCCGAGACCCCAGCGCTCTACATCTTCGGCAGCGGAACCAGTTTCTATCGCCAGATCCTGCCGGACAATTCCCTGTCGTTCGGCTTTTCCGCCACGGCGATGCACTGGATCAGCAAGAGACCCTGCATGATCGCCGACCATGTCCAGGCAGTTGGCGCGACCGAAGCCGAGCGGGCACGATTTCGCGCCCAGGCGCTGCGCGACTGGGAGACGATCCTGCTTGCCAGGGCGCGCGAGCTGAGGTCGGGCGGCAGGCTGGCGCTTGCCAATTTCTGCGTCGACGAAGAAGGGCGCTATCTCGGCCATACGACCGGCGCCGACATGTTCGACACCTTCGCGCGCCATTGGCGCGACCTGCTTGGCGCCGGACGGATCAGCGAGACGGAATATGTCAACGCGACGTTCCAGCAATTCTACAAGACACCCGACGAGTTCGCCGCGCCGTTTCGCGATCCTGCTTCGCCGGTGTCGCAGGCGGGGCTAAAGCTGGAGACGATGTTCACCATGGTGACGCCCTGCCCTTATGCCGAGGCGTTCCGGACCCACCGCAATGCGCAGGATTTCGCCCGGGCGTATGTGCCGACGCTGCGCTCCTGGTCCGAGACCGTTTTCGCCAACGCGCTAGATCCCTCACGTCCCGCGAACGAACGCTCCGCCATCATCGACGATTTCTACGGCGCTTACGAAGCCGACGTCGCACGCGCGCCCGAAGAACACCGCATGGACTACGTCCATTGTGTGACGGAAATCGTCAAATCGTAGTGGATATCGAGACCGTTACGCTCGGAACTTGTCTCTGCTGCCGAGCTACAGCGGTTGAACGGCGCGAGGTCTAGTCGAGAGCCAGCGCCGCCACCTCCCGACGGAACGGCAAGGCATCGCCGATATCGGCTTCATCCAGCTCACGGGCGAAGCGATGGCCGGCATAGGTCGCCCAGGCGATCGGCCCCGGCGCTTCGGCGTCGCCGATGACCTTGATCGAGCGGATGGCATTGGCCGCCCACTCATGTTCGCGCGTCTTGAGTTCGCGCCAGACGGTATCGTCCTGATCGCGCGACGTGACCAGGACGACAGCATCGGCGACTAGGTCCTGTTTCGCACCGGTGTAGACGCACGCCGTGACGACACCGCCTGAAACGATGCCAGTGACGGTCCGGTTGAGGACGATATCGACGCCCAGATCCGCCAGGCGGCGGTGGATGGCGCCCTGCTCCAGCGTGTTGCGGGTCCAGTCCGAGACATAGGCCGACGGGGTCACCAAGGTCACCTTGGCGCCCTGGCGCGCCATCAGTTCGGCAAGCACGCCGCCCATGTAATAGTGGTCGTCGTCGAACAGCACGACATTGCCGGTCGGCACCTTGCCGTCCATCAGATCGTCGGGCGTGTAAACCGGCATAGCGGCGTCGATCGGCATCGGCACGACATGGGCGCGCGCGACGCCGTCCCGCCGCCAGCTCGACCCGGTGGCGATGGCGACGTTCTGAAAGCCGAAGGACAGGATGTCGTCGGCCGACAGCCGGCTTTCGAAATAGATGTCGACATTCGGCATCTGGCCGAGCTGGTACTGCCGGTAGTCGCGCACCCTGCCCCAGGCCGAGAGGCCGGGCAGCAGGCACTCGCGCGCCACGCGGCCGCCGAGCTCGGTGCCGGCTTCGGCGATGGCTACCTGGTAGCCGCGCAGGCCCAGCGCACGGGCGGCCTCCAGTCCGGCGGGCCCCGCGCCGACGATCAGCACGCTGTCGCTGTCGCCCTTGGCCTGCATGCGCTCCGGATGCCAGCCCTTGCGCCATTCCTCCATGAAGGTCGGGTTCTGCGTGCAGCGCGAGATCGACATCGTCATG
>RXJA01000229.1 GCA_003963455.1 Hyphomicrobiales bacterium
TCTTGATGGTTTCCAGCTTCATCAGCACGTCATGCGCCGTGCGGAACAGCATCTCGCCCTGCTCGGTCAGCACCAGGCCGCGCGCATGGCGGTGGAACAGCGCGACGCCGACGTCATGTTCCAGCGCGCTCACCTGCCGCGAAATGGCGGATTGCGACAGATGCAGTGTCTCGGCGGCATGGGTGAACGACCCAGCCTCCGCCGCTGCGTGAAATACGCGTAATTTGTCCCAGTCCAGCGCCATGATTCCCCTCGCATTGCCTTTGGCGTCTGAATGAAAAATCAGGCTTTTAAACGGCTTTTTTCAGCCGATTTGTCATTCCGCTGCTTCGCGGTGAACCTCTATGCCCGCCAGATATTTTTCCGCCTCGAGCGCCGCCATGCAGCCAAGCCCCGCCGCCGTTACCGCCTGGCGGTAGACATCGTCGGTGACGTCGCCGGCGGCGAACACGCCGGGCACGTCGGTGCGGGTCGAATCCGGCGCCGTCCACAGATAGCCGTTCGGCTTCTGCTTCAGCTTGCCGGCAAAGAGCTCGACCGCCGGCGCGTGGCCGATGGCCACGAACACGCCGTCGACCGGCAGCTTCGATTCCTGGCCGGTCACGACGTTGCGCAGCGTCAGGCCCTCCACCGAAGGCGGCAGCGGCGCCTTGCCCGGACGGCCGGTGATCTCGTCCACGACCGTATCCCAGATGACGCGGACATTGTCCTTCTTGAGCAGCCGTTCGCGCAGGATGCGCTCGGCGCGGAAATCGCCGCGCCGGTGGATGACGGTGACGCTCTTGGCGAGGTTCGACAGATAGAGAGCCTCCTCGACCGCGGAATTGCCGCCGCCCACCACCGCGACATCCTTGCCGCGATAGAAGAAGCCGTCGCAGGTGGCGCAGGCCGAAACGCCGAAACCCATGAAGGTCTGCTCCGACGGGATGCCCAGCCACTTGGCCTGCGCGCCGGTGGCGATGATCAGCGCATCCGCCGTGTAGACGGTGCCGGAATCGCCCGTGGCCCGGAACGGCCGCACATTGAGGTCGACCTCGGTGATGATGTCGTTGATGATGTCGGTGCCGACATGCTCGGCCTGCTTCAGCATCTCTCCCATCAACCAGGGGCCCTGGATAGGGTCGGCGAAGCCTGGATAGTTTTCGACATCCGTGGTGATCATCAGCTGCCCGCCCTGCTGCAGGCCGGCGACCAGCATCGGCTTCAGCATGGCGCGGGCGGCATAGATCGCCGCCGTGTAGCCGGCCGGACCGGAACCGATGATAAGAACGGGTGCATGTTTGGTGTTGTCCATGAAAAGGTCCCCTGCGGCGCGCGGCCGTGGTTGTCGCGCGTAATGTAAGTGTTGCCCGTGGGGCCAGCAAGGCAGGTTGACGTTCGTCCCCGGAAAGCTTCCTCCCTGCATATCGGGCCATATCGCCGGTCGTCGTGATTTCACTTCGCCAAAGCCGTGCGCGGCTCCTGGATCGCGACATGGGTCCGACAACGACAAAATCATCGCAAAGGGATAGCGTCCGGCGCGAAACCAAATTACAAAATCGCGAAAGATTCTTGCGCGAAGGCCATTCATGCCGCTCAAAGCCGACCTCGACGCCATCGACTGGAAGATCCTGCGCGAGCTGCAGAATGATGGGCGCATGACCAATGTCGAGTTGTCGAGCCGGGTCGGCATCTCGGCCCCGCCCTGCCTGCGCCGGGTCAGGCGGCTGGAAGAGGCCGGCATCATCCGCGGCTATCGCGCCCTCCTCAACGCGCCGGCGCTCGGCATGGATGTCGTGGCCTTCTGCCTGATCGGCCTGCACCATCAGGCCGATGCCGAGCTGAAAACCTTCGCCGAGCGCACGCGCGGCTGGCCGATCGTGCGCGACGCCTGGATGGTCTCGGGCGAATCCGATTTCCTGCTGCACTGCGTGGCGAGCGACCTCGGCACCTTCCAGACCTTCGTCATCGAGGAGCTGGCCTCGGCCCCGAACGTGGACACAGTGCGCACCGCCCTGACCATCCGCCGCGTCAAGGACGAGGGTTTGGTGGCGTTTCCGGCCTGATGTGACGGCTTCCGGAAATTCACCCGCGCAAACAAGGGGCTTAGCACCGGGTTTTGAATCAACCCGCGATCAGAGCGACCGTATCGCGGTAAGCAACTCCTCAAGGTCCGCCGCGCCGCGCAACGGCGAAACCAACAGCCCACCCATCATCGAGACGCCGCCGTCGACAAGCCAGCCACGCCTGAGGCCGGCACGTTGACCGGCTTCCATATCGGCCGGCTTGTCGCCGACGATCAGCGAGCGCTTCAGGTCGAGACCGAGCCGGCGCCCGGCTTCCAGCAGCATGCCCGGATTGGGCTTGCGCATCGGATGATCGGCGATGGCGAGTGGACCTGAGCCGGCTTCGTGATAGGCGCAGGCAAGCACCATGTCGACAAACGCGTCTTGTTCAGCCAGCAGATCAAGCACCCGCCGATTGACCCGGGCGAACGCGTCCCAGCCGAAATAGCCGCGCGCGATACCCGATTGGTTGGTAACGACAACGACCGGAACGCCGCGCCGGTTCGCGGCCTCGATCACCAGCGCGATATCGCCCTGCAAGATCATCGCCGCCGGATCGTCCGGATAGCCGGTGTCGATATTGATCGTGCCGTCACGGTCGAGGAACAGCGCCGGCCGGCCAACCGGAAATTCCGCGGAGCCAATCCGCTCCACCCACAGGCCAGGCTCGGCCAGCGGAAAGCCCGCGTCCTCAGCCATTGCTGAGACGCGCTTCGACCGCCTCGCACAGATAATGGTAGAGGCACAGATGCCCCTGCTGGATGATCGGCGTCGAGGTCGACGGCACGTTGAGCAGGATATCGGTCAACGGCGCGAGCTTGCCGCCCGTATCGCCCGTCAGGCTTATCACCGTCATGCCCATCATCCGGGCCTGCTCGGCGGCGGCAAGGATGCTTGGCGAATTGCCGCTGGTCGAGATCGCCAGCAGCACCGCCCCTTCCGAGCCATGCGCCTCGACCTGGCGCGAGAAGACCGTGTCGAAGCCGTAGTCATTGCCCCAGGCGGTCAGCACAGCGGCGTTGGCCGGCAGCGCGATAACGTTGTAGGCCTTGCGTTCCTTAAGGAAACGGCCGACTAGTTCGCCAGCGATATGGATGGCGTCGCTCGCCGATCCGCCATTGCCGCAGATCAGCAGCGCCTTGCCTTGCGAGAGCGCCGCCACGACCGTGCTCACCGCACGCTCCATCTCGTTGGTAAGGTCGCGCTCGACCATTGCCGAGATCGCCGCCGCGGAGCGGACTAAGTAGTCGTTCAAATCGGACATGAGACCCTCAGTTTGCGGCACGCAGCTTGCCGATCGTGTTCGTCGTGCTCTTGCCGGCGACGAGATCGAC
>RXJA01000629.1:0-3264 GCA_003963455.1 Hyphomicrobiales bacterium
CGCGGGCAATTGTCAAATCCCCGCGCTTCTTGCCGTTGACCTGCACCGGCAGCACGATCTCGTTGTCGACGACCAGCGCCGGATCGTAGATCGGCCAGGGCCGCTCGGCGACCATCTCGGTGCCGCCCAGCGCTTCCCAGCATTCCTCGGCCAGGTGCGGCATGACCGGCGCGATGATGTGCACCAGGATTTCCACCGCCTCGCGGCAGGCGCCCTTCAGCGCCGCGTCGGCCTTGCCTTCGGCAACGTCGTTGAGCGGCGTCGCCAGGACGTTGGCGAGTTCATAGATGCGGGCGATCGCGCGGTTGAAGCCGAGCTTCTCGATGTCCTCGCCGACGGCCTTGAGGATCTTGTGCGCGGCCTTGGAAACGGCGCCCGCCTCGCCATCCTTCGCCATCGCCGGCTTCACGCCGGAAAGCTCTTCGGCCGCGATCTGCACAAGACGCCAGATGCGCTGCACGAAGCGGTGCGCGCCGGCGGCGCCATCGTCGGTCCATTCGACGTCGCGCTCCGGCGGCGAGTCCGACAGCATGAACCAGCGCGCCGTGTCGGCGCCGTAGCCGTCGGTGATCTCTTCCGGGCTCACCGTGTTCTTCTTCGACTTCGACATCTTCTCCAGCGCGCCGATCGTCGCCTCCTCGCCGGTGGCGATCTCGACGGCGCGGCGCTTGCCGCCGGCGTCCTCGAGCCTGACCTCAGGCGGCGACAGCCAGCGACCGTTGGTCGAAGAACCGCCGACACGGTAGGTCTCGTGCACCACCATGCCTTGCGTGAACAGGCCCTTGAACGGCTCGGCCAGATTGAGGTGACCGGTTTCGCGCATGGCACGGGTGAAGAAGCGCGAATAGAGCAGATGCAGGATCGCGTGCTCAATGCCGCCGATATACTGGTCGACGGCCAGCCATTCGTCGGCTGCCTTCGGCTCGGTCGGCTCGTTCGCCCAGGGTGCGGTGAAACGCGCGAAATACCAGGACGAATCGACGAAGGTGTCCATCGTGTCGGTCTCGCGCCGCGCGTCGCGGCCGCATTGCGGGCACTTCACATGGCGCCAGGTCGGATGCCGGTCGAGCGGATTGCCCGGACGGTCGAACTCGATGTCGTCGGGCAGCTTCACCGGCAGGTCGGCCTTCGGCACCGGCACCACGCCGCAGGCCTCGCAATGGATCATCGGGATCGGGCAGCCCCAGTAGCGCTGGCGCGAAATACCCCAGTCGCGCAGGCGGAAATTCACCTTGCGCTCCGCCATCGGCCGGTTGCCGATCGTCCTCGCTTCCAGCAGCTTCGCCACCTCGTCGAAAGCTTTCTGCGGCTTCATGCCGTCGAGGAAGCGCGAGTTGATCATCACGCCATCGTCGACATAGGCCTCCTCGATGACCTGGAAGGTCTTGGCGTCGCCGTCTGCCGGCATCACCACCGGGATCACCGGCAGGCCGTATTTGTTGGCGAAATCGAGGTCGCGCTGGTCGCCCGACGGGCAGCCGAAGATGGCGCCGGTGCCGTATTCCATCAGCACGAAATTGGCGACATAGACCGGCAGCGTCCAGTTCTCGTCGAACGGATGGACGACGCGGATACCGGTATCGAAGCCCTTCTTCTCGGCCGTCTCCAGCGCCGCCACCGAGGTGCCCATGTGGCGCACCTCCTCGATGAACTTCGCCAGCTCGACATTGCCCTCGGCGGCTTTCCTCGCCAGCGGGTGGTCGGCCGCGACCGCCATGAAGGAAGCGCCGAAGATCGTGTCGGGCCGGGTCGTGTAGACTTCCAGCTCATGCATATCGCCAACGGATGCGGCCAGCGGCCAGCGGATCAGCAGCCCTTCCGAGCGGCCGATCCAGTTGTGCTGCATCAGCTTGACCTTCTCCGGCCATTCGTCGAGCAGGTCGAGCGAGTCCAAGAGGTCCTGCGCGAAGTCGGTGATCTTGAAGAACCACTGCGTCAGCTCGCGCTGCTCGACCAGCGCGCCCGAACGCCAGCCGCGGCCGTCGATGACCTGCTCGTTGGCGAGCACCGTCATGTCCTCAGGATCCCAGTTGACCTTGGAGGATTTGCGCGTCACCAGCCCCTTCTCGACAAAGTCGAGGAACAGCATCTGCTGGCGGTGGTAGTAGTCGACGTCGCAGGTGGCGAACTCGCGCGCCCAGTCGAGCGACAGGCCCATCATCTTGAGCTGCTCGCGCATGACGGCGATGTTTTCGTAGGTCCAGTCCTTGGGATGGACCTTGTTCTGCATGGCGGCGTTCTCGGCCGGCATGCCGAAGGCGTCCCAGCCCATCGGGTGGAGCACGTTGAAGCCCTTGGCGCGCTTGTAGCGCGCCACCACGTCGCCCATCGTGTAATTGCGGGTGTGGCCGATATGGATCTTGCCCGACGGATAGGGGAACATCTCGAGCACGTAATATTTCGGCTTCGGATCGTCGTTCCTGGCCTCGAACAGCTTCTTTTCGGCCCAGGCCTTCTGCCATTTGGGCTCTGACGTGCGCGGATTGTAACGTTCGGTTGCCATCGGATGTTTTTCACTTAAAAGCAGGTGCGCGGTGCTGGATTAAGGCGTGTCGATATTCAGGTCAGGCCGAGCCGAAAATGGCGGGTTCCGAGAACCGGAGCGGAGCGTACTTGATGTACGTGAGCACCGGAAACGCAGGAAACCGGCATTTGCGGGCCGGCATCACCTGAATATCGACACGCCTAGGCCGGCAGCCGAGACAATGTCGTCGCGGTGTTCACCATGGATTGCCGAACCCGTCAACTGCGACAGGCCGGCGTGGGCATGAAAACTATAGGCAGGATATAGGCATGACGAGCGCCGTAGAGCAGCTTCACGCGGTCAAGGCGAAGATCGCAAGCGCCGAACGCGAGGCCAAACGCGAGCCCGGTGCAGTCACGCTGGTCGCGGTATCAAAAACCTTCGCGGCAGAGGATATCCGCCCGGTCATCGAGGCGGGCCAGCGCGTCTTTGGCGAGAACCGGGTGCAGGAAGCGCAAGGCAAATGGCCGGCGCTGAAAGAGGCATTTCCCGATCTGGAGCTCCACCTGATCGGCCCGCTGCAGTCCAACAAGGCCAAGGAAGCGGTGGCGCTATTCGATGTCATCGAGACGGTCGACCGCGAGAAGATCGCCGCCGAGCTCGCCAAGGAAATGACCAGGCAAGGCCGGACGCTGAAACTCTATGTCCAGGTCAACACTGGCTCCGAACCGCAAAAGGCCGGTATCGAGCCGCGCGATGCGGTGGCCTTCGTCGAGCGCTGCCGCGAGGCGCATGGTCTG
>RXJA01000629.1:3314-3385 GCA_003963455.1 Hyphomicrobiales bacterium
TAAGGACATGGCCGGGTTGATCCGGCGCCTGCGGCTCGACCGGCCAGTCGTGGTCGGGCATTCGCTGGGCG
>RXJA01000128.1 GCA_003963455.1 Hyphomicrobiales bacterium
GTCGACATGCCGGCCGGCAGCTATGAGGCCTCGCCGGAGCAAGCCGCGATGTCGGCAAGGCGGATAGTGAACGAAACAGGCTGCCAGGCGGTGAAGCTTGAAGGCGGTGTCGACATGGCCGCCCAGATCGCGGCGATCGTCGCCGAAGGAATACCGGTCATGGGCCATATCGGGCTGCAGCCGCAGTCGGTGGAGAAGGACGGCGGCTACAAGATCAAGGGCCGGACCAAGGACAATATCGCGGCCCTGTCCCGCGATGCCGAGGCGGTGGAAAAAGCCGGCGCCTTTTCCGTCGTCATCGAAGGCACGATGGAGGCCGTGGCCGCCGAGCTGACCCGTCATATTTCGATACCGACGATCGGCATCGGCGCAAGCGCCGACTGCGACGGCCAGATCCTGGTCATCGACGACATGGTCGGCATGACTGTCGATCGCGTGCCGAAATTCGTCAAGGAATACGCCAATTTGCGCGGCGTGATCGCGGACGCGGCGGCGCGCTACGCCGCCGAGGTGCGCGGCAGCGCCTTCCCCGGTCCCGACCACGTCTTCACGACGGCTCCAGCCAAAGACGAGCCATGAACGCTCCAATCGTCGTCGACAGCGTCAGCGCCCTTCGCGCGCAAGTCCGGGACTGGCGGCGGGCCGGCCTCAGGGTCGCCATGGTGCCGACCATGGGGGCGCTGCATGACGGCCATATCTCGCTGGTCAGGATCGCGCTGGGACGGGCAGATCGCTGCGTCGTCTCGATCTTCGTCAACCCGACGCAGTTCGCGCCGACCGAAGACCTCGACAAATATCCGCGCCAGCTCGCGCGCGATCTCGATCGGTTGCGGGAAGCGGGCGCGCATCTCGCCTTCACGCCGGGGGTGAGTGAGATGTACCCCGCCGGTTTCGCCACGAAGATCTCGGTGGGCGGCCCCTCCTCGGGTCTCGAGACGGATTTCAGACCGAATTTCTTCGATGGCGTCGCGACCGTCGTGGCCAAGCTCTTCCTGCAGGCGGCGCCCGATTGCGCCGTGTTCGGCGAGAAGGACTACCAGCAGCTTTGCGTCGTCAGGCAGCTCTGCCGCGATCTCGACCTGCCCGTCGAGATCATCGGCGCGCCTACCGTGCGCGACGCCCACGGCCTCGCCATGTCGTCGCGCAATGCCTATCTTGGCAAGGCCGAGCTCGACACCGCGCGCAAGCTCAACGTGATTCTGCGCGGCGCGGCGGCGGTGCTTTCGGACGGGGCCGACGAAGCCGGCGCCGTCGATGCCGCCGCGAAGGCCCTTGTCTCGGCGGGTTTCCAAAAGGTCGACTATGTCGCCGCCCGCGCGAGCGTCACGCTCGGACCCTGGCAGCAAGGCCACGACGGCCGCCTGCTCGCCGCGGCCTGGCTCGGCACGACGCGCCTGATCGACAATGTGGAAATTCCCTCCGCCTGAGCAACCCCCGCCCGATCGGCGGGGCGCGCGGCGTGATGCAATCAGGTCACGCCCACGGACTGCGTGATACAATTCACAGACGCAGAACGCACCCGCCGGTTGTGTGCGACCTTACGCAGAGTTATTGTGGAACCTAACACTGCGTCAGCTCAATGGCGGCACGAGAGGGGCTATGTCCGCGCTACCCGGCACGATCAATCGCGCGCTGCCGCAGATCGTCGAGGCAATCTACGATTCGATCGCCGATCTCGATCGCTGGCGGCCGACGCTCGAAGCGATCTGCCGGATCGCCATGGGTCAGTTGGCCATGCTGGCGGTGGTCGACACCGCCGCAAATGCCGCGCGGTTCTCGATTTCCTGCGGCGATCCGGCCCTGCTCGAGCCGTTGCAGCGCGACTACGGCGCGGATGTCCCCTTCTTCACGGCCGTGCCCAGAATGGAGATCGACCAGCCGCTCACGGTCGACGGCTTTTACGCGCTGCAAGGTCCCGATGCCCGTCAGAACTGGATCGAAAGCCGCATCGTGCGCGAATGGGTCGAGCCGAACCGACTGGACGACTTCTTCTGGGTCGCCCTGATGAAGCAGCCAAGCCGTATCGGCACCCTGATGGTGGTGACGGACAAGGACCGGCGCCAGATCACGACCGAGGACCTGGAACTGATGTCCCAGCTCGCGCCGCATGTGCGCCGCGCGGTCACCATCGGCGACCTTTTCGAGGCCGAAAGGCGCAAGGCGGAGATCTTCCAGTCGATCCTCGAAAGCCTCGACCATCCGGTGCTGATCGTCGCCGACGATATGCAGATCATCTTTGCCAATCCCGCGGCCGAGGCGCTGCTTGCCGATAGCGGCTCTGTTTCGTGCACGCGCGGCCAGCTCTCATTCGCCTATATGGCGGCCAACGCCGCGATCGGCCGCGCCGTGCAACTCGGCATGCGCGACGAATTCGCGCTTGGACCGGCCGGCATCAGTGTCCCGCTGGTCCAGGCGGTCGCGCCCGCCGTCGCCCATGTCATGCCGCTGGCGCGGCGTGAAATCTCGGCGCGTATTTCGCAGCGCGCCGCCGCGGCGATCTTCATCGCGCCGGCGGGCAAGTCGTCCATGCCGGCGCTGGAGGCGATCGCCGCGCTGTTCGGATTGACGCCTGCGGAAAAGCGCGTCGCCGGCCATGTCGCCGCCGGATTGACGCGCCGCGAGATCGCGGCCGCCGGCGGCGTCTCGGACGGGACGGTCAAGTCGCAGTTGGCGACCATCTTCGACAAGACCGGCACCGGCGACCAGCGCGAACTCCAGCTGCTGATGCGCGAACTGTCGCCGCCGCTGCGCTCCATCTGACTTGATGGAGTGGCTCAACTCCGGACGGAGGCCAAGGCGGGTCGCCTTGCCCGCCCGCTTCGGTTCCCTGGGTTGCTCAGCCTATTCTTCCGACGGCATGTGCAGATACATCGACTGGATGCCGACGCGGCCCGGCCCGGTGAAGCGATTGACGACGAAATTCATGTTGGCGCCGAAGAAGCCGCTGGAAAGCCGGTCGATCCTGGTATCCATCTTCACCGAAGCATCCTTGAACAGCCAGCCGCCGGGCTCGACGTCGATGGTTTCGCCGGGTGCCAGCACCTTTTCAAAGACATTGCCGTAGCCGTGCAGCCAGACGATGCCGTCGCCGGTCTCGCCACGGAAACGATCGATGAAAAAGCCGCTTTGCCCGAACAGCATCGTTCCCAGCCCGCGCAACCGCTCGAAGGTGTAGTCGACACTGGCGGTGGCGGCCAGGAACTGATGCTCGCGCACCTGGATCTCCTCGCCGCGCCGGAGATGGATCGGCACGATGTGGCCCGGCCCGTCGCGGCTGAAGGCGATGACGCCCGGCCCGGACGCCTCGGTGACGAAGATCTGCATGCCGGCGATCATGCGCTTCAGCGCGCC
>RXJA01000616.1 GCA_003963455.1 Hyphomicrobiales bacterium
GCTCGGCGTCGTGATCTGCCTCAATATCGAATCGATCCGCCAGTTCTTCTCCTGGATGACCGGCAGGATCCTGTTCAACCCGGAGCTCTATTTCCTCAGCCAACTGCCGGCGAAGATGGACCCGCGCGAGACGACCTATGTCGTCATCATGGCGCTTGGCCTGTCCTTCATCGCGACGGTGTTTCCGGCCTGGCGAGCCGCCCGGCTCGATCCGGTCGAAGCCTTGAGGTACGAGTGATGGCCGAAGCCATTATCGAGCTGAAGGGCGTCGAGCGGCACTATGTCCAGGGGCCGCGCAAGCTCACCATTCTGAACGGCGCCGACTTTTCGCTGCGGCGCGGCGAGATGGTGGCGCTGGTGGCGCCGTCGGGCACCGGCAAGTCGACCCTGCTGCACACGGCCGGCCTGTTGGAGCGGCCCGATGCGGGCGACGTCATCCTCGCCGGCCGTGCCTGTGGCCGGCTGTCGGACGATGAGCGCACCGCGATCCGCCGCAACGATGTCGGCTTCGTCTATCAGTTCCACCACCTGTTGCCCGAGTTCACGGCGCTCGAGAACATCATGATGCCCCAGCTTATCAAGGGGCTGTCGCCAAAGGACGCTTCGGAACGGGCGGCGCAGCTTCTCGACTATATGCAGATCGGCAAGCGCGCGCAGCACCGGCCGGCCGAGCTTTCGGGCGGCGAGCAGCAGCGTGTCGCGATTGCCCGCGCGGTCGCCAACGCGCCGCTGGTGCTTCTGGCCGACGAGCCGACCGGCAATCTCGATCCGACGACCGCCTCCTATGTCTTCGACGCACTCGAAGCGCTGGTCCGGCAGTCAGGGCTGGCGGCGCTGATCGTCACCCACAATCACGAGCTCGCAGGGCGCATGGACCGGCGGGTGACGCTGGCCGAGGGCAAGGTCGTGCCTCTCTGACGCCAGGCCGACAATCTGCCTAACGGGCCTGGAGCCCGCTTTGGACAGCAACGTTTGTCAGCGCGACGCGCCCCGTCACGAACGTGATAGAATGCGACCGCTCGCCGGTCGGAGGCCGACGTGAAAAAGGTCATTCTCGGGATTGTCGTGCTGTTGTTCCTGGCGGTCGCATTATCGACCGCTTACTCCCTGCTTTTCGGTTGCCCGCATGGCGGCTCGTACCGGTGTGTCCAAGGCTTCAACCGGGAGACCTGTGGCTGTCCGCAGTCGTAGGCTTCGGGCGCTCCTGCCGCCAAGACAGCAGATGTACACCAGCACGTTGGGCGCGGCGGTCGGCAACCGATAGCGTCGCGCAGCATAGCGCCTTCCTCGCAGCGAGCGATTAACCTCTCATTTACTGTGCAAAATTCTCTGCCCGTCTTCGCGCCAAGACGGTCGTTGACATTCGAACAAAATTAGAACAAATTACGAACATACCAACAACGGAGAGAGTTATGTCTGATCTGGTTCAGGATGTCGTCTCGCTGGTTTGCATGAGCACCTTCCTCGTTTCCATGGCGATCTGGATCGGCGCCATGTGATCAGGCGGCCTTGCCGCAGTACCGGACGGGCAAAGGCCCGACCGTTGTTCGGGCGGGCATGAGCCCGCCGGGGATGGGCAAGAGCCCGTCTTGGGACGAGCAAGGGCTCGCCCATGTTTGGGACGGGCAAGAGCCCGCCCTTTGTTAAGTCTTTCTTGGCCGCGCCGCCGCTAGGCTGGTCCTTCAAGGCAGGGAGCCCGAAAAAGGGGAGCCAAGGCAGTGTCGGTCATCGTCACGGTCACCCTCGTGGCCGGCAATCTCGGACTGATCTTTCTTCTGATGACCGTGCCGCTCGGATCGCGCACGGTGACGGTCAGCCGCGTTATCAAGGCCGACCGCAATCGCCTCTGGCAGGCGCTGTGGCCCTTGGGCGGCGATGCCGGCTGGTCCGGCGCGATCCTTTCCGCCGAACCTCCGGACAGCGAGGGGACCGCGCTGATCAAACTGTCCTGGGAGGGACGGGATGGCCGGCCGATCGAACGCAAGGCGCGGTTCGCGGATGTGAGGGAGGGTAGCTACTTTTCGATGACGGTCGTCGAGGACACGGCGCTCGATCCGTCGTTCTGGGCGAATTATCGCGAGACCGCCGAGCTTGCCTCCGAGGGCGGTGCCACGCGGGTCACGCTGACCCAGACCGACCGCTATCGCGGCGTCGCGTTCCTGATCTTCCGCTTCTTCGCCATGCGCCGCGAACTCGGCAAGCTTGACGTCTGGTCGGCTACCGGCACCTATCGCAAGGGCGGCTGGTTCGAGCATCCGCTGAGCCAGATCGGCTTCGCCGTGCTTTCGGCCCTGATCCTTTGGCCGTTCTTCGGTCTCAATATCGGCGGCTTCGCCCTGGCCGCGATCCTGACCTCGGTGGTCGCCCTGCATGAGCTCGGCCACATGGCGGCCTTCCGGCTGACTGGGCATCGTCGAGCGCGGATGATCTTCATTCCGCTGCTTGGTGGCATTGCGATAGGCGGGAGGCCCTATGACAGCCGATTCGAGGTCGCGTTCGTGGCGCTCATGGGCGCCGGCTTTTCCGCGTTCCTGGTGCCGGTGCTGATCGCCGCCAGCGGCTTCGCCCATGCCGAAGGACATCGCTTGGCCGCCATGCTGCTGGCAACGCTCGCCGGCTGCGCGTCGCTGTTCAACATCGCCAATCTGGTGCCGGTGTGGAAATTCGACGGCGGCCAGGTGCTGCGCCAGATCTGCCCGGGTCCGGCAGCACTCGCGCTGGCGTCCTTCTTGCTGCTGTCTGCGCTTCTTGCGCTCGGCTGGCGGGCCGGCTTTTCGCCGAGCTTCCTGCTGATCGCGGGCGCGGTGTTCTCGATCCTCAGCCTGATCACGATGGGAAGCGGCGTTAAGCCGCGTCACGAGCTGAAGCCGATCGAGCCTTTCGACCGTCTGGCCATGGCCGGCGCGCTGCTTGCCGTCTTTGCCATCCATGGCTACGGCATGCTGTGGGCCTCGGCACAGTTGATGTAGCGCCGGCCTAACCTGCCTTGCGGGACGGCTCTGCGACTGGAATCGCAGCAGGTCCAAAGACATCCTCGAAAGCGGCTTTTAGCGCCAGGTCGAGGTCGGCCATGGTGACCGGCAGGCCGAGGTCGACCAGGCTGGTCACGCCGTGGTCTGAGACGCCGCAGGGCACGATGCCGCCGAAATGGCCGAGGTCCGGTTCGACATTGATGGCGATGCCGTGGAAGCTTACCCAGCGCCTGAGCCGAATGCCGATGGCCGCGATCTTGTCCTCGGCCGGCGTGCCGTCCGGCAGGGCAGGGCGATCCGGCCGCACC
>RXJA01000047.1 GCA_003963455.1 Hyphomicrobiales bacterium
CCATCACCTGGTGCCATTTCGAGGCATCGTGATTGCCGAGGAAACGTTCCTTGGCGCCGTCGGCGAACCAGGCGTCGGCGCCTTCCTTCTCGAAAGCGTCCATGATGCGCTGGTTGACGGCCTCGTCCTTCAGCACATTGCCGTCCTCGTCGGCGAAGACCGCGATCGGCACGCCCCAGGCGCGCTGGCGCGAAAGCACCCAGTCCGGGCGCTCCTCGATCATGGCGCGGATGCGGTTCTGGCCGGCCGCCGGCACGAAACGCGTGTCGTCGATCGCCTTCAGCGCGCGGCTGCGCAGCGTCGTGCCGTCGCCGAGGTCCTTGTCCATATAGACGAACCATTGCGGCGTGTTGCGGAAGATGACCGGCTTCTTCGAGCGCCAGGAATGCGGATAGCTGTGCTTCAGCCGGCCGCGCGCGAAGAGCGCGTTGCGCTTGATCAGTTCGTCGATGACCGCCTGATTGGCGTTGCCCTTCTTGCCGTTGTCGTCGATGACGCGCGCCGCGCCACCCTCGCGCCCGGGGCCGAAGCCCGGCGCGTCCTTGGTGAAGAAACCGGCATCGTCGACCGTGAACGGGATCGTGGTATCGACGCCGCGCGCCCGAAGGTCGGCGGCCGCCTCCATCCAGGCGTCGAAGTCCTCGCGGCCATGGCCGGGCGCGGTGTGGACGAAGCCGGTGCCGGCATCATCGGTGACATGCTCGCCGGCAACCATCGGCACCGGGAACCCGTAGCCTCCGCCGAGGCCCTTGAAAGGATGCGAAAGCGTAAGGCTTCCAAGCTGTTGAGCCGGGACGCTATGAAGTCGAGTCAAGGTGACCTTGGCCTTGGCGGCGCATTCCTCGGCCAGCGCGTCGGCGAAGATCAGCTTCTCGCCGGGCTGCGGGCCGAAGGCGTTCTCGGCCGCCGTCACCTCATAGAGGCCATAGGCGATGCGCGGCGAATAGCTCACGGCGCGGTTGCCGGGGATGGTCCAAGGCGTTGTCGTCCAGATGACGACATGCGCCTCGACGAGATCCAGCGCGGCCTCGTCCAGCGCAGGCGCGGCGCCAGCGACCGGTTGGGCGAGACTTGCGACCGGGAATTTCACCCAGATCGTGTCGCTCTCATAGTCCTGATATTCGACCTCCGCCTCGGCCAGCGCGGTGCGTTCGACGACGCTCCACATCACCGGCTTCGAGCCGCGATAGAGCTGGCCCGACATGGCGAATTTCAGCAATTCGCCTGCGATGCGCGACTCGGCGTGATAGGCCATGGTCGTGTAGGGATTGTCGAAATCGCCGATGACGCCGAGACGCAGAAACTCGCCACCCTGAACCTTGATCCAGTGCTGGGCGAAATCGCGGCATTCCCTGCGAAACTCGTTGACCGGGACCTCGTCCTTGTTCTTGCCCTTGGCGCGGTACTGCTCCTCGATCTTCCATTCGATCGGCAGGCCATGGCAGTCCCAGCCCGGCACGTAGTTGGCGTCGTAGCCGCGCATCTGGAAGGAGCGGTTGATGACGTCCTTGAGGATCTTGTTCAGCGCATGGCCGATATGGATGTTGCCGTTGGCGTAGGGCGGACCGTCATGCAGGACGAATTTCTCGCGGCCGGCTGCCTCCTCGCGCAGTTTCTTGTAAAGGTCCATGTCCTGCCAGCGCTTGACCAGGCCGGGTTCCTTCTCGGGCAGGCCGGCACGCATCGGGAAATCCGTCTGCGGCAAATAGAGCGTTTTGGAATAGTCGATCGTTTCAGCAGTGTCGGTCATCGGGGTATCGGTCATTGATCTGCCATCTGCGTTACCCGAAGGCATGAAAGCCCGGGCGTTGAAGTCTTAGCTGACGCATATCGCTTTCCCAAAACCGGAGCCCACTTTTGGGCGATATGCGTTGATTTTCTTGAAAAGCGCGAGGGGCGCGCGCGAAAACTCCCGGCGGCTCCAGCGGCGCTCAGGCCGCCCGGAACACCGGGCCCGTAATTCGTATCGCGATCGCGAAAAGACGCGAAAAGCTCGTCATGGCGTGGCTTTTAGCGGATGGCGCGGCAGGAATAAAGCACGGATTTCGAGCCATGAAGCCGCGCCGTCGAAAAAGCGCGGCATTCACCGCCGGTGCCGATAGCGCTGTTCAGTATCGAGGTGATCCGAACGTGCTCCGGAGTCGTAGAACCACCAGAAGCTATCAGCGAGCGGAGAACGCGCCAATGCAAGGGAAGACCGCATTCCTGTGTGCCATGCTCGTCGCATCGGCAGCAAATGCCGATGCATTCTCGGACAGTCGTGGAGTTTGGATGCGCGACGACGGCAACGCCAAGGTTTCAATCGCGCCGTGCGGGCAGCAGTTATGCGCCACGAATCTATGGATTCGTGACACAAGCAAGGGCGAGGAGCCCGGCGACAAGCTGGTTATGACGTTGAAAGCCGCGTCACGAGGGACGCTTGCCGGAAAGGCTTACGACCCGAAGCGAAACCAGACCTATTCAATGACGTTGAAGGTGACGAATGGCGGTCTCACCACGCGGGGTTGCATAGCCGCAGGCCTGATTTGCAAGGACGTGCGCTGGACGCCGGCGAAGTGACCGGCGAGACACAATGAGCCGGAAAGCCCCAGCACCAACGGTCGTCCTTTTCCGGCGCGATCTTCGCATAGACGACAACGCCGCGCTCGCGGCGGCGGCCGATCGCGGTGCTCCGGTGGTGGCGCTCTATATTCTCGACGAGCAGGCCAAGGATACAAGGGCGATGGGAGCGGCCAGCCGCTGGTGGTTGCATCACTCGCTTGAGGCCCTTGGCCGTCGGCTGGGCGAGGCTGGGGTGAAACTGTTTCTGGCGCGCGGACGCACCGGCGAGGTTATCGACAAGGCGATTGCCGCCAGCCAGGCGGATTGCGTGCTTTGGAACCGGCGCTATGACCCTTCCGGGGTGGCGGTCGATGCCGAGCTGAAAACGGAGCTGCGCGAAAAGGGCCTCACGGCACAGAGCTTCGACGGTGCGCTGCTGCACGAACCGTCGCTTCTAAAGACCGGTTCGGGAGGGTCCTACAAAGTCTACACGCCATTTTGGAAGGCGATGGCGGAGAAGGTGCATATCCGCGATCCGATCGATCGGCCGAGGGCGATCGACGGATGGCGGGGTGATCTGGGCGGCGTGCGATTGAGCGAGCTTGACCTGCTGCCGGCCAAACCCGACTGGGCGACAGGTTTGCGCGAGACATGGACACCCGGGGAAGAAGGTGCCCAAGCCAGGCTTCGCGAGTTCGTCGAACGCGATCTTGGCGGCTATGAGCGCCGACGCGACTTTCCGAGCCAGCTTGCGACGTCGCGGCTGTCCCCGCATCTCGCCTTCGGGGAAATCACGCCGTTCCAGATATTCGCCAGCCTGCGCAGATCGAAAAGCTCAGGAGCCTCCAAGTTCCGTTCAGAGATCGGCTGGCGAGAATTCTCCTATCATTTGCTGTTTCACAATCCCGACCTGGCCGAGCGCAACTTCCGGCCGGAGTTCGACGCAATGTCGTGGCGCGAGGACGAGCGGGCACTGCGGGCATGGCAACGCGGGCTGACCGGCTATCCGATCGTGGACGCCGGCATGCGCGAATTGTGGCGCACGGGCTGGATGCACAACCGCGTCCGAATGATCGCGGCATCCTTCCTGATCAAGGATCTCGTGATCGACTGGCGGCATGGCGAAAGGTGGTTCTGGGACACGCTGGTCGACGCGGACCCTGCCAACAACCCGGCTGGCTGGCAGTGGGTCGCCGGATCAGGCGCCGACGCCGCTCCCTATTTCCGGATCTTCAACCCGGTTCTGCAGGGCGAAAAGTTCGACCCTCGCGGCGAGTATGTCCGTCGTTACCTGCCGGAGATCGCCGAGTTGCCAGACCGCTACATCCACCGGCCATGGGAAGCGCCCGCATCGCTGCTGAGAGGCAAGAACATCGAACTCGGCAAGACCTACCCGAATCCCATTGTCGACCACGGCGCGGCCCGCGACAGGGCATTGATCATTTATCAGTCGATGAAGGACAGGGCCGCGGGCTCCAGCAGCGAAAGGAAGGTTTCATGATGCGATATGCCGTGGCCTACGCAACCACACTGATCGCGTTCCTGGCGATCGACGCGGTATGGCTAACAACAATGTCGCAGCGCCTCTACCGGCGGTATTTGGGCGACATCCTGGTCGACACATTCAATCCTGTCCCGGCCGTGGCTTTCTACCTGATCTATATCGCAGGTCTCGTCATTTTCGCGACGGCGCCGGCCTTCTCAAGCGGCAGATGGACGACGGCCGCGCTTTATGGGGCGCTCTACGGATTCTTCGCCTACGCGACCTACGATCTCACCAACCAGGCTACAATACGCGGCTGGCCGACGATTATTACGGTGGCTGATATCTGTTGGGGCTCGCTGCTCAGCGCGACGGCGGCAATTCTGGGCTTTTTGTTGACCCGCTATTTTCTTCGCGGCGCGTGATGCCGCGCCCTTCCAACGTCGCGACTGCGCCCGACAACAGCAGGCCGATGAATACGACAAGCACCGCGGCACTCGCGGCGTTCAGGCCGGCCATGCCGCTGTTGTCGGTGGCGGTGTATTCGGCGAGCGCCTGGCCGAAGACGTGCGCCGGAACGAGGTAGGCCGCGGCGCTGAGCGCGATTACGACCAGCCCCGCCGCCCGCTCTCTCGGCCTGAACAGCGCTGCGCCCAGCAACGCGCAGGGGAGGAGGAAAATCTCGACCCCCGACGCGACACCAAACGCCTTGGCGCTTAAAATACCGTTGGCGATGCCGGTTACCGGCAGCATCATGCGCGCCACGAGCGAATGGCGTTTCGCGACGGCAGGAACCGCAAGGAAGAGGGGCGTCGACAGGAAGGTCAGGAAAGCCGGCCAGACCTTGTCACCACCGACGACCGCCCAAAGGTAAAGAGGATAAAAGGGCTGGTTCCAGGCGACGACAACAGCCACCCAATTGGCTGCGTTGGTCAGCGGATCCTCATGCGCGGCATAGTCGGCGACCCGGCGCCACAGGCGCACCAGCCAACCCATGTCAGCCGCCCGGCCGCAGCAGATAGTGGCTTACGCCCCATTCCCTGCCCTGTGCGTGGCCAAACAGCCCCTCCGTGGCCAGATAGAACAGCCGCCAGCGGCGCCTCCAAAGCGCTGCATCGGCACCGTAGACGCCAGACAAGATTTCGCCGATCCGATCACGGTTGTCGTCGAATCGGGCCAGCCAATGGCGCGCCGTTCTCGCGTAGTGCAAGCCGCTCCAACGCCAGTCGTCCTCGATCGTAAAGCAGTCCGGGAAATGGCCTATCAAGCCGTGGCTCGGCATGATTCCGCCAGTGAAGAAGTGTTTGGCGATCCAATCGGCATCGTCATGATGGTCGAAACGATAAGGGCTGTCGCGATGGCTGAAGACATGGATGAACAGCCGCCCCTCCGGCGCCAACCAAGTCCGGATACGCGCCAGCAGGTCGCGCCAGTTCGACATATGCTCGAACATCTCGACCGAGACGACTCGGTCGAACTGGCCCTGCGGCTCAAACGCATTCATATCGGCAGTTATGACCTCGACATTCCCAAGGCCCCGCGCCGCCGCTTCGGCCTGGATATGCAGGCGCTGCGGGGCCGAATTTGATACGGCCACGACGCGTGAAGCCGGAAACCGCTCCGCCATAAACAACGTCAAAGAACCCCAACCGCAGCCGAGCTCAAGGATCGACTGGCCGTCGCGAAGCCGGGCATTCTCGACGGTCTGCTCCAGCGCGGCTGTTTCGGCTTCAGCCAACGTCTCGTTGCCGGTCCGGTAAAGGCAGCAGGAATATTTGCGCTTGGGGCCAAGTGTCAGGGCGAAGAATTCGGGTGGAAGTTCGTAGTGCTGTTCGTTTGCAGCTGCCGTGTGCTCCGCGATCGAATAGCGCATCATGTCGGCGGCGAAGCGCTTTTCATCGACGGATTCTGCCCTTGCCAGGCGCCGCCTCGTCCTTCCGACAAGGACCCCGATGCCAAAGCGGGTCGCGCTATCAGGGATCGGTGTTCGCTCGACGGCCTGTATGGCAGATGAGATCAAGCCCAACGTCATCTCCCTTCTTCGACAACCGCCTTCTTTGGCGCGCCCGGCCAGAAGGCATTGACGCGCGCCTGGTAGCTACGGAACCGATCGCCACGCGAGCGCAGCATGTGCGCTTCGAGCGGCGGGATCCCGGAGACATGAACCAGCAGCCAGTACATGAGCACAGGCCCCGCGAGGGCCACGAAGCCCCAGGCATGGGTAACCGGATAACCAACGGCGATTACCGTGTATGCCGTCCAGCCGAGCCATTCGAAGAAGTAATTGGGGTGCCTGGATAGCCCCCAAAGGCCGATATCGCATACCTCGCCCTCGTTGGCGGGATCGACCCGGAAGCCTCGCAGTTGACGGTCGGCCAGCGCTTCGCCGCCAATTGCCGCCACTATCAGCGCAACGCCGAACCAGTCAGCCAGGCCGAGTCCCGGCGCCGGATTGTGCGCGGCCGCCATTATGGACATTACCAGCAGGAACGCGGCGCCTGCCTGGATCTGGAGGAACCAGAAGAGCCGCCCGCGGAAGGCGTCGCCCCACTCCTGCTTGAGCTGGCCGTAGCGCGGATCTTCACGATCGTCGGTTAAGGTCCTGATCGCAATGTGGAAACCCAACCGAAGCGACCAGGCGAGCGCGATAATGGCGACCAGCCATTGGCGCTGGTGATTGTCGCCGTCCAATGACACCATTAGAGCGGCCAGGGCACCGAATGTGCCGACTGCGAAGGACCAGATCGCATCGATCCACCCCGACCTCCCGGTGCTGATCGCGATCAGGCAGGCTGTCGCCATGGTCATGGCAAGGCCCATCGCCGCAAGAACCATGGCCGGGACGATGCCCATGGGCGCGATCAGCCGAAGAGAGGCTGAATCAGCCTGCCGAAGAGACCCCGCAACTTCGTCTGGCCTTCAACCGCGGCAACGCAAATGCATTCACCGTCCTCGTCGACGATGGGCTGATGCTGTACATCGTCATCGGCCTCATCCAGGTCACCCGGGCCGTAGCGGCCTCGCGCGTCGGAGAACGCTCCTTTGAGCACCTGCGTGTATTCGTAACCCACATGCGTGTGCTCGGGCAGCTTGCGCCCTGCAGCGACCTTCAAGAGCATGACATTGGCGTCGACGTCGCCCGGCAACGTAACGCGACTCCAGCGCACCCCGGGCCCGATCCAACGCCATGGCCCGATTCCGCAGTCGTCAAGGACCTCGGGCAATCGGATGCCGACATCGGCGCGAGGACGGCCAGGGGTTGCCGCGGCCTTAGGCCGGCCGTCCCCGTCGGCATCGACCAAGGCCATGACGCGATCGAGCGCATCTGCCTCCATTTCCGTTGGCTCGATCTCCTCGAGCAGCGTTCCGCTTACGGCCTCAAATTCGCCGATCCGATCCGCACAGACCGTGCATCCACCGACATGGACGGCGACAACGATGCGGGGCCCGGGTTCCAGAGTGCCGGCGGCGTAACGGAACAGCGTTTCATCGCTCGGATGATGCTTGATCATTTGAGGTCGTCCAGAATTTGGCGCAGCCGGCCAAGCGCCAGCCTCACGCGCGATTTGACGGTGCCGAGAGGAATACCAAGCTCGCCGGCTATCTCCGATTGAGGTTTGTCGCTGAAGAAGAACAACCGAAGCGTCTCGGCCTGTTCCTCGGACAGGTGCGTTAATGCTTTGCGCACGCGCTGATCACGCTCGGCAATCATCACTGCCGCCTCCCCCGAGACCGGAGCGTCCGGTTCGTCCGAAGGGTCGAAAGCGCTGGCAATGGCCGCGGGCCGACCTTCCTTGCGCAGCCGGTCGATGCGCGCGTTGCGCGCGATGGTGAATATCCAGGTCGACACGCCGGCACGGGACGGATCGAAATATGAAGCCTTCTTCCAGACCAGCAGCATGGTCTCTTGCGCAACATCCTCGGCAGCCGAGGGACTCATCCCCAGCCGGCGCATGAACGATTTGACCCGCGGCGCATAGAACGCAAACAGCGCTGCGAAGGCGGCCCTGTCACGCTGGGCCGCGACCGCAACCAGCAAGCGGTTCGCCTCATCCGCCGACAGAGCGACATCGTCCTTGCCCATGGTCACAGCCGATCCGACCGCCGCGAGATCGAAGGCGGGGTAGACCCTATCAGCCTTGAAGAAATGACCCGGTGCATTCATGCGTCCTGTTACGCGCTGCGAGCCCTTTCGGATCACACGCAGCGCAAATTTGTCCCTCGGGTGATCCGCGATCCCCGGTCCTGCGTAAGAAGTTCAACTTAGGGGGAGAACACAACCCCTTCCATAGCAGACCGGAGGGCGCGGATGACAATCGGGATCCGACATATCAACCCCGACATAACGATGGATATCGCCGTGATCGGCAGCGGTATCTCTGGCTTGTCCGCGGCGTGGCTGCTCTCAAAGCGCCACAGGGTCTCGCTTTTCGAGGCAGATGATCGCCTCGGCGGCCACAGCAACACGATCGACGCCGGCAGCACGCCGGTCGATACCGGCTTCATCGTCTACAACGAGGCCACCTACCCCAATCTAACGGCGCTGTTCGAGCATCTGGGCGTCCCCACCAGAGCCTCCGAAATGTCCTTCGCAGTCTCTCTCGACGGCGGCCGGCTGGAATATTCTGGCACGGGCTTGGGCGGGCTGCTTGCGCAGCCGGCGAATGTCGGGCGTCCGCGGTTCTGGCAGATGCTGAGGGAGTTACTGCGTTTCTATCGCGAGGCGCCTTACGATATCGCGCGCATTGGCGAAATCAGCCTTGCGGAATATCTCGATGCCAAGGGGTACGGCGTGGCGTTTCGCGAAGATCATCTTTATCCGATGGCGGCGGCAATCTGGTCGACGCCGGCGCTCGAAGTCGGCAGCTATCCGGCAGCAGCCTTCATTCGATTCTGCGAGAATCACGGCCTGCTGAAACTCGCCGGCCGGCCGGTCTGGCGCACGGTGGATGGCGGAAGCCGCAAATATGTCGAGCGGCTCGCAAGGAACGTCGCAAGCCGCACTTTCTCGGGCTGCGGCGTTCGTTCCATCGCCAGACGGGCCGGCTCGGTGTGGCTCACCGACAATGAAGGCACAGAGCGCCGCTTCGACCACGTCGTGGTCGCGACGCATGCCGACCAGGCACTCCGCATGCTTGCCGACCCAAGCCACGATGAAACTCGCTTGCTCAGGAGCTTCGGCTACAGCCGCAATGAAGCGGTGCTGCATTCGGACCCACGCTTGATGCCACGCAGAAGGCGCGCCTGGTCGAGCTGGAACTATATAACCGAGACGCAAGGTGAAACCCGCAAACTCTCCGTGACGTATTGGATGAACAGACTGCAGTCGTTGCCCGACGACCGGCAGCTCTTCGTCACGCTCAACCCTGTTGTGGAGCCGGAGGCCAGCACAGTGCGACACCGCGAAGTCTACGAACACCCGGCATTCGATGCCGTGGCGATGCGCGCGCAGAAGCAACTTTGGTCTCTCCAGGGCGGCAGGAACACGTGGTTTTGTGGGGCCTATTTTGGCGCCGGCTTCCACGAGGATGGCCTGCAGGCGGGCCTTGCGGTCGCAGAGCAACTGGGTGGCCTGCGGCGCCCCTGGAGGGTGCCGAATGAGTCCGGCAGGATCCAACTCTCCAATACCGCCATGCCGCGTGATCTGGTGGCAGCCTGATGTCGGCGCAGCGGTCAGCCCTCTATGCCGGCAACGTCATGCACCAGCGACTGAAGCCGCGCCGGCACCGGCTCGATTATCGCATGTTCTTCCTCCTGATCGATCTCGACGAGATCGACGGCTTGAGCCGACGCCTGCGCCTGCTGTCACACAACCGCTTCGGACTGTTCAGCTTTTTCGACAAGGATCATGGCGATGGGGCGGATGGATCGCTGAAGGTGTATGTCGAGCGTCAGCTGGAAATGGCGGGTATCGAAACCGGTGGCTCGATCCAGTTGCTCTCGATGCCACGGATGCTCGGTTACGCGTTCAATCCGCTCAGCATCTATTTCTGCCGTGACCGCCAGGGCGACCTTGCCGCGATCCTTTACGAGGTCAACAACACCTTCGGCCAGCGCCACAGCTACCTCATACCGGTTAGCGATGGCGGCGAGGAGGGTATCGTGAGGCAGCATTGCGACAAGCGGTTTTACGTCTCGCCTTTCATCGCAATGGGAATGGGCTATCGCTTCCGAATTGGGCTGCCTGACGAAGGCGTCGCTATCCACATAACCGGCAGCGACGCCGATGGGCCACTGATCGTCGCCAGTTTCTCAGGCAAGCGGCGCGAGTTGACGGATGGCGCGCTGATGAGAGCCTTCTTCGCTTACCCGCTGCTGACGCTGAAAGTCATCGCCGGCATTCATTGGGAAGCCTTGCTGCTCTGGGCGAAGGGCATGCGACTTTACGAGCGGCCTGCCCCGCCCCTCCGCCCCGTTAGCCATGTCGCCATGCACAGACTGTCACAAAGGAAGACTGAGCCGGATGTCACTGGATACTGAAAGCAGGACGAAAACCGATCTTTGGCCAGGTTTTCCGGTCGGTCGCCTCTTGAAGCGCCTGCTGGGGTGCCTGAAGCTGGGCAGGATTGCCGTTCGCACACCGAGCGGCGCAATCATCCAACACCAGACCGGCATGCCCGGCCCTGAAGCGACCGTGGTGTTATATCGCTGGCGGGCGTTGCGCCGTCTGCTGACGGGCGGGGACATCGGCTTTGCCGAGGCGTATATGGATGGCGACTGGTCAAGCCCTGATCTCCCGGCCTTGCTCGAACTCGCTGCCGTGAACATTGCCGAAATCGAGCAGGCAATCTCAGGACTGCTTCCGATCCGGCTCTTCAACCGGCTCCGCCATCTGCTGCGAGCCAACAGCCGCCGCGGCAGCCGCCGCAACATCGCCTTTCACTACGACCTCGGAAATGACTTCTACCGGCAGTGGCTCGATCCGAGCATGACCTATTCAGCGGCCCTCTACCGGAGCGACCGCGAGACACTGGAGCTGGCACAGGAAAACAAGCTGGAGCGAATCGTGGAACTCCTGTCCTCGCCGCCGTCTGCCGATATTCTTGAGATCGGTTGCGGGTGGGGAACCCTGGCAATGCGACTTGCCAGGACCGGTGCAAAGGTCAAAGGCATCACGCTTTCGACCGAGCAACTGGCCTTTGCCAGGCGAGCGGCCGAACACAGCGATCTGCGCGACCAGTTGCGGTTTGAACTTGAAGATTACCGCGACTGCCAAGGCACCTTCGACCGCGTCGTCTCGATCGAAATGCTGGAAGCGGTGGGCGAGCAATATTGGCCAACCTATTTCAACAAGCTGCGGAAATTGCTTAAAGCTGACGGTAAAGCCGTGCTCCAGGTCATCACCATCGATGAGGCTCGTTTCGAGAGCTATCGCGGGAACCCGGACTTCATCCAACGCTATGTCTTTCCAGGCGGCATGCTGCCCACCAAGGCGCTGATCGCCGCGCACGCGCAAGCCGCCGGCCTCAAGCTGGTCTCATCTGATCTCTTCGGGGAGAGCTACGCGCGCACACTTGCCGAATGGCGCAAGCGCTTCCGCCAAAGTTCGGCAGCGGTGCAGGCGATGGGCTTCGACCAGCGCTTCCGCCGCCTCTGGGACTACTACCTGGCCTACTGCGAGGCGGGCTTCAGGGCCGGAAGCATCGATGTGGGACTGTTCGTGCTAGAACCTAACCTAGTCTGATCGGCAGCTGCAAAAAAGGCCTACATCGTGAAATTGAAGCGGTAGGTGGTCGACACACCGAAGGTCCACTGGTTGCGGTCGCCGCGTTCCTTTACCAGGCTGGAATCGGCAGCCGGGCCCATCAGGCGCGAATATTCGGTGAAGACACTCGCGGTCATCGGTTCGGTCACCTTCCAGGTGATCGCGCCGCCTAGGCCCGCCGATTTCACGCCGCCGCCCGGATGGTACTCGCTCAAGCCCGAGGCCGCCGCTTCCTTGGCGTTGACGCCGTAATAGGCGTCGAAATAGTCGGACGAAGCGAAGGAGACGCGCGGGCCGCCGGAAATGCGGACCGTCGGCGTGACGTCGTAGAAGGCGTCCGCGGCGATATCCGCGACGAAACCGTTATGGGACCGAATACCGTGCCGCAGTTCCGCCCGCGCCCTCACCCAATCCAAGGGATAGAATTCGAAGAAGCCGCCCACCTCGCCGCCGAAGCGCACCGGGTCAAGGCCCTTCAGCTCATCCTTGCTTTCGCGCGAGAATATGAACTTACCGGTCAAGCCGGCGCGAACGGAACCGTCATCGATCAGCGCCAGCGAGATGTTGTCGTTGCGCGAGGTGAAGCGCGCCTGCGGACCGGCCTTGCCGAGCGAGATGATCGGCTGGGCGCTGAACATATATTTCTTGCCGCCCTCGAAATTCGGCGCGACCAGGCCGGTGGCGCCGAGCGTCAAGTACCAGTCGCCGGATATCCAACTGCCCTCGCCCGCCTGGGCGACGGGCGCGGCAAGCAGACTTACGGCGACAGCCAGCGGAATCGTCCCGACAATACGCATCGTCACCCCTTACGCGAAACGCGGCGGCGACACTATCCGCCGGCGCCCAAGCCATGCCGTGCGTTCGGTAAAATTTGATTTAAAGCCGACAATATCGAAACCGACCACCGGACTGGAGCCGGATGATTTCAGATCGAATCTACCTGAAGTCATTCGGCTCCAAATCAAAGAAGTAGAGCATGTGGCCCGAAAACCGCTTCACACTTTTCGGCATCATGCTCTAAGCGACACGTCGATTACGGCGCGACGCCTCGATCAGGTCGCAGGCTGCTTCAAGCCCGCCGGTAAGCGGAGTTGACGAGGCGTAGGCAAGAGCTGCCTCGTGCCACCGGGCCCGGATCGCCGGATCGCCGGCTTTCAGGATTGCCTGCCGCCAGATTTCGGGATCGTCGCGATTGGCCACGACCAGCCCCGCGCCACTGGCTTCGACATGTGTTGCATATCCGCAGGCGGCCGACGCAATGACCGGCAAACCGTTTGCGAGGGCCTCGAGGATCACAGTGCCGGTATTTTCCAGGCGAGCCGGGTGCAGCATGAAATCGCTCGCGACCACAATCGCCGGGATGTCCTCCTGGATCCCCAGCAGGATGACCCGTTGCGACATGCCGGATTTGGCGATCAGGCCGCGGAGCCTGGTTTCCTCCTCGCTGTTTTTTCGAAGACCGGCCACCAGCCAATGGATGTCCGGGAAAGCCTGGAGGGCCTTCACCGCCCGGTCGAGACCCTTCACCTTCAACCTGTTGGCGATCGTCAGGGCGATGACGGCCTGGCGAGGAAGCCCGAAACGATCGCGGATTTCATTGCGGTCGCCGGTCAGGAGTTCCGGCCTGCGGCGCTTTGGATCGAGCGTCGGTCCGACAACGTGGATGCGGGATTCCTCCGTTCGCCAGAAGTCGCGGTATAGCGCCGCCTGGTGTTCGCTGAGCGCGATGATCTGCACGGCGTTGCCGGGGGCAAAGATCATCGATTCGAGCTTTTGCTGGCGCATGAAACGAGGCGAAAATGGCCGCCACCATCCGAGCTTCGAGGCAAAATAGGGCGGGTCGCCGGCATAGTAGATGTCCAGGCCCGCCATCTTGTTGAAACCGACCACGCAATCGAAATCCCGCCTGGCCGCCAGCAGGGTCTTTCCCAGCGCATATTCGGTGCCCGGATTGGAGATGACCCGGGCCGGCTGGACTTTTATCGCCGCCGAGCTCTCGACATGACCGACCTGGCGCGTCGTCAGGATCGTGACGTTATGGCCACGCTTGACCAGGCGGTCGGCGATGTTGAGACAATCCCTTTGCAGGCCCCCGTTCATAAAAAGGGAGGAGATCGCGCAGCAGATTCTCATGGCATTTTCCGGAGCGCCGTCTTGCCCAAGTCAAATCGACGAAGGGAAACTCCGGGCGCGCGCCAGACTTCCTCCACTCAAACAAACAAAGCAGGGCGCTTAAATGTTGATCGTGTTGAAAGTACGAATATGCTGTATATAGCCGGTTATCAAGAGACTTGAATGCTGCCTCGTTCGGGTATTCCCAGAAAACCGGCTGGAGCGCGCCGATGACAATTCCATGGGTCGATCGCGGCCGCAAGGCCGGGCCGGATTGAAAGCCGCCGTAGCCGTGCCGAAGGCCCTGCGCGAATACCACTGGCGGCAATGGCTTAGGCTGCAGCCGCTGACACATGCCATCAAGACCGCGCGTTACCGGAGGATCGACCGTAGATTCCTCGGCCAGCCGGCGAGGGATGGCGGTGTTCCAGACATCCGCGACGCCGCCCGGGACAGCAATGTCCTGCTTACCATTGCCTTCGGCGATGCCCAGTGCCTGGATCTGCAGCTGCGGCTGACCAGGGGACTTGTCCGTCACGATCTCCACATCGTGGCCGACAACAGCGTCAGCGACACTGCCGCGCGCGAGAACAGGCAGGTGTGCGCGGCCCACGGCGCGGCCTATGCGAGGTTGCCGGCCAATCCATGGACCATGAAAAACCCGAGCCGGTCCCACGGCGCGGCGCTCAACTGGATGTGGCATAATGTCCTTAAACCCGCCGCGCCGGCCGCGTTCGGATTTCTGGACCAGGATCTTTTCCCGACGCAGCCATGCGATCCCTTCGAGCCTCTCGAAAGGGTGGCGTTCTACGGCGATCTGCGCCGGGCCGGCGACCGGTGGTATCTGTGGGCGGGCTATTGCTTCTTCCGATTCGACGCCGTCGGCCGCAAGCCTCTCGATTTCGGGCTCGATTGGTTCGCCGGTCTCGACACCGGCGGGGCCAACTGGGAGGTGCTCTATCGGGATGCGGACCCGAACGCGGTGCCGCAACGGCCGATAACCGCATTCGCGGCCTTGCCTGGAATCGAACTCAGACAGGCCTATTGTGAATGGCGGGGAAGCTGGCTGCATGAAGTCGGCCTCGACGGAGACCTCTCGTTGAAGGCGAAAAAACGCGAGGCGGTTCTACGCTTGCTGGAGCCTGCCCTTCAGGCCTCGCCGAGGTCGGCGCTACAATGAGATTGACAATCGACACGATGGTCGGACTTTGCGATGGAACTTTCAATCCAGGCCGCGAACGCCCCGTACCCAAACAGGCTGATTCAACGGCCATCCGATCGCGCCCGATTATCGCAAGGACGTTCCGTTGCCGACAGTAAGTGTGATCATTCCGGTGAGAGACGGCGCGCGCTATGTCCGCGAAGCCTTGCAAAGCATGCTGGACCAGGATCTGGCGGATATCGAGGTCATCGTCGTCGACGATGGCTCCTCGGACGACAGCGCCGCCATCGCGTCATCGCTCGGCTCCCGCGATGGCCGCGTCAAGGTTGTGGCCAATCGCGGCAAGGGGATCGTCGACGCGCTCAATATGGGGATTTCGCTTGCCGAGGCACCTCTTGTGGCGCGCATGGATTGCGACGATGTCTCGCTGCCCGACAGGTTGCGCCGGCAAGCGGCATGTTTCGACGCGGATCCCGATTTGGAGTTGCTCGGTACGGCCGGACTGCAAATCGACCGCGACGGAAAACCGACCAGGCCGATGGACGTTCCCGTCGGCAACGAACAGTTGCGGGATGCGCTTTCCCGGTACAATCCCATGCTTCATCCGACAGTGATGTTCCGGACCGAAGCCGTCCGTCGCGCGGGCGGCTACCGTCGCGCATTCACCTATGCGGAGGATTACGACCTGTGGCTGCGGCTTTCCGAGACCGGAAAATTGGCCAACATGGACGCGCGGCTGGTCAAATTGCGGTCGCATCCCGGGCAAATCTCGCGCGTGAAGGAGGATCAGCAAAAGGCGGCCGCGGCGCTGGCCAGACAGTCGGCGCTGCTGCGGCGCTCGCGCGCCGAGCCGTTCGAGGCAAACAGCAAGCCGGCGGCCGCGATAGGAACCTTTCTGGCATGGCGCGCCGCCACGGGGGCCGGTATCTCCGGCCGGGAGAGGCGCGACATCGAGCTGCTGCTGCGAAGCCCTGGCATACCCCTGGCCATCACCTGCAAGCTGCTGTTCCTCGCGCTTATCGGCGCCCCCTCTTTCAGGACGCTCGCGCTCGGACCTCGGCTGGCCTGGCGCAGGATGATGGCGCGCCCCGCAAGAATGCGACCGAACTGATGCGGCCCGGCTGATGCGGCTTGTCCTCGATCTGACCAGCATGGCGCGCTGGCTCGGCCCTCCGGTCGGGCTGGTCCGCGTGCAACGCCACTATGCGGCGGCGGCCGCCGCCTTCAAGGCCTCCGAGGTCGCTTTCACGGTGTTCGACCCGATCGACCGGGTCCTGAGGCAGGTTTCGCCACAGATGGCGGCGGAAATCATCGCCGGGGACATCTCATGCGACATGAGTTTTTATCCGGATCCGGCCCGCATCAAGATGCGGTTCTACGACCGCTGGCCGAACCGGGCGAGGCAGTCGCTGATGGCGATCATAAAGGCGCGCCGGATCCTGATAACGGAAATCGGCGCGTTCAGCCGGCGCAATCCCGGCAGCATCTCCCTTCGTTTCCTCGAGCGGATCGAAAATCGGCTGATGAAGGAAAGCGAGCGGCGGCTGATCGCCCGCGACGACGGCTCACCCGTCCGCATCGTGCCGCTGCGGACCGTGGCCGGCAGCCGATACCGACTGGCGCCCGGCGACCATCTGCTGTTGATGAACAACGACTGGGCGCACACCGATATCGAAGTCATTTCGCGCGCCTGCGGCTCGGCCGGCGCAAAGCTGATCGTGCTCTTGAACGATATCATCCCGATCCAGTTTCCCGAATGGTACAAGCCGCATGACGTCAAGAGATTCACGGACTATGTGAACCTGGCGATCAGGCTGGCCGACCGCTTCATCCTGACCTCAAGGCGCGTCACCGCCGATATGGAGGAATACGCCGCCAAGCTCGGCATCCGCCTGCCGGAGCTGAAACAGGTCCCGCTCGGCTGCGACAGCGCCCGCAAATCGAAGGCGGACGGCCGCCTGCCGGACGGACTCGAGACGGGTCGCTACATCCTGTTCGTTTCCACCATCGAGCCGCGCAAGAACCATTCGCTGCTGATGGATGTATGGTGGCGGCTCGTTGCCGACGGAACGGTCGAGCGTAGCGGCATGAAGCTGGTTTTCGTCGGACGCAGGGGCTGGATGGTCGATGACGTCCTGGCGAAGCTCCACAGCCATCCCGACTACGGCAAGAGCCTTGTCCATCTCGACAACGTCGATGACGCAATGCTGTCCCTGCTCTACCAGAACAGTGCATTCTGCGTTTACCCCTCGCTCTATGAGGGATACGGGCTGCCGCCGGTCGAGGCGCTGGCCTACGGCAAGGCCCTGATCGCCTCGACGGGCGGAGCCATCGCCGAGGTGGTCGGTTCGTTCGGGCTCTGTCTCGACCCGCTCGACGTCGAAGGATGGGAAACCGCCATGCGGCAGTGGATCACCTCCCCCGGGGCCCGGGCTCCCTACGAGGCGAAGGCCGGCGAATTCGTGGCGCGGAGCTGGGAGCAGGCCGGCCGGGAGACGCTGGAGGCGGCGCTCGCGCCGTTCGCGGATGAAGTCCGGCCGTCGCGAGAATGACTGCCCTTACGGTTGCGCGGCGAAGCGGGCGGCCGGCGCCGTGCCCTGAAACCGGTTCAGAGTTTCGTTGACGACGTAGCGCCCGATCTCACCCCGGCGCTTGAACGAAAATGCGTGCTCGCGCGCCGCCTCGCCCATGGCTACCAGCTCATCGCGGTTATCGAGCGCGGTGAGGATCGTGCGGGCCAGCGCGCCTCGTTCGGGCACGTAGTAGAGGCACTCGCCGCCGTGCCTCATGGGCCGGTAGGGCCTGATGGAAGGCGCGTTGATGACCGGCACGGAAGCCATCGCCGCGACTTCGTGATGGCGGAAACAATCCCACCCGTAGCCTTCCGGCGACCAGACGAGGTGGGCTGCGGCGCATCGCCGGAAAAACTCCTGACGGTCGATGCGCTGCTCTGGAATATCGACCTTGACGCCCGCGGCCGCGAGCTCGCGCAACTCGGGAAGCCCCCGTTCGCGTTCGGGCAGGCCGTGAACGTTGCCTGCAAAAAACACGTCGCTCGTCTTCGGGAACCTCGCCATGCCCCGAGCAAAAGCCTCTGCTTCAATCGACATACCAAGCGAGATCGGCAGGACCTTATCCATCATGGCGCGCAGGGACGGTTTCGAGCGCAGGCTTCCGCCGGCGAAGCCATCGCCGCTGTCCAGAAGTTTCCACTCATCGCATGGCAGTTCCCGCTTGAAATAGAGTGTCGACCTGGCAAGCAGATACCGATCGGCCGCGGTAATGCGCGAATGGTCCTCTATGTCGATGACAGCAACCGGAACATTGAGGCGGCGGCGGAACAGTTGCTGGGCGAATATCGAGGAGAAGGACGGCCGCCCGGAGAAAATCCGCCTCGAAAACAAGAGGCGTGAGAGCGCATCGAGCCGCCGCCGTACGTTGGGCTCGCAGACGATCAGGTCGTAGCTTTCGTTCCGGATGGCTCTCAGCAATGCCAACAGTCCGGCAAGCTCGGGCGGCGTGCTGTTTTCATACGCGCTGGTGTCGAATCTCTCCACGCTGCCGGGGAAATAGCCGGCCAGATATGGGGTACGCCCAACTTCGAGGATTCTCATGGGCTTCGCGGCGTGGGTTTGTGGGCTTCGACGGCTAGCCCGGCAGGGCGCCGGATCTGGATGCGCTACCACAGTCGCGACTTCGGCGGAAGGTCGGCAACGGAAGCAGTCCGTTGCTGGACGGGCAAAGCCATTGGGATTACCCTTCCTCCACCGCGTGCGGCGCGGGAATTACCCGAGGGAGAAACATCATGACTTTGCCAGGCGACGCCCTGAAGGACGCAATCGGCCAGACGCGCGACAAATGGGGATGGTTCGTGGCGCTGGGCGTGCTGCTGCTGATTTTCGGCGGCATCGCTTTCGGCAATCTGTTCATCGCCACCGTGGCCTCGGTCTATGTGGTCGGCTGGCTGATGCTGATGGCCGGCGCCATCGAGATCATCCATGCCTTCGGCGTCAGGACATGGGGGCGGTTCTTCTACTGGCTGCTCAGCGGCCTGCTCTATGCGGTCGCCGGCTTCTTCGCCTTCGACAACCCGCTGCTTGCCTCGGCGGTGCTGACCCTGCTGCTCGCAATCGCTCTCGTGGCCTCGGGGCTGCTGAGAGCCTGGGTCGCCTTCAATCACCGGCCGGAGCAAGGCTGGGGATGGCTGCTCGCGGCCGCCATCATCACCATTCTGCTCGGCCTGATCATCGCGATGCGCTGGCCGGCGAGCAGCCTGTGGGTGCTCGGCATGTTCCTGGCCATCGACCTGGTTTTCCAGGGCTGGAGCTTCATCGCCATTGGGCTAGCGCTGAAGCGGTAGGCTTCCGTCAGTCGAGGTTGAGAAGCGTCACGGCGGCCAATGCCAGGGCAATGCCCAGATACTGGGCCTTGGAAACGTCTTCCTTGAAGACGATCGCGCCGACAAGGACCGCGCCGGCAACTACGATCGTATTGACCAGCGCGCCGGTGACGGCAAGATTGAGCCGCGTGTTGATGAGGGCAAATGCGAAATAGCACACGGGCGACAGCAGCATGACGATTGCCAGGCTGCGGCCGCTACCGGTCTTGCCCCAATGCGCGCTCAGTCCATCGCAAAGAATGAACAGCGCCGCGCAGAGCAGGACGACGCTCCACACCATTAGATCCATCTTCATTAGCGCTTTCTGCACAATCAGGCCGCCGCTTTCGGTGAAATGCTTCACCCATGCGGGGCCATCCTTTGAAGCGGCAATTGAAGACGCCCTAAAAGCGCGTCGCGCTGAACCGGATTCAGCCGACGCGCTTTTAAGTTTTGTTTTATGCATGTCGTTGCCCAAGAACCGCTGCACACTTCTGGGCGACATGCATTAGAAAGCGATCGCGGCGTCCAGTGGCGACAGCGGGCGCACGCCCGCCAGCAGCGCCCTCGCCTCGGCCTCGTCCTTTTTCATCTGCGCCACCAGCGCGTCGAGGCCGTCGAATTTGAGCTCCGGGCGCAGGAAAGCGAAGAACGACACCTCGCAGGTCTCACCATAGAGATCGCCGGAGAAATCAAAGACGTAGGTTTCGAGCAGCGGCGCGCCATCGTCGTCGACGGTCGGGCGGCGGCCGAAACTGGCGACGCCGTCATGAAGCGTGCCGTCGGCGCGGCGGAAGCGGACGGCGTAAATCCCTTCCTTCAAGGCTGCTTCCGGCGAAAGCCGCATGTTGGCGGTCGGGAAACCGAGCGTGCGGCCGAGTTGCTGGCCGCCGATCACTTCGGCCTCCACGGTGAAGCGGTAGCCGAGCAAACCGGCGGCCTCCTCCACCTTGCCCTCGGCAAGCAGTCCACGGATGCGGCTCGACGAGACCACCTCGGCGCCTTCGTCGCGAAAG
>RXJA01000513.1 GCA_003963455.1 Hyphomicrobiales bacterium
GCCGGGCCTGTGGGCTTTGGGCATCAGGGTCAGACCCGGCGAGTTTTTCTTTTCCACCGTTATGCCGACTGGCGGGCGCCCGCCTTCACTCGGCCGCCTGCAATTGCTTCCTGCGCGCCGGCTGGCGGCGGCGGGGGGCGGGCTTCAGCGCGACGGCCGCCTTTCTGGACAGGGCGCCGGTCACCGCGTCGACCATGCCGAAGGCGACGAAATCGGCGTTGAGGGTTCCGGCGAGCTCGGCCGCCGCCGCCTCGTCGGCGTTGCCGACTTCCGACCAGAAGACGATGCCGACGCGCAGCTTCGGCTTGATGCGCTTCAGCCTGCGCACCATGAAACGAGCGTGCTGCGCGGACTGGCGATTGAGGAAGCCGATCGCGACGCAGTCGACGGCCGAAAGATCGAGGCGCTGGATCGCCGAGGGTTCGAGCCCGGCGAAGCTCGCGCGCGTCGTTTCGGCGCCCTGCACTTCCAGCACCTGCGCCAGCATGGCCGCGGCGGCATCGTCGAGCTCGCCGCGCCCGCCGGCGCAAAGCACGGCGATGCCCAACCCGTCCGGCAGGTCTATTTCCTCCTCGTCGGCCCCGCCGGAGCTGTCCTCGGGCTTCTTTTCGGCGGGTTGGCCCTCCGCCGCCTTCGCGGCCTCCTGGTCCTCTTCCTCCCCGGCTTCCTGCTGGGCGCTGTCGTCGAGATTGGCGACGAGCGTCATGGCGCTTTCGGCGACCTGCCGGCGCTGCACCTCGTCCATGACGCCGCGCTCGCGGTCCTGCTCGCCGAGCAGCAAGGCCGGGATCGCCACCTTGCCGTAGAATTCGAAAAGATACTTGTCCTCCAGCATCTCCTCGGCGTGGTCGGTCGCCTCCTCCGGATCGCCGGCCAGCAGCCGCTGGTAGAGCCTCGCATGCGGCTCCAGCACCGGTTGGTTGCCGAACAGGACATCGAGGAACTCGAACTGCGGCACATGCCGGCCGAGCACCACGAGGCAGACGGTGAGCGGCGTCGAGAGCACGAGGCCGATCGGCCCCCACAGCCAAGTCCAGAAGATCGCCGCCACGATGATGGCTAAAGGCGACAAGCCCGTATGCGAGCCATAGAGCCACGGCTCGATGACATTGCCGGTGACCAGCTCCACGACGATGAAAAGCGCGGCAGTCCACAACAGCAGCGACCAGCCCGGCGCCACGGCCAGGGCCAGGAAGAGCGGCAGCAGCGCGCCGACGATCGGGCCGATATAGGGAACGAAGCGCAGCGCCAGCGCCAGCAGGCCCCAGAGCAGCGCGTTGGGGATGCCCAGCACCCAGAGCCCGATGGTGATGGGCACGGCATAGATGGCGTTGACCACCAGCTGCATCAGCAGATACTGGCCGACGCGCTTGCCGGCATCCTGCAGGGCCTGCGTGGTGCGGTGGAGATCGCCGTAGCCGACCAGCCGGATGAAGCGATCGCGCAGATCCTCCCGCTCCATCAGCATGAAGATGACGACGATGATGACGAGGCCGGCCGAGCTCAGCGGGCTGATCAGCGGCCCGATCAGGTTCTGCAGCACCTCGAGCGGCTTTTCATGCGAGACGACCTCGACCGGGATCGGATCGCGCTTGGGCTGCTCGGCGGCTGAAGGCAGTTGCGGCTCCTGGCGGTCGATCTCCTGGCCGACACGCTCGATGACCCCGCCGAGGCGCGAGATGATGCCGCCGCCAAGGCCGTTTTCCTTCAGCGCGCGGACCTTGGTCAGGATGTTGATCTGATAGACAGGGATGTTCTGCGCCAGGTCGCTGACCTGCGTGGCGACGATGAAGGAGAACAGCGAAAGCGCGGCAAAGGCGCCGGCGACGCTGGCAATGACCGCCGCCACGCGCGGAACGCCGAGGCGCTTCAGCCATGAGACGACGGGGGCGATGGCGAAGGTCAGCAGCAGCGCCACGGCGATCGGCAAAAACACCTCGCGCCCGAAATAGAGCGCCGCGACTGTGGTGACGACGCTTGCCACGGTGGGGAGCACGGTGCGCGGATGGCCCCTGGACGCGGCAAGCAGGCCGGCCAGCCCCGGCTCCGAAGCGCCCACCCCGTTACGACGATTGGCCGCCACTTTGCGCCTCCCAGCTTGTCCGGCGATGATCAGCGATATTACGCCGGCGTGCAACGCGCCAAAGGTCCGGTGGTTGCACGTTTTCTAATAAGCGGCCCGAAGACCCGTCATCCCCTCAGGGAACTGAACCCTCGAGCATGGCCCGGGCGCGTTGCGGCAATGCCGGATCCCTGTCCCGTCGCGCCCCGCGCGCGGACAGATTTTCTCGGGAACATGAGCCTCTCAAAACCGTTTGGGTTCTCGAAGGGGCGTCCATCCTGACCACAAGGAGGCAGCGATGAAAAAGCTTCTGCTTGCTTCGATGATCGCCATCGCCTCGGCGTTCGCGATCGCGCCGGCCAGCGCCGGCGGCGTGCAGCTCGGTATCGGCATCGGCCCGGGCTATGATGACGGATACTATAACGACTATGGCGGCTATTATCCGCACCGCTACTACCGTCATGTCTACAATGATGACTACTACAACAACGGCTATGTGGTTCGCTATCACCACCGTCGCCACAATTGCCGCACCGAGCTGATAACCCACTGGCGCCATCACCACCGCGTGACGGAGGAAGTGCGGGTCTGCGGCAACGGCTATCGCAACTATTAGCCAAGCCTTCATGGTCGCGCGGGAACAGCCTGGCTGTGCCGCGCGGCCATCACGCATCCGGGCGGCTTGCGGCGCTCACAACGCCTTCACATGTTGCTGATTGCGCGCCGCGCGCGGATTTTTTCGGCGCGCCGCGCGTTATCATGGGCAACCTCAGGAGGAGGTTGCCATGCGGAAATTCCTGTTTGTCTCCCTGATCGGCCTCGCCACGGCGGCAGCCTTCGCGGCGCCGGCCGATGCTGGCAACGTGTTCCTCGGCGGCAGCTATTTCGACTACGGCCCCTTCGGCGATTTCTACGACAGCTACGGCTCCGCCCCGGTCTACGGCTCCTATTGGGGCGGCCCTTATCTCAACTACGATCCCGGCGCGCGCGACAACTATGACAGCGGCTATGTCGCCCCCCCGGCCCGCTCCACAGGCCAGCGCCGCCATTGCCGGGTCGAAATGGTGAGACCCCGCGGCCATGACCACCGCTTCATGCGGGAGAAGCGCATCTGCGGCTAAGGTGGCATGCGCTCGAATCGGCCGAAACGCCCCTCGCGATCGTCATTCCAGGGCGGAGCAGGAGCGAAGCTCCGTCGCGAAGACCCTGGAATCCTGTGTGTTGGTTCTGGTGTATGGTTTGAAGTGGGAAGGAGACCGAGTGAATCCTGGTCGTCCTTCGGACAGGCCGTGGCATG
>RXJA01000268.1 GCA_003963455.1 Hyphomicrobiales bacterium
TGATGGGGGTTATCAGCTGGCCGGTTTCGGTTGCGGCAAGGGAGAAACCGGCATTCCGGGTCCGATCTTCTGCAGATTGCCCGTGATCACCTGGTCGTTCTCGGAGATGCCGGAGGTCACGGAAATCAGGTCGCCGTCGGTCGGCCCGAGCGATACCAGCTTCTGGTCGACGGTGTTGCCCTTGCCAATGACATAGAGGTACTTGCCGAGCTGGCTGGAACCCAGCGCCACCTGCGGCACCATCAGCGTGTTCGGCTGTTCCTTCACATGCAGGCGCACCCGCACATATTGCCCCGGCAGCAGCGTGAACTTGGCGTTGCCGATCGTGGCGCGCGCCGTGATAGTGCCGGTCGAATGGTCGATCGTGTTGTCGATGAAGGTCAGCTCGCCCTTCTGGCTGGGCACCGTATCGCCGGGCAGCAGCACGTCGACCGCGATCGGACCGGCGGCCTTGGCCTGCTCGATCTGCACGAGGTCGGTTTCGCTCGGATTGAAGGTCACATAGATCGGGTCAAGCTGCACCAGCGTGTTGAGCACCGTGCCGGCGACGCTGACCAGCGTGCCGACGGAAGCCTGGTTGCGGCCGATACGGCCGTTGAACGGCGCCTTGATCTCGGCATAGCCGAGGTTGAGCTCGGCCGTCCGCACCGCCGCCTGGTCGACGGCAAGGGCGGCCTGGGCCGTGCGCAGATTGCTGGTGCGCTGATCGAAGCTGTCCTTGTCGAGGTAGCCGGCCTTGGCGAGGTCGGTGCCGCGGCCGAGATTGGACTTTGCATAGTCGAGTGTCGCGGCGTCGCGCTGCACCTGCGCCTTGGCCTGGTCGAGCGCGGCCTGATAATCATCGGGCGCGATGCGGTAGAGCAGGTCGCCCTGCTTGACGTCGCTGCCGTCGGCCGCGGTCTGCTCCTGCAGATAGCCCGGCACGCGCGCCTGCAGCGTGATGCTGCGGATCGATTCCACCCGCGCGGCGTAGTCGAGATAGATAGGCAGCGTCTTCTTGACGACATTTACCACCGGCACCGGCATCACGAAGGCCGCCGGGGCGGGCGCAGCGCCCGCCGTGCCGCCGCCGAGATAGCCCGGATTCAGCAGGTGGACGCTTGCCACCGACACTGCGCCCACCGCGACGGCGGCGCCTAAAGCGATTTTCCATCTACGCATTTTGGTCTCCAATCCTATTCGGCCGCCTGGGCGAGCGGCTGAAGCGCCGGCTCGGCGGTCGGTTCAATTTCTTTCGGCTGAGGGGCGTCATGATGCCCCTTGGCTGTTTCTTCCCCGCCGCGGCGTTCGCGCAGTTGCTCGATCACCGCGTAGAAGACGGGCACGAAGACCAGCGACAGGATGGTCGCCGCCACCATGCCGCCGAAGACGGTGGTGCCGATCGACTGCCGGCTGGCCGCGCCCGCGCCTGTCGCGAACATCAGCGGCAGCACGCCGAGGATGAAGGCAAAGGCCGTCATCAGGATCGGCCGCAGCCTCAGCCTGGCCGCTTCCATCGAAGCTTCGACGATGGTCAGGCCTTCCTCGCGCCGCCGCCTTGCGAACTCGACGATCAGGATCGCGTTCTTGGCCGCGAGGCCGATCAGCATGACGAAGCCGATCTGCGAATAGACGTCGATCTGCATGCCGCGCAGCAGGAGCACCACGAAGGCCCCGAACAAAGCGAGCGGCACGGCCAGCAGCACCATGAAGGGCATCGCCCAGCTTTCATACTGCGCTGCCAGGATCAGGAAGACGAAGACGATCGCCAGCCCGAACACCACCGAGGCGATCGATCCGGCCTTGAGCTCCTGATAGGTGATGCCGGTCCATTCATAGCCGAAGTCACGCGGCAGCACGTTCGCCGCCGCCCGCTCCATCGCCGCCACCGCCTGTCCGGACGAGAAGCCGGGGGCGGCGCCGCCATTGATCAGGGCCGAGGCATTGTTGTTGTAATGCGGCACGGTCTCCGGTCCGACGATTGGCACCAGCTTGCCCAGCGTGCTCAGCGGCACCATGCCGCCCGACGCGTTGCGCACATAGAGCCTGGAGATGTCGGTGGCGTCGGCGCGCGCGTCCTTGTCGGCCTGAATGGTCACGCGGAAGGTGCGGCCGAACAGGTTGAAGTCGTTGACATAGAGCGAGCCGAGATAGATCTGCAGCGTGTTGAACACATCCGGCAGGTTGAGGCCGAGAAGCTTCGCCTTGCTGCGGTCGAGGTCGTAGTTGAACTGCGGCGTCGAGGTCGAGAAGGACGAGAACAACTGCTGCGGATTGAGCTCCGGCTGCTTGCGCGCCTCGGCGATCAGCGCCTGTGTGACGTCGTTCAGCGCAGCGCTGCCGCGCCCCGAAAGGTCCTCCACCTGGAACTCGAAACCGCCGGTGGTGCCGATGCCCGGGATCGATGGCGGGTCGAAGGAGAGCGCGAACGCATCCGGCATCTGCAACAGCTTGCCGCGCACCTGCTCGACCAGTTTGGAGGCGCTCTGGTCCGGCCCGCGCTCGTCCCAGGGTTTCAGGATGGCGAACTCGACCGCCGAGTTCGACTGCGCGGCGCTGGTCAGGAAATTCAGGCCGCTGATCGAGCCGACGATGTCGACGCCGGGCGTGTTCTGCAGGATGTCGCGCGCCTTCTGCGCCACCGCGTCGGTGCGTTCGAGCGAAGCGCCGTCCGGCAGCTGGATCACGACGAAGAAATAGCCCTGGTCCTCGACCGGCAGGAAGGTTGAGGGCAGCTTCTGCCAGACGAAATAGGTCGCGACGAGGCCGGCCGCGAACAGGCCGAGCATGATCCAGCGCAGCTTGATCAGGATGCGCACGCCATGCGCATAGGCATGCGACAGCCAGTCGAAGCCGGCATTGAACCACCGGAACAGCACGAACTGGGTCTCGCCGCGATGGCGCAGGAGCGCGGCGCTGAGCGCAGGCGACAGCGTCAGCGAGTTGAAGGCGGAAATGCCGACCGAGATCGCCACCGTCAGCGCGAACTGGTTGTAGAGCCGGCCCGACACGCCCGGGATGAAGGCAACGGGGATGAACACCGCCATCAGCACCGCTGTGGTGGCGATGATCGGTCCGGTCACCTCGGCCATCGCCGCGCGCGTCGCCGCAAGCGGCTTGAGCCCGGCCTCCAGCTGTCGTTCGACATTCTCGACCACGACGATGGCGTCGTCGACGACAAGGCCGATCGCCAGCACCATGCCGAGCAGGGAGAGCATGTTGAGCGAGAAGCCCAGCATGTACATGATTGCCAATGTCGCGATCAGCGAGACGGGAATGGCGATGGTCGGGATGATCGTGGTGCGCCAGCTCTGCAGGAAGATGAACACCACCGCCACGACCAGCACCAGCGCTTCGCCGAGCGTGATCA
>RXJA01000219.1 GCA_003963455.1 Hyphomicrobiales bacterium
CCCGGCGCTGTTCCCGACCGCCGAATGGCGCGAGTGCAACCGCATGGCGCTGGCCGTGCTCGAGATCCGCAACTGGGCGTCCGACATGGTGGATCGAGACGACCCGCTGCTGATCGAGCAGATCCAGGCCAGGCTCCTGCCGCGGCGCGGCATCTTCGCCAATCCCGACGAGATCATCGTGACGCTGGGCGCGCAGAACGCGCTCTACATGCTGGCGTCGCTCCTGATGACCAAGGGCTCGAAAGTCGCGATGGAGGATCCCGGTTATCCCGACGCCCGCTCGATATTCCGGCTGGCCGGCGCCGATATCCAGCCGGTTCCGGTCGACCAGTCGGGCATCGTGACCTCGTCGATCCCAAGCGATTCCGGCTTCGTCTTCGTCACGCCGAGCCACCACTGCCCGACCATGGTGCCATTGTCGGCGGAGCGGCGGCAGGACCTTCTGGCGCGTGCCAACCGCAACAACCAGATCATCATCGAGGACGGCTATGACAGCCAGTTGCTCGACGAGGCGCCGCAGCAGGCGCTGAAGAGCCTCGATCGCTCGGGCCGCGTCATCTATGTCGGCTCGATGTCGAAGACGCTGGCTCCGGGTCTGAGGCTTGGCTACATCGTGGCCTCGGCCGGGCTGATCGCCGAGCTTCGCGCGCTGCGCCGCTTCATGCTCAGGCACCCGCCGGCGAACAACCAGCGCGCCGTCGCGCTGTTCCTGTCGCTCGGCCACCACGAGGCGCTGGTGCGCCGGCTCTCCACCGCTTTCGACGAGCGGCGCAAGCGTCTGGTCCATGCGATTTCGGCTTTCCTGCCAGAATGGCGCTCGACCGACTCGGCGGGCGGCACATCGCTCTGGCTGGAAGGGCCGCGCGGCACCGATTCGCGCGGTCTGGCCGAAGCGGCCGCCTCGCGCAGCGTCATCATCGAACCCGGCGACCGCTTCTTCGACCGCAGCGAAAAGCCTTCTCGTTTCATGCGCTTGGGCATCTCGTCGATCTCGCTGCAGCATATCGAGCCAGGCATCCGCGAACTCGCCACCGCCGCCGGACGCAGGCCCGCGGCCGCCTGATCGCCTCGCAGCTTTCAAAAAGAGAGCCGGCGCCACGCCGGCTCTTTTTGTTTGGCACACTCCCGGCGCTTTAGGATTCTGGCATATTCGACGGGATTCATTGGCCCATAGGCTGCACCAATGCCGACGGCATAGTCGGGACCATAAGGGGACGAGGCAGGCAGATGGTGGACCAACCACCGCGTCCCGCCTTACGGATAAAGACAAAGGTGGAGTGCTTCCATGTCAGTGGCTCTCGAGAAGCAGGAAGCGTCGGCGGATCAGCGTTCGCGGCGTTCCGGCGGGCGCGAAGCGCGCCGCGCGATGCGGGCGGCGCCTTTGGCCGACGACATCCGTCCGGTGCGGCCGGGGCTTGAAGGCGGCAGCTACGGCCCATTGAGCCAGAACGACCAGGAGCGCATCCACGAAGCCGTGCTGACGCTGCTGGAAACGGTCGGCTTCGCCAACGCCATCCCGTCCTGCATCGAGGCGCTGACCCGGGTCGGCGGCATCCATGGCGACGACGGCCGCGTCCGGCTGCCCCGCGCGCTGGTGCTGGACACCATCAAGAAGGCGGCGCGCAACTTCACCCTCCATGGCCAGGATCCGAAGCACGACATGCTGATCCAGGGCAAACGCGTGCATTTCGGCACGGCGGGCGCGGCGGTGCACCTGGTCGATGTCGAGAAGCGCGAATATCGCGAATCGCTTCTGCAGGACCTCTACGACGCCGCCCGTCTCGTCGATGGGCTGGACAACATCCATTTCTTCCAGCGCACCATGGTGCCGCGCGACATTCCCGACCCGCTCGATATGGACTTCAACACGCTCTATGCCTGCGTGATGGGTACGTCCAAGCATGTCGGCACCTCGTTCACCGTGCGCGAAAACGTCAAGCCGGCGCTGGAAATGCTCTATGCGATCGCCGGCGGCGAGGAGAATTTCCGGGCGCGGCCGTTCGTGTCGAACTCGAACTGCTTCGTCGTGCCGCCGATGAAATTCGCCGAGGATGCCTGCGGCGTGCTGGAAGCCTGCGTCGAAGGCGGCATTCCGATCCTGCTTCTGTCAGCCGGCCAGGCCGGCGCCACCGCGCCGGCGGCGATCGCCGGCGCCGTCGTGCAGGCGGTGGCGGAAGTGCTGATGGGCCTGGTCTATGTCAATGCCATCAAGCCCGGACATCCGGCGATCTTCGGCACCTGGCCCTTCGTTTCCGACCTCAGGACCGGCGCCATGTCCGGCGGCTCGGCCGAGCAGTCGGTGCTGACCGCGGCCTGCGCGCAGATGGCGCAATATTACGACCTGCCCGGCGGCTCAGCGGCCGGCATGACGGACTCCAAGCTGCCCGACATCCAGGCCGGCTATGAGAAGGGCATCACCAATGTCATGGCGGGGCTGTCCGGCCTGAACCTGGTCTATGAATCGGCCGGCATGCATGCCTCGCTGCTCGGCTTCTGCCTCGAAAGCCTGATCATCGACAACGACATGCTGGGCCACTGCCTGCGCTGCGTGCGCGGCATCGAGGTGACCGACGACGCGCTGTCGATCGACACCATCGCCGAGGTCTGCCTCAAGGGCCCCGGGCACTATCTCGGCAATGATCAGACGCTGAAGCTGATGCAGACCGAGTATTTCTATCCCGCCGTCGGCGACCGTTTCTCGCCCAAGGAATGGAATGAAAAGGGACGGCCGGACATCCTGTCGCGGGCAATCGCGGAGAAGAAGCGCGTGCTTGCCGAACGCTTCCCGCGTCATGTCTCGCGCCTGCTCGACGACAAATTGCGCGCCCGTTTCGGCGAGATGATCAAGTTGCCGCGCAGCGGCATGGGCGGCTGACCCTTACTCCGCGCTCAGCCCGTATCGCTCAACCACTTCCGGGTTGATCAGCTTGGCGTGCAGCGTCATCAGCACGATCCGTGCGTCGAAACTGTCGCCGGCCTCGAGCGCCGCCTCGATGCGCCGCTCGACCGCCAAGGTCGGCTCGCGGCCATTGGCCTGCTCGAACACGTCCGGCCCAGCGACGCAATAGCCGCAGAGCTGCGCGACGGATTGATAGGCGTCCGCCGGCGGCTCATCCGGCCAGCGGTCGTTCATCAGATTGACGATGGTGAGTTTTACGCCCTCGGGAACCAGGGCAGGATGCAGGTCGGCCTTGCGCAACGCCTCATCGAGCTGTCGCAGGTCACCAGAGCGGCCGAACATGCCGAGGAAGCCCAGGGAAGAACGCCGTTTCGCCACGATAATCTCCCTTCGCGAGGCTGCCGAGGTCGAGTCTATCTGTGGGTTCCGTTGAGACGAAACAAGGGCAAC
>RXJA01000539.1 GCA_003963455.1 Hyphomicrobiales bacterium
GTCGGAAATCTTCTTGGTCGCCTCGCCGACGGAGCTGCCGCGTTGCGAGGTGATCTTGTTGAGCGTCAAAGACGTCATAGCCATAAGCCTCCACCAGATTTGAGTCCCGGACCTCATGGCCCGGGCAGTCGCGGCACACACCACCGCCAGTTGCAGATCGAACGGCAGGCGACGAGGCGCAGTCGGGCGCCCGGCCAGTCGCTCAAGTGGATCACGGCAAAGGTGTGCGACGAGAGCTCCGGAATGCCCTGGCGCCAGGCGCCGTTGCGGCCGCATGCGCGGTTTCCGGTCTCCTCCTCCGCTCCTTCGTTCTTGTGGCACCGCGACGGACGCGATGGGCTTCTTATGCAAATCAATGAAGCAAGGGGCGTGCCAGTTTGGGTTAATGTCGGAATTCCCGGTCTGCCTCCGGTAAATCAACTTGCGCCCGGCCCCAGATGTCCGCGCAGTTTGGGGTGCGGACGAACAGCTGTAAAGAATCGTTACATTCGACATTTACATTTGTAATATTTCATAATTATTCTCTTACGCAAAATATTACTTCGCAGTTGCAGCAAAATCATTTGTCGACAACTTACACCGGCGACCCTATCCTTTAATATACGTGCAAGCGCAACACAGCCAACGGAACGACCATGCCTGGGAAGGACGACCGCCCCCTGCCGGGGCGCCAAGAGGAAGACGACGTCACGTCCGACCTGGTCCGCCTGATGCCGCGCGACCTGGTGTTCACCATGCGCTTCCTCGGCGAGAGCCAGAATCTTTTGCAGCGGCATTTCCAGGGCTTCATGGAAGCGGAGATGGCGGCGGCCGGCATGACACCGGAAACGCATCCCATGATCCATGCCTTCATCGAGCGGCGCGCGCTGCTGATGCGCGATTTCGTCTTCTCGGGCGTCGCGCTCACCCGCCAGTTCCGGATCGAGGAGATCGAACGCCTGATCGGCGACAGCACCTCGCTGCTGCGCGTCGACATATGGGATCAGCTAAAGGGCCACATCGCGATGGCCGAGCGGCAGTTCCGCAAGCAGGTTCCCGGCCTGCCGCAGCTTTTGTCGGGCTGGGCGGTGCCGGAGACTCCGCCGAGTGATCGTTGAGGACGCCGTCAATGGCGCGAAGCAAAGCCTCCCCACGCCCCCAGGATCGCGGACGGGTCTTCGCGCAACGCCTTGTGCGCGTCGGCCATGAGCGCGACCAGCACCTCTTTCGGCAGACCGTTCAGGGCGGCTTGCGCCGCGCGAACCGCCGTCGCCTCAGGGTTCCGCGCCGCCTCGGCGATCGCCCGGCAGCACGGATGCTCCTGGCCCAGCCGCTTTTCGGCGGCCGCGTGCAGCGCCTGGAAGAAAGTCCTGCCGGTGGTCTCGAACATCTCAGGTTTTCTCCGATGCCCAGCCCGCTCCCAGGAGGATCGCGATGACGGACGCCCCGCCTGTGCGCGTGGAATTGCTGGAGAGGCGCCTGTCGCTCGTGGTGGGCCTGTCCGGGCTGAACGCCGAGGCCCTCAAATGGACCCAACTCCTGGGCGCGATCGAAATGGACGTCCAGCGCATGGAGCTCGAGCTCGACCGAAACGGCGCCTCCGAGCAACTGGTGCGGGACTTGCATGGAGCGGAAACGGGCGCCGCCTCGATACGCATCGCGCTGTCGGACTGCGAGGAGCGCATCGCCGCCGCCGAGCGGCAGGTGGACGAGGTCGACCGCCTGCTGGCCGCGTCTGGACGTGAATGAAGGGAGCTTGGAACGTGAACCAGCAGAATATACGCAACCTGACATTGTTCGACCTGCTCGCCAGGAGCTGGGCGCTGCCGGCGGCCGTAGAGGCCTTGCAGTTCAGCGCCGACAGTTCCGTGGCGGCCTTCGCCTGCGCGAACGGCACGATCGCCCTTGCCGCGCTCTCCGACCCGGAGCCGCCGGAGTCGCGCATCAGGGTAAGCGCCGATGTCGGCCAGACCACCATCCGGCCCCGTGAGAAGCCGGCGGCGCCGCTCATCGTCACCGAGCGCCTCTGCGACGGCGCGCCTTTGACGACCGTGTCCGGAAAATCGGAATTTCTCGCCGGCGCGGCGGACGGCAGGATCGTGCGGGTGACCGCGACCGGAGAGGTCAGCAGTACGGAAATCCGGCTCGACGACGCGATCGTGGCTCTCGATCACGCCCGCGGGCAAGGCCTGACGGCCGTCAGCGACGGAGCGGACATCTTTCTTGCAACCGCCTCGGGCGGCATCATCCGCTCGCTGGCGAGGCACGGCGATGGCAAAGTCGCGGCGCTTGGCTTTTCTCCCTCCGGGCGGCAGCTTGCCGTGTGCCGCGGTGATGAGATTTCGATCTGGACACTTGTGGGCGAGCCTGCCCTGGTTCGAACGATCAGCTTTCCCCAGGTCCCGGCAGCGGTGCGGTGGAGCGCCGATAGCGAATGGATTGCTTGCCCGCTGGAATCCGGCGGATTCGGTGTCGCCCGCCTGGCCGACGGGAAGGCAGGCATTGTGGCCGATTTCCCCGCGACGGTGCGCACCGTGTCCTGGAGCGAACGCGCCGATGCGCTGATTGCCTCCGGCGCCTTCCGCATCGCGGCCTGGTCGATGAAGCTCCCGCCGATCGAGGGCGAGACGGGAGGTGCAATCGTCACCGGACGTCCCGGACTGGTGATCGTCGAGGCGGTGGCGGGCCATCCGACCCGGCCGCTCGCGGCCGCCGGCTACGCCAATGGTCAGATCGTCGTCGCCCGGATCGGTGAGCGCGACGAACTTCTGGTCAAGCCGTCCGGCGGAGCCGTCACGGCCCTGGCCTGGTCCGCCGATGGCCGCCACCTGGCGGCGGGCACGGCGGACGGAGGCGCCAGCCTCATCACATTCCCCGCCCAGATGTTCAAATGACGGGCGGCGACGAACAGGAGGAAACGATGCAGACACAGCAGACACAGTTAACCCCGGAAGAGCTGAGCAAGGACGATTTCTTCCAGCGGCTCGCCAGGCTGTCGGAAGAGATGGTGGCCAAGCATGGCAAGGACTTTTCGATGGGCGCGCTGGTGCTCGCGGCCCGCTGGATCGCGGAGAACCGCATCGGCGGAGAAGCGCGCGCGGGAACGCCATCGTGACAACGCCATGCCGCGGCGCCGCCGTGGCGGGCACAACCGCAGAGGCATCACGCCGGCGGGTGCCGGCGGATTGCCATCTCGGCGCGTTCGCCCTGGTAGATGAGGCAGATCGTGCGCAGCAGCGACGCGAAGTTCGCGACCTCGCCATGCAGATCCACGGCTTCGTCGTAAAGCGAGGCGACGAGGCGCGATACCGACATGCCTTCGCCGGCCGCGATGGCATCCAGTATTTCCCAGAACGCCGT
>RXJA01000165.1 GCA_003963455.1 Hyphomicrobiales bacterium
TCCCTACGCGTAACAAAAAAGCTCAATTGACCCGATGGCGATGAACGACACACCAGAAACTGCCGCCCGTCCGGACGCCGGCAGTGCTGCCAAGTCTTCCGAAAAGACGGAAGAGGGCTCCAGTCCGAGTATTCCCACCGGCAGCGCGGCCGCGGAGCCGACGCATGCCGGTCCTTCCCTCTTCGAGCGTGTGCTGGGCCTCTTCCGGCACCGCAACGGCACCAGCCTGCGCGAGGAGATCGCCGGCGCGCTTGCCGAGACGGCCACCGATGCTGGCGCCTTCTCGCCCGGCGAGCGTGCCATGCTCAACAACATCCTGCGCCTGCGCGAAGTGCGCGTCGAGGATGTCATGGTACCGCGCGCCGACATCGAGGCGGTCGAGATCAACACCAAGCTTGGCGACCTGCTCGGCCTGTTCGAGCAATCCGGCCACTCGCGCATGCCGGTCTATTCCGAGACGCTCGACGATCCGCGCGGCATGGTCCACATCCGCGACGTTCTCGCCCACATCACCAAGGTCGCCCGCGTCAAGAAGGGCCGCGCGACCCGCAAGGCGCCGGTGACGACCGCGCTCGACCTCGCGCAGGTCGATCTCGCGCGCACCATCGGCGATCTCGATCTGATCCGGCCGGTGCTGTTCGTGCCGCCCTCCATGCTGGCCTCCGACCTGATGGGGCGCATGCAGACGACGCGCACGCAGATGGCGCTGGTCATCGACGAATATGGCGGCACGGACGGCCTCGCCTCGCTGGAAGACATCGTCGAGATGGTGGTCGGCGACATCGAGGACGAGCACGACGACGACGAGCCGATGATCACGCAGACTGGCGACGGCGTGTTCGTCGTCGACGGCAAGGCCGAGATCGACGAGGTCGCCAAGATGATCGGCGGGGATTTCGCCGCCGGCGAGCATGGCGAATATGTCGACACTATCGGCGGCATGATCTTCAACACGCTTGGCCGCGTTCCGGCCAGGGGCGAGGTGGTACAGGCCATTCCAGGCTTCGAGTTCCACGTGCTCGACGCCGACCCGCGCCGCGTCAAGCGCGTGCGCATCGTGCAGAGCCAGAAGGGCGAGCGTCAGCGCCGCCGCGCCGCGCGCGCCGAGCAGGCCTGACATCGTCCGGACATGCCGACCGGCGATCCGTTCAAGCACGCGGTTCTGGGCTCGGGCGTCTTCTACCGGGATCCGCGCGCGGCTTTGGCCTTTCTGCAGGCGGCCTTCGGTTTCGAGCCGAGCATGCTGGTGAGCGACGCCGATGGACGGCTTGTCCACGCCGAAATGCGCTTCGGCGACGGCTATATCATCGTCGATTCCGAATGGGCCGATCATGTCGCCAGTCCCGCCTCCGTCGGCGGCAGGAACACGCAGTCCGTCTATGTCCGTCTGTCGGAGGACCTCGACGCCCATTGCGAAAAGGCGCGTGTGGCGGGCGCGGAAATTCTCGAAGAGCCGGCGGATCATTTCTACGGCGAGCGCCAATATCGCGCCCGCGACCCGGAAGGCCATGTCTGGACATTCACCCGGACCGTGCGCGTCGTGCCGAGGGACGAAGCCGAGCAATTGAGCGGCTTGCGGATCGAGGGCTGGCACAGATAGCGCCATCGTGTATCAGCCCGCGCTTATCCGGGTTTGGAACGCCGGGCGCGGCCTGTTAAACCTCTAGCTCCCTGATTCGCGCGACTTGGGAAGCTGAATGCAGCGCTTTGCCGGCCGGATAATTCTGCTGTGGGGGTGGCGGCGGGCGCTGGTGGCCTTTGCCGCCGGGGCGCTGGCGGTGCTTGCCCAGGCGCCCTACGATTTCTTCGCCGTCTGCTTCGTTTCGTTCCCGGTCCTGGTCTGGCTGCTCGACGGCGCCACCGGCGAGGCGTCCGACGGCTGGTTCAGGCGCCTGAGGCCGGCCTTCGCCACCGGCTGGTGGTTCGGTTTCGGCTACTTCCTCGCCGGCCTCTGGTGGATCGGCCAGGCGTTGCTGGTCGAGGCCGACAGCTTCGCCTGGGCCTTGCCTTTCGCCGTCGTCGGCATCCCCTTCGCGCTGGCCTTCTTCTATGGCTTTGCCGCCGTGGTGGCGCGGCTGTTCTGGAGCAGCGACATCGGCCGTATCGCCGCCCTTGCCTTCGGTTTCGGCCTCGCCGAATGGTTGCGCGACTTCCTCTTTACCGGCTTCCCTTGGAACGCCGTTGGCTACGCGGCGATGCCGGTGCCGCTCCTGATGCAGAGCGTGTCGGTGACTGGCATGGTCGGCATGAACGCGCTCGCCGTGTTCCTGTTCTCGCTGCCCGCGCTGGTTGCGGCGGGCCGGCACCTGAGGCTGGGCCTTGCCCTGTTCGTCATCCTCGTCGCCGCTCATGTCGGCTTCGGCTATTTCAGGCTCGCCGCCCCGGTCGAGCCGACCCGCTCGATCGATGTCCGCATCGTCCAGCCGGCGGTCGATCTCAGTGAAAAGTGGGATGCCTCGGTGCGCGACCGCATCTTCGCGACTTTGCTGGGGATATCGGGGAAAGCACCCGAGGAGGGCCATGCCAGGCCGCAGCTCATCCTGTGGCCGGAAACATCGGTGCCGTTCCTGTTCACGGAGCGTCCGGACGCGCTGACGGCGCTGGGCGACATGCTGGCCGACGGCCAGATGCTGATTGCCGGGGTCGTGCGCGAGGAGGGCGGATCGGCGAGTGCCGGCAGCCGCTATTACAATTCCGTGGTGGCGATCGACGACAAGGGCGAGATCGTCGATGCCGTCGACAAGGTGCATCTGGTGCCCTTCGGCGAGTATCTGCCCTTCGCCGACCTTTTCGAGCGCTTCGGCATAGGCCAGCTCGTTGCCGGACCGATGAATTTCTCCGCCGGCAACGAGCGGCATCCGATCAGCGTGCCGGGCGGCCTGCGCGCCGCTCCGTTCATCTGCTACGAGGTGATCTTTCCCGATCTCGTGGCCGTTGACGCCGCGTCGTCTGACGTGATCGTGAACGTCACCAACGACGCCTGGTTCGGCGACACGCCGGGCCCGTATCAGCATTTCAGGCAGGCCCAGATTCGCGCGGTGGAGAATGGGTTGCCTCTGTTGCGCGCGGCCAACAACGGCATCTCCGCGATCGTCGATTCGCGCGGCCGAATCGTCGATGCGCTTGCCGTCAACGCGCGCGGCGCCATCGACGCGCATGTGCCGATTTCCGGCCGCTCCCTGCTCTCCGCCGAACAGCGGCGCATTAACGGATTGCTGATCATGTTGCTGTTTGCGCTGATTGCCCTCACATTGAATGTAAGGCAGCGGCTACGGGTGAATTGACAGTCGGCACATTAGAAACTCATACTGTAACGCCTAAAATTTTC
>RXJA01000009.1 GCA_003963455.1 Hyphomicrobiales bacterium
CGCGCAATGCGCGCTGCTCAGGATCTTCTTCGGCGAGGACGACAGGGCGGCCGACGGCAAGCCGCTGCACGAGGCGATCGTCATCAGGGCGCGCGAGACCGGCATGGCCGGCGCCACGGTGCTGAGGGGCCCGCTCGGCTTCGGCCGGTCGAGCGTGCTGCACACCGCCAAGATCCTGCGCCTGTCGCAGGACCTCCCCATTGTCGTCGAGATCGTCGACGCGCCGGAAAAGATCGACGCGCTGATCCCCGAGATCAAGGCGCTGACGCAGGCGAAGAGCTGCCTGATCACCAGGGAGAAGGTCGAGGTCATCCGCTACGGCGACGGGGACTGAAACTGCCCGTCAGTTGCCGACCCAGGGCCTTGGGCGGGCCTGCCTGGAAATCAAAGAGGCGACCCGGCCGGGCCGGATCGCCTCATATCTTGAGCCTGAACGCTCTTGGCTCAGCCGACGATCTCGGTGTCGGAGAACCAGTACTTGATCTCCTGCGCGGCGGTCTCCGGAGCGTCCGAACCATGCACCGAATTCTCGCCGATCGACAGCGCATGCACCTTGCGGATGGTGCCTTCGGCGGCATTGGCCGGGTTGGTGGCGCCCATCACTTCGCGGTTCTTGGCGATGGCGTTCTCGCCTTCCAGCACCTGCACGATGGTCGGAGCCGACGACATGAATTCCACCAGCTCGCCGAAGAACGGGCGATCCTTGTGGACGGCGTAGAAACCTTCGGCCTCGCGGCGGCTCATCCACACGCGGCGCGATGCGACGACGCGCAGGCCGGCGTCTTCCAGCATCTTGGTGATGGCGCCGGTCAGGTTGCGCCTGGTCGCGTCAGGCTTGATCATGGAGAAGGTGCGTTCGATCGCCATAGGGTCGTCCTTGTTCTTGGAAATGGAAATTGGGGTGGCGGGCTCTATACAAGCCGCCCGGCGGCTTGCCAAGGGGAGGCGGCTTCTGGTCAAGGCGAGCCCTTTGCGGGATAATTAGACGGCTGCGAACGCGCCGAACGCAGGCTTGCAGCATCGGGGCGTGGAGCCCGAGGCAATGAACTGGCCCTACCTCAGACGTGGCGATATCGCCGGTATTCTCTTCATGGCCGTGGTCCTTGCGGTGATCGCCTTCGCCCTGCTGGTCTTGCCGCCGCGGGATCACAATTTCGGCTTCGGCCCGGAATGGCAGTGCACGCGCATGGGTGAGGGCGATCCGATCTGCGTCAGGCTGGTCGACAAGGATGAGCCGACCAAGGAGCGCCAGAAATAGGTGCTAGAGCGCGATCTCGATGGTCAGCGTCGGCGCGTCGCCGGCCTTGAGACCTTCGCGCTGGCGCACCGAGGCCTTGATCGGCAACAGCAGGCCGCCGGACGCCTTGTCCGGAAACAGCGACGTTTGCCATTTTGTCTTGCCGATCACCGCCGTGATGCCGAGCGAGCCCCAGGGCCGCGCCAGTCCCGCCATCGCCGCCTTGATCCGCGCCGCGACGTCGGTTGGCAGCGTCATGAAATGCCAACCGCCCTTGCCGGGGTAGACCCAGATATCGGCCTGCATCTCATAGCGCAAAATGGCGGCCCCGGCGCTCGCGGCCGTCACGCCGCCGCCGCGACCTGCCGCCCGATCCCGCCATGCAGGTCGAGGCAGCGCTCGAACCATTGGGCGACGCTGTCGCCCTCGTCGAGCAGGCGGTAGGGCGAGGCGATGCGCGCCCACTGCAGCGCGCCGAACACGATGTAGTCGGCAAAAAGCGGCGATGCCCCGCCGATGAAGGGCTGGTAGGTCAGCATCGAGCGCAGCGGCTCCAGCGAAGCCCGGAAGCCGGCGAGCCCGGCGTCGCGACCGGCCACGACCTCTTCCAGCCGCTTGCCCAGACGCTGCTCGCGGTTCGCGCGGAAATAGGCGGCGTTCGGTTCGTCCTGCATGCCATGCAGGTCAACAAGCGCCACGCTGGTGATGTAGGGGTGAATGGTGAGCTGCGACCAGCGCTCGATGAAGCGCGCCATCGCCTTCCCGCCCTCGCCGGAAAACAGCGTCGGCAGTTCTGGATAGGCTTCGTCGAGATAGAGCGCGATCGCGAAGGAATCGGCCACGACGCGGTTCCCGTCGCGGATCACCGGCACCGTCTTCGACACGCCGCCCTCGACTTCAGGCACTTCGAGGAAGCGCGTCGGCACCTTGTTGGCGGCGAGGCCCTTATGCGCCAATGCCATCCTGATCTTCCAGCAATGCGGGCTGAATGGGCGGGCAGCATCATGGCCGACGAGGTCGTAGAGCAGAATGGTCATTGGCGGGTCCGTTGCTGCGGGTTAGGAAGAGCCCGGATTCGCGATGAGCCGGGTGGGAAGAATGAAGCAGCATTTCATGATGTTTGCGACCTACAATCAATGGGCCAACGGACGCCTGTACGATGCCGCCGCCGATCTCGACGAGGAGGAGCTCGCTCGCGACGTCGGCGCCGTCTTCGGCTCGATGCTGGGCACGCTCAACCATCTGCTTGCCGTCGATCGCGTCTGGATGAAGCGCTTCACCGGTGAGGGCGATGCGCCTTCCAACACGGCCGCCATCCTCTACAGCGCCTTGCCGGCCCTGAGATTGGCGCGTGAGGCCGAGGACAGGAGGATTGTCGACTGGATGGGCGGCATGGGCGACAAGGCGATTGCCGGCCGTTTCTCCTACATGACGGTCGATATGCGCACCGTTTCGCAGCGGCTTCCGCCCGCGCTCAGCCACTTCTTCAACCATCAGACCCATCATCGCGGCCAGGCGCATATGGTGCTGACGGTGCTCGGACGGCCTTCGGTGCCGCTCGACCTGATGCTGTTCCAGCGCTCCGAGGAAGGCCGCGCTTACGCCTGAGGCTGTCCCAGCGGAACCCTTGTACTCGTGGAAGCGTTTTCAATCGAGCGTTGAGCCGAACGCCATTTCGACCGCGTCCATATTCCTGTTCCGCAATGCCGTTTTGAAAGCACTGTCTTGGTCTGGTTTGGACTATAAATTTTGAAGTAAAATATCGTATATTTTTAGAACTGATGTATATCATCAGAAAACTACAACCTATTCTTGCAATGATGAGATGAAACTTTGAGACGGATTCCGCGTAAGTATTTGTGCGCGGGGCACGCATCGATATGCATGCTGGTGCGGTGCAATGCAGCAAATAGTGAGAACAGTGAGGAGAGTGTCATGTCCAGTATTGCAAGGAATATCGCTAGAACTCTGTCTTATGGTTCGATTGTCGCTATTTTGGCCATGCCGGCGAATGCGGCCGGCCTTGGCGTCAGCGCATCTGTCGGCGGTGGCGGCGGCATCAACGCCGGCGTCAGCGCGTCCACCGGCGGCTCGGGCGGCGTGAACGCCGGCGCCACTGCCTCCATCGGTGGCTCGGGTGGGGTCGACGCCGGCGCCACTGCCTCGGTCGGCGGCTCAGGCGGCGTCAACGCCGGCATTGGCGCGAATGTCGGCAACGGTATCGGCGCGAATGTCGGCGCCAACGTCGGCAATGGCGTCGGCGTCGGCGTCGGCGTTGGCGTAGGGACGCCGGGCACTCCGGAAACTCCCGGTACCCCAGGCACGCCGGGAACTCCCGGGGCCAAGCCTCCGGCCGCTCTTGCTCAGATGTCGGGCACTCAGCTCGCGCGAATGAAGAAGCGCTGCGTCGATGTGCTTTCCAGCGAAGGCACCTATGACAGCGATCTCAGGGCTCTCTGCCTGATGATCGCGCGCCGCTGATTCCCCGGCGCTCCCGGGCAACGCCGGGCAAATGGCCCGGTGTCGGACCAGCCGTGAGGCTCTACGGCACTCTCCTACCGCGCCGTCGGCCGCGGCCGGCGATGCGCTGACGAGAACCTCCGGCCAGTCGGGAAGCCCGCCGCATCCGTGGCGGGCTTCTTGGTTGCGCATTGGGCGCGGAGCCGGTCGGCATGGCTGCTCCGCGTGGCGTCGCTGCGCGGGAATTAACCAAGTTCACGGCGCGCCGTGTTTATTAGCAGTTCATTTGCCTTCCGCGCGGCAAGATGGCTTGACGCAACGGGAGCAAGGGCATGCGTATCGATTTGTCCCCGACGAGCTGGGGCAGGGTCGTGGTGGTCACCGCCGCCGGCACCACCTTTTTCATTGCCGTCGCCTTCTTCGTCGATTCCTTCAATTTTCCCTCGCTGTCGCCGCAGGCGCTGCTGTGGGCGCAGCTCACGGATCTTTTCCTGCCGCTCTTGCTCGGTGGCTCCTTTCTGTTCTTCCTGATGTGGAAGATGCGCCAGCTGGCGATCACGCAGAAGGAACTCGGCGTCATTGCCGCGACCGACAGCCTGACCGCGGTGTTCAACCGCGGCGCCTTTTCGATGCTCGTCGAGGCCTATCTCGAGCAGGCCCGCAGCCAGACGGTTGCCGATGCCGGCGCGCTGCTGATCGTCGATGCCGACCATTTCAAGTCGATCAACGACCGCCTCGGCCACGACTGCGGCGACCAGGCGCTGAGGTTGATCGCCGCGACGATCAAGGGGCAACTGCACGGCCCCGACATCGTCGGGCGCATCGGCGGCGAGGAATTCGCGGTCTTCCTGCCAGGCGCCGACGCCGCGCGCTCCTTGGTGGTCGCCGAATCCATCAGGCGTCGCATCCGCGAGGCCGAGTTCGCGCCCGACGGGCGGCCGTGGCCGCTTTCAGTGAGCATCGGCGGCATCGCCTTCAGCGGCCCGACCACCTACCACGACATGTTCCAGGTCGCCGACCGCCATCTGTACAAGGCCAAGTCCAACGGCCGCGACCAGGTGAGCTTCGAGAGTTCGCGCGGCGTGCTGGCCGGCGACGCCGGCGGCACCGTGCATTGAGTGCCTCGCGGCGGCTTCAACGCTCTGCCGGCACACCGTGCTCAGCGCTGGCCGCGATTGAGCAGCGGCCGGTGCTGGCGGATCAACTGGCGTTCGACGTCGAGATAGGGCCTGATCAGGCCCGCCGCCGTCGGCGTCGGCTCCGGCTGATGCACCACCGCCGTCAGCGTGCCATGCTCGGCGAGCAGGTTGAGCCACTTCAGCGCTTCCCATTTCGGCGTCGCGCCGCCGCGGCCGGCGAGGCTGCGGTTGATATAGCCGGGATAGGAGATCAGGCTCTTGCCCGCCGGGCCGCCGCAGGTGCCGATCCTGACCGGCTTGCCTCCGGCCGTGATCCAGGCATAGACGGCTTCGCCGAGTTCGCACGCCTTGGGGTCGGTTATCGTCACCCGGATCGACGATTTGTCCCGGCTGAGCCGCATTTCGGCCGCCGGCTTGAAACGCTCGCGATCGAGAAACATCCGCCCTCCTAATGCATGTCGCCCGGACGTGGGCAGCGGTTCCGGGACAACGACATGCATCAAGACAAAGACCTTGCCGCGCGCCCGCAACTGGCATGGGAAACGCCGGTGTTCCGTGCGATGTTTCACGCAGCGGCGGAAAAGTTCGATGGGTGTTCGCGCCAGCCGGGCCGCGCATGCTCCTGTGCGCATCAACGGTCCGTTCATCCTTTGGCGGCTAGTGTCGGCGGCTGACCTCAGCCGATCCGCGAGCGACCGTGTTCGATCTCATCGACTTCAAGGCGGTGCCGGTCATCGCCCTCATCTTCATTCCGCTGGAGCAGCTCCTGCCCCTGCACGGCGATCAGCCGGCGGCGCGCAGGCATTGGCTGAACGACGTTTTCTATCTGTTCTTCAACGGCATCGTCATCAAGGTCGGCATGTTGCTGGTGGTGGGCTCGGCGATGCTGCTGGCGCAGCGTTTCATCCCCGAGGGGCTCATCGCCGCGGTCCAGTCGCAGCCTGTCTGGCTGCAGGCGATCGAGGCGCTGCTCATCGCCGACATCGGCTTCTACCTTGCCCATCGCGCCTTCCACGCGGTGCCGTTCCTGTGGCGCTTCCACGCCATCCACCACTCGATCGAGGAGATGGATTGGCTGGCCGCGCACCGCGTGCATCCGGTGGACCAGATCCTGACCAAGTCGGCCTCGTTCCTGCCGCTTTTCGCGCTGGGTTTTTCCGGCGAGGCGGTTCTCGTCTACACGCTGATCTATCACTGGCAGTCGGTGTTCATCCATTCCAACACGCGCATCAAATTCGGGCCGTTGAGATGGCTGATAGCCTCGCCGCAGTTCCATCACTGGCACCATGCCAACGAGCGCCAGGCCTATGACAAGAACTTCGCCGGCCAGTTGCCCTTTCTGGACCTGATCGGCGGCACCTTGTTCATGCCGCACCGCATGCCGGAAAAATACGGCGTCGACGAACCGGTGCCCCAGCTCTATCACCAGCAGCTCGTCTATCCTTTCGTTGCGGCTGCCGAACCGGCCGCGCCGCTTGCCGAAGCTTCGACCGCCAAGTCGGAATAACGGCACGAAAAAAAGCCACCGTCAGATGGCGAATTTCGCGAAGTGTAGTCGTTTGCCCCAAGGTTCAGGCGGCAAATCCGCCATAGCCGCGTGCAACGGGCTTCACTGAAATGACTGGCTGCTCCGACGCCCACAGGACACCGGCCGTCACTGCGAAGGCGATCAGCGCATCGCGCGCGGCCTCTGCCGAGATCGCCCCGCTTCGCGCGGCTTCGCAGGCCTTCACGGCAGCACCGTAGCTGAGGCGTCGGCGCGACGGTGGGAACTCGGTCAGGAAGTCATGCATATCGAACAGCGAGGCGATCATGCGCCTATGGCCGGCGCCGACGCTGAGGTCGACCGGGGTGGAGAACATCCTGTCGTGCATTGGGGCCTCTCGAAAAGGGAAATAGGAAGGCGGGCTGCAATCTTCCTCTAGGACGCCACATAACGTGCCTCGCCCTGCGAAGGTTCCACTCGGCCTTTGCACGTTTCAGGTCGGGCGCGGACGGCCGCCGGAGGGCACTGGAACGGCCGCGGGCTGCCGCTTTGGAAGCGACAGCCCGCGCACGCCCGCCTGTTTCCGGGCCGGCGTTACTACCAGTCTTTGCCGACTTTGCAGATTTTCACCTTGCGAACGATCATATGGCCGTGGCGCCAATGCCTCTCGACCTTCACGCGGCATTTGCGGGCGTGCTTCCAGTGGCCGCGATGATGATGGCGCCAATAACGGTCGTCATGCCGCATGCCACCATTATCCGTGGTGATCGTCACGCTCGCAGCCTGCGACGGCACGGCGGTTGCCGAAAGTGTCGAAAACGAAACGGCGGCCGCCAGGGCGGCGAGTACAAGCGTTTTCATAATGAACTCCTCAAATCAGGTTTTGCATATGAAAATGACAAAGTAGAAGAATTGTTCCAATGCAAACAGAGAAGATTACGGCTTGACCGTGCCGGAGAAGGTCGAAATCATTAAAGCAGGGAGTATAGGTATAACAATATATATACAATTTAGTCGCTGGCGTTGTCAGTGCGTTTCACAAGATAGTTTGTCGACGTCGCTCCGGACCCGTTGCCGCGAACCACACGCACCATGGCGACCCGATTGCCCGGAGCCACGCCAGCCACCGGCTCGCACCTACCGATCAAGCCGGTGCCTTGCAGGCGAACGGGCAGGGCCGCTGTACATTGGTCAATGCCCGCATAGACAGCTGGCTGCGTGTCGGCGATATGGCAGGCCTGCATCTCTGCGCTGCAGGAAAGCAGGATCATCGCTACAGTTGCTGGTTCCATCGTCGCGACCCGTTCCAAGCGATCTCACGGATATTCTCTGAGCGGCCCGCCGAGGCCAGCCGTTTCGAACAACGCCGATCCTGACCTTTGGTTTCCGCTAAGCCATGTCCTATTTCCACATGCCGCGCATGCGGGCGCCGAGATCGACCTTGACGCCAGGCCGCTGGCGCGGATCGTCCTTGATCGCGGCGCTCGCCCAGGACGACTGCTCAAAGGCCGAGAGCATCGAGGCCGGGATGAAGCGGGTGCGCGAGGCATAGATGTTGCGGTCGCCGCGCGCCGGCTGGTTGTGCGGATAGAAGCGCTGCGGCACCACGAGGTGCAGGCTGTCCCTGGCCCGGGTCATCGCCACGTAGAGCAGCCGGCGTTCCTCCTCGATGTCCTCTTTGGTGCCGATGCCGAGGTCGGCCGGGATGCAGCCGTCGACGGTGTTGAGCACGAAGACGTTCTTCCATTCCTGGCCCTTGGCCGAATGGATGGTCGACAGGATGAGGTAGTCCTCGTCGCGATGCGGCGGCCCGGCCTGGTCGCTGGTGGCGTCCGGCGGATCGAGCGTCAGCTCGGTCAGGAAACGCTCGCGCGACGGATAGGTCGAGGCGATCTGTTCGAGCTGGAGGAGATCGGCCCGACGCGTGATGGCGTCCTCATGGATGCGCTCCAGATGCGGCTCGTACCACAGCCTGATCCGTTCGAGGTCCGCCGGCCATTTGGCGCCGGCGCGCAAGCCGCTATAGATGTCGAGGAACACCGGCCAGTCCTGCGCGGCGCGCTGCGGCGGTCGGAAGCGGGCGAGGCCCAGCGTCTCGTCCAGCGACGTCGCCATGGTGTCCACGATCTGCGAGGCGGCGGACGGCCCGATGCCCGGCATCAACTGCAGTACGCGGAAACCGGCGACGCGGTCGCGCGGGTTCTCGGCGAAGCGCAGCATCGCCAGCATGTCTTTCACATGCGCGGCGTCGAGGAATTTCAGCCCGCCGAACTTCACGAAGGGAATGTTGCGTCGCGTTAGCTCCACCTCCAGCGGCCCGCTGTGGCTGGAGGTACGAAACAGCACCGCCTGCGCCTTCAGCGCCGTGCCGGCCTCGCGTTCGGCCAGGATCGCCTGGCAGACATAATTGGCCTGCTCCGCCTCGTCGCGCACGCTGACCAGTTGCGGCTTGTGCGAGGACCGGCGCTCGGTCCACAGGTTCTTGGTGAAGCGCTCGCTGGCCTCGCCGATCACCTTGTTGGCGGCGGCCAGGATCGTCTCGGTGGAGCGGTAGTTGCGCTCCAGCATGACGATCTCGGCGCCCTGCGCGAACTGTTTCGGGAAGTCGAGGATGTTGCGCACTTCCGCGGCGCGGAAGGAATAGATCGACTGCGCGTCGTCGCCCACCACGGTCAGCCCGGCGCCGTCCGGCTTCAGCGCCAGCAGGATCGAGGCCTGCAGCCGGTTGGTGTCCTGGTACTCGTCGACCAGCACATGGTCGAAGCGGGAACCGAGATGCGCGGCGATTTCCGGTTCGGCCGCCATCTGCGCCCAGTAGAGCAGGAGGTCGTCGTAATCGAGCACGTTCTGCGCCTGCTTGGCCTCGACATAGGCAGAGAACAGCTCCTTCAGTTGATCCGCCCACGCCGCGCACCAGGGAAAGGCCGAGCCCAGCACCTCGCCGAGCGGCGCCTGCGCGTTCACCGCCCGCGAATAGATCTGCAGGCAGGTGCCCTTGGTCGGAAAGCGGCTTTCGGTCTTCGACAATCCCAGCTCGTGCCGGGCAAGGTTCATCAGGTCGGCGGAATCCTCGCGGTCGTGGATGGTGAAGGCGGGATCGAGCCCGATCTGCTCGGCATAATCGCGCAAGAGCCTTGCGCCGATACCGTGGAAGGTGCCGGCCCAGGCGAGCGCGTCGGCGATGATCGCCGCGTCGCGTCCGAGCACCTCGCCGGCAATGCGCTCGACGCGCTTGGCCATCTCGGCGGCCGCGCGTCGCGAGAAGGTCATCAAAAGGATGCGGCGCGGATCGGCGCCCTTGAGGATGAGATGGGCGACGCGATGCGCCAGCGTGTTGGTCTTGCCGGAGCCGGCGCCCGCGATCACCAGCAGCGGCGCGGCCACCTTGCCGTCGCCATGCACCACCGCCAGCCGCTGCTCGTCGTTCAGCCGGGCAAGATAGGCGGGCGTCTCGAAGGACGAATCACGAGCGGCGATGTTCATCGCCCATCAAGCATCGTTTCTGCTTTGTTCGCAATAATTTCCTCGCCTCTTCCTCGCCCCCGCAATGCGGGTGAGAGGCGGTCGGGAGGCGAGGAAAGGATCTGCTACCGCTTCGGTTTGACCCCCATCGCCGCCGACTGGCGCAGCAAGTTGCGCCTCTCGTCGCCCGGCATCTCCAGCGGCGCGACATCGCCGGGCACCTCGTCGATGATCCTCACGGCGACGCGATAGGCGGTGTAGGCGAACAGGCCTGTAAGCAGCAGGCGGATCATGGTCGTCTCCTCATGCGGTTCGGTGGGATCAACCGAAACCACGCCGGTTGGTTCCCAGCGCACGCAACCAAACCGCCGCCGTGTCGTTGCTCCCTGAGGTCAAGGAATTTGAGATCAAGGAGCGAACGAGAGGAGGTCGTCATGAGGAAACGTCCTTTGCTGCTGGCTCTTGCGGCAGGGCTCGCGCTCGCCGCCTGCGACAACAGCGTGCAACCCACCAAGGCGCCCGCCGATCAGAACCCGCAGATCGATAAGAACCCGGTGCCGAAATCGGCCACCGGCGGCGATCAGCCCGGCACCCCGCCGAAGCAATAGCGACGCGGCCGGGCTGGCTGAGTTTATCCTTGGGCTGAACGAAGAAGGCCGGCGCTGCTTGGGAGGAAGCTGGATAGCGCCGGCCAAGCGGGAAAATCAGGCCCGCCGCATTGTTCAAGATAGCTGAGTCTCGACGTTGCGTCATGGTGCGATCGCGGTAGCCGGCTATGCAACAGCGGGGAAATCACCGGAAAATCCTGAAATTCTGCCGGGCCCGCCCTCTCGGGCACTTGGCGGCCGGCAATGCCGGCCTTCACGCCATCGCCGAGCGCCCCGGCTGCCCGCCGGCGATCTCGATGTCGAGCTGGCGCTGGGTCAGCGCCGCCTCGGCCATGATCCACTGCTTGAAGAATTCCACCTTGCGCGCGCCGAGCCCCTTGATGGGGCTGACGAAGTACCATCCGGCCGTGTTGGGATGGTGGACCGCGAAGGGGGCCACCAGCCTTTCGGCGCGGATGTCGCTTGCCATATAGGCGCGGTTGGCGACGGCGAACCCCATGCCGGCATTGGCTGCCTCGTAGGACATCATGCAGGAATCGAAATAGACGCTTCTCGCTTCGCCGAGCACGAAGCTCGCGCCGGCAAAGCCCAGCCACGACTGCCAGTTCTGGGTGCAGGTGTCGGAGTGAAGCAGCGTGAAGAAGCGCAGGTCTTCCGGCGTCACCTTGGACAGCGGCTTATCGCCCAGCACCTCGTGGAACAGTTTGCGGCTGCATACCGGCGTCAGGTCTTCCTTGAACAGCAGTTCCGAGATGAGGCCGGGGAAATTGCCGTCGCCGTAGCGGATTTCGAGATCGTATTCCGAGGTCGAGAATTCGTGCGTGGCGTAGGAGGTCGACACCCTCATCTCGATGTCGGGATATTGCCGCTGGAAGATGGATAGCCGCGGGAACAGCCAGCGCGCCGCGAAGGTCGGCAGCACGCAGATGCGAAGCACATGCGCCTGCGACTGGCCGGTAGCCTCCATGCTGGCCGCGACGATCCGCTCCAGCGCCTCGCGCACGCGCGCCACATAGGTCTCCCCCTCCGGCGTCAGTGACACCGCGTTGCCGCCGCGCTCGAAGATCTTGAAGCGCAGCTGGTCTTCCAGGCTTTTCACGCGCTGACTGACGGCGGAAGCGGTGATAAACTGCTCTTCGCCCGCGCGCGTGAAATTCTTATGCCTCGCGGCGCTTTCCACGATTTTCAGCGAGTTGAGGTTGACCTGACTGAGCAGACGCACGGGGTTTCGACCTTAAGCTGGGCTTACGCTAGCACCAGCATTCCTAAATTTACAGGGGTAGGCGTTTAAATGACTGTTTACCAAGTGTTGCCCCCACCTTGGAGAAAGTAGAATGAACGCCCATACAATTCCCGAACTGCGTTGTGCAATGAGCCGCGAGGCCATCATTGGGCATGAGACCTCGTGGAAAGTGTCGACTTTCGGCGTCGCCCAATATCGTCACGGCTACGACACCGCTCTGCTTGCCGCCATCGAGGAAGCCGCCCTGAAGCTGAAAGCCAGCCATGCCGTTCACAAGCATCTCGACCTCACCTTCATCACCGGCGCCGACCGCTATATTCCGGAGATCAAGGAGCTTTTGCACGACAAGCTGCGCCTGGAAAGGCTGTCCGACATGATGGGCACCAAGCTCGAGCCGTATCCGCTGTCGATCGTCGGTTCGACCGTCACCTTCATGAATCCCAGGGACGGCGCGGTCGAATGGCATTGCGATGGCGTTCCAGTGACGGAGCTCATCCCGCTGTCGATCAGCGACCCGCTCATTGGCGGTCATCTTGAGATCTATTGTGACGATTCCGAGACCGGCCGCTCGATCCTGGAATCCGGACGAGACCTGCCGCGCAACAAGATCATGCGCATCGACCACAAGATGAACTACGCCACGCTCGGCCAGTTCCTGGGCGTGCTCCACCGCACCGCGCCGATCCAGCTTGGCGAGCGCGTCACGCTGGTGCTCAACCAGCGCTCGGCGACCAAGCCCTATGTCGACGACAACCGCATGTTCTACCTCGCCGCCGACAACGACCATGACCGTGCCTGGGTGAACGAGCTGGCGGAGGATGTCTGGACCAACCAACTGCCCGCCTATCGGCGCTTTGCCGAGGAGCATCCCGCGCCGAAGCCTGCCATCGAACCCGTTTCGGGCGGGGCGAGGGAGTCGTGGTAGTGAACCATGATCCAGCCGGGCGGCGGCCTCAGGCGTCGCTGAACCTCGGCCCGGTCGTGCCGGAACGTCAAAGCCGCTCCAGCGCCGCCCGCGGGGCGGCGCTGGCCTTCGCTCTCGGCGCCGTGGCGCTGTGGGCGACCAACGCCCTGGTCGGCAAGACGCTGCTTGCCCTCTATCCGGTGTCGCAGGTGCAGTTCCTGCAGTTTTGCGGCGCGGCCCTGGTCTTCGCGCTGATAAGGCTCTTCCCTTCTCCCCTTGTGGGGTCCGAAGGACGGGGCGAGACCCGTGGCTCGCCCCAGGGCGGTGGCCTCGCGAAGCGAGGTCGGATGAGGGGTGCTGGACGGATCGCCGACATCGGAGTTTCTTCCAACACCCCTCATCCGTCTCGGCGCCCCGCGCCGATCCACCTTCTCCCACAAGGGGAGAAGGGAGGGGTCTCGCTTGCCGCCTACGCCGTCGGCTTCATCGGTCTCGTCGGCACGATGGTCCTGCAATACATCGCCTTCGCCTCGATGCCGGTTATCGAGGCGAACCTCGTCGCCTACACCTGGCCGCTGATGACCGCCGCGGCGGTCATCCTGCTCGACCGGCCGCGCCGGCCGCTGCTGCTCGGGCTGGCCGCGGCGCTTGGCTTCGTCGGCGTGGCGCTGGTCATTTCCGGAGGGCGCGCGCATCTTTGGTTCGACGGGGCCTGGTTCGAAGGCGGCAGCGCCGTCGGCTATCTCGCCGCCTTTGGCTCGGCGCTCTGCATGGCCTTTTACTCGCTCACCGTCGGCCGTCTTGGCGTGCCGCCGGAGCGTCTGCTTTTGCCTTCGGCGCTGATCGGCGTCGCGCTCACCTTCGCCTGGTGCCTGCACGCCGGCATCGTGCGCCTGACCGGCGAGCATCTTCTGCTTGGCCTCTATCTCGGCGCCGGCCCGATGGGGCTCGGATACTATTTCTGGTCGCGGGCGGCAAAGCTCGATCGTGGCGGCAGGATAGCGGTCGTGGCCTATCTGACGCCGATCGCTTCCACGTTGCTGCTGACGCTCTCGGGCGAAAGCCTGTCGATGACGGCGGTCGCCGGCGCCGTCCTCGTCATCGGCAGCTGCCTTGCGGTCGGCATCGAAGGTACGGAGGTCCGGGACGATGTCCAGAATGCCCGTTGACGAGGACGAACGCCGAGCCAGGCAGGAGGCGCACTGGCTGGTCAGGGAATTCGGCGCGGAAGCGCCGCTCTATGCGGCCATGAAGGCGGAAAAGGCCATCGAGCAAAAGGATTTCGGCCGCTGCGCGCGCTGGAAACGGGTGCTGGAAATCCTGGCGGACAGACCGCTGGCGGATGTCAGGCGCGGCGTCGCCGGCAAATGAGCGATTTGCCACGGCGCCGCCGAATCGCGCACGCTCGACTATCCGGCCGGCCGATTATCCTTACCGTGCCGGAACTTGGCCTGAACTTCGATCTTTCAGCAACCCCAGTGCAAACCGAAATGCTATAGCGCCTTCTACGCATCCATGCGGACCGCGGGTGCTATAAAACACCAGCTATAGCTATTAGAATTCCTAACTTGCGCGTTTGCAGGCCGCGTAGAAACATTACTCGGTATTGAGTCGCGTAGCTTTACTGACTATGGACGGTCCGTTGGGGGGCTTGTCCAATTCGATACACCGACCAAAGTCTTAAGAACGAGCTGGCGATTTGAGGGCCGGCAGAAGGTGAAAAAATTGTCCAACATCGACGACAAGACTGCAATCGAACTGACCGCCGACATTGTCTCCGCCTATGTCGGCAACAATCCGCTCCCCGCTTCCGGCCTGCCTGATCTGATCGCCAGCGTCAGCGCGTCGGTGCGCAAGCTCGCCGGCGGCAGCGTCGTCAAGGAGGCGGTTGCGCTGACGCCGGCCGTCAACCCGAAGCGCTCGGTCTTCCCCGATCATATCGTCTGCCTGGAGGACGGAAAGAAGTTCAAGTCGTTGAAGCGCCACCTTGCGACCGATCACGGCCTGACGCCCGATGAATACCGCGCCAAATGGGGCCTGCCCGCCGACTATCCGATGGTGGCGCCCAGCTATTCGGCCACCCGCTCGGCGCTGGCCAAGTCGTCGGGCCTCGGCCGCAAGCCGGCCGGCGGCGATGCGGCCAAGGGCAAGCGCAAGGGCAAGGCATGAGGCCGGACCGAGGTGCTGCCTGAGGCAACGGATGATGCCGCGCCATCGTCATGGCGCGGCCATCGGAACGCCCTCGACATGTTGCGCCGCCGGGTGGCAAGGCAGTTGTCCGTCGACCCGGGCAAGGGGGTCGAATCGCGACGCGTCCTGTTTTCGTTGGGGCGGCCTTGCGCCGACCTGCACGCGGCGCTCGGCGCGCTGGACGACTTCGAGCGCGCCATCCTCGAGAATGAGGACCGGGTGGTCATCGAGGCGCGACGGCTGAAATGCCTCGCCATCCTGGACCGCATGGGCGGCCCCAAGAAAAAGGGTGCGTCATAATGCATGCCGCGCAGAAGTGCGCGGCGGTTCTGGGATAACGGCATGCATCAAGCAAAAATGCATGCCGCGCAGAAGTGCGCGGCGGTTCCGGGACAACGGCATGCATCAAGACTTGCAGCGCCTCGCCTGGACCCGTTTCAGCGCGACGCGCTTCGAGCAATCCCGGAAAAGTGGTTTCGGCTTCGCAACTGCACAGAACATCCGGCGTCAATCGCGGGGCGGCTTGCTCGCCTCGTGGCCGTCGCTATCCTGCTCGGCGGCGAGGTTGTCCGCCTCGGCAGCGGTCATTTCAAGAAAATAGACGAGCATCTGGTAGCGCGTGCGTGAAAGCATCTTCGCCAGCCTGCGCGCGATCTCCGCGACATATCTCAGCATGCGCAGATCGTTGACCGCTTCGCCCATCGTGAGCTCCTGACATAGCCAAGTTATTGTTGGGGCCAAGTTTCTCGTTGGCGCCCACGCACGACTCACGGCGCGGTCATAGATTTACAGTTCGCGACGAAAACCGAAATCGATTTTCGACATGCACAACGGTTGGCCTCGGAGATTCTGCCTTTTTCATGGTAACGCCACGCAGGGTCCAAATATAAGCCGGAGCTGAACTAGTGTTCCGTCCGGTTGATCTGCCCGATCTCCCCGATGGGAAGGCAGTCTCCGGCGGCAAGCCGGCGGGGCGGATGAGCTGGCGCTTTCTCACCCCTTGTAGGCGGAACAGAAGGCCGGCGGATTGTCCTTGCCGATCATGTCGCAGCCGCGCTTGATCTCGTCGATCATCATGCTGCACGCGTTCTGGCCGTTGCAGGGCGGGTTGGTCGCCGGCGACACCTGGACGCATTGCGAGACATATTGGTCCGACTTCGCCTTGCCGGCGGATTGCACGCACGGCCTCGTATCGTTCTGGCTTGCCTGGGCAGCGGCAGGTTTCGCAGGCGCGGCCCCAGCCGTCGCAGGCGCGGCCCCAGCCGTCGCAGCCCCGGCCGTCGCAGGCGCGGCACCGCCGTTCTGCGGCACGCAGGAGAGGTCGCCTTCCGGGCATTGCAACTGGTGCTGCAACTGTGCCAGCCGCGTCTTAGTCAGCTCCTCCTTGCAGACACCGACCAGGCTCGGATAGACCGAACCGTCGGCATAGGGCTGGGTACGGAAGGCGCATTCCTTGTCGCGGAACGGGATCCAGGCGCGCTGCGCCTCGCGCAGGCGCTCGAGATCGGCGTGGCCCAAACGCCCCGACAGCGCCTTGTAGACGGCGTTGAGCGCCGCGTCGGCCGAGGCCGCGTCCTTGGCTGTGCAGGTGGCGAGTTCGGCCTGCGTCTTCGCCGATCCGCAGTCGATCGAAGCCGCACGGGACGCTGGGGTGGTGAGAAACAGAGCGAGGCTGACGGCACCCGCGAAGATCGCGACAACCAGCGAAGCCGAAAGGAGCGAGGTTCTGCCTGTCATCTGACCTGCCTTCTGTTTGAATCGACTCCGGAATTTGCGCCAGCATAGGTTGAGACGATGACGGCGATCAACGCCAAATCCGCGATGTGGTGAGCGAAGTCCGACCAGCGTGATCGGCGAAGGAGCGCGACCTCCCTAACTCGGGGAAGGTCGGCAATATCAGCGCGCCCTTCAGTTGGGGAGCACGTCGGCCGCCCCGCTCTCGAACAGAACCACCTGCGTCGCCAGCGCGGCTGTCGTGGCGACCTGGAAGAAGATGAAGGCGAGGGCGAGATAGCGGATCACGGGCGTCAAAACGCTCCGGGCGTCAACTGGTTCCAATCCATCCGGCTTTTTGCCGGCCGGTCCGCGCGAGCCTCATCCAGGCGCTGGCTCTTGCGAAGCGCCGATCTCCCGTGCAAAAGCCGCCTATGCTTATCATCAACGACCTTACGCTGCGCATGGCGGGGCGGCTGCTTCTCGATCATGCCTCGCTGGCCCTGCCGGCGGGCACCAAGGCCGGCCTCGTCGGCCGCAACGGCACCGGCAAGACCACGCTGTTCAAGGCGATCACCGGCGATTTCCCGTCCGAGACCGGCTCGATCAGCCTGCCGAAGAGCACCCGCATCGGCCAGGTTGCGCAGGAAGCGCCAGGCACCGAGGAGCCGCTGATCGAAATCGTGCTGAAAGCGGATGTCGAGCGTCAGGCCTTGCTCGACGAGGAAAAGACCGCGACCGACCCGCATCGCATCGCGGAGATCCACACGCGGCTGGCCGACATCGATGCCCATTCGGCCGAATCCCGCGCCGCCACCATCCTTGCCGGCCTCGGCTTCGATGACGCCGCGCAGCGGCGGCCGGCCTCGTCCTTCTCCGGCGGCTGGCGTATGCGCGTGGCTTTGGCCGCGGTGCTCTTCTCCGAGCCCGACCTGCTGCTTCTCGACGAGCCGACCAACTATCTCGATCTCGAAGGCACGCTGTGGCTGGAGAACTACGTTTCCAAATATCCGCACACGGTTTTGTTGATCTCGCACGACCGCGACCTGCTCAACCGCGCCGTCAACTCGATCGTCCATCTCGACCAGAAGAAGCTCACCTTCTGGCGCGGCGGCTACGACCAGTTCGAGCGGCAACTGACCGAGCAGCGGGAGTTGCAGGAGAAGAGCCGCGTCAAGCAGGAAGCCCAGCGCAAGCACATGGAGTCCTTCGTCGAGCGTTTCCGCGCCAAGGCTTCCAAGGCAAGGCAGGCGCAGTCGCGCCTGAAGGCGCTGGAGAAGCTGAAGCCGATCGCGGCGGTGGTGAACGACACGGTGCGCCCGTTCTCCTTCCCCGAGCCGGTCAAGACGGTGGCCTCGCCGATCGTGGCGCTCAACGGCGTCAATGTCGGCTACGCGCCCGGCCACCCGATCCTGAAGAAGATGACGCTGCGCATCGACGCCGACGATCGCATCGCGCTGCTCGGCGCCAACGGCAACGGCAAGTCGACCTTCGCCAAGCTGCTCGCCGGCCGGCTGAAGCCGGAAACCGGCACCATGACGATCGCTCCAGGGTTGAAGGTGGCGATCTTCGCGCAGCATCAACTCGACGACCTTCGACCGGAGGAAAGCGCCTACGAGCATGTGCGCCGGCTGATGCCGGACGCCCCGGAAGCCAAGGTGCGCGCCCGCGTCGCGCAGTTCGGCCTGTCTACCGAGAAGATGAACACCGCCGCCAAGGATCTTTCGGGCGGCGAGAAGGCGCGCCTGCTGATGGGCCTGTCCGCCTTCGAGGGCCCGAACCTCTTCATCCTCGACGAGCCGACCAACCACCTCGACATCGACAGCCGTGAATCGCTGATCCATGCGCTGAACGATTTCCCGGGCGCGGTCATCCTGATCTCGCATGACCGCCATCTGCTCGAAGCGACAGCTGACCGCCTGTGGCTGGTCAAGGACGGCGCGGTCAATCCCTATGACGGCGATCTCGAGGATTATAAGACACTGGTCACCGGCGTCTCCGCCAACCGGCGCGAGCAGAAGGAAGCGGACAAGGCGTCCAAGGCCGACCGCCGCCGCGAAGCCGCCCAGCGCCGAGCCGCGCTCGAGCCTTTGGCCAAGGAGATCCGCGCCACCGAGGCGCTGATGGACCGCATCCGCAAGCGCATCGACCTGATCGAGGACGAACTGGCCAACCCGGCGATCTACGAAAAGGACCCGTCCACCGCGACACGGTTGGCCAAGGAGCGCTCGCAGCTTGCCCACACGCTGGCGGTGAACGAGGACAAGTGGCTGACGATGTCGGCGGAATATGAGGAAGGCATCGCGGAGTAGGGCAGTTTCCCCTTCTCCCACAAGGGGAGAAGGAGGAGCCCCATCTGGCCCTACACCTCTCTCCGAAAACCCGCTAAACACCCCCGCATGAACCAGCATGCCAAGCTCCGGATCGGTCATTCGGCCTGTCCTCATGACTGCCCCTCCACCTGCGCGCTCGAGGTCGAGCTGCTCGACGGCAACCGCATAGGCCGCGTCCATGGCGCCAAGGCGAACAGCTATACGGCGGGCGTCGTCTGCGCCAAGGTCGCGCGCTACGCCGACCGCGTCCATCATCCCGACCGGCTGCTGAAGCCGCTGGTGCGCGCCGGCGCCAAGGGCGAGGGCGCCTGGAAGGAAGCGAGCTGGGAAGCCGCGCTCGACCTCGTCGCGGAAAAATTCGTTCGGGCGGAGGAGAAACACGGCTCGCAGACGGTCTGGCCCTATTACTATGCCGGCACGATGGGACTGGTGCAGCGTGACGGCATCGACCGGCTGCGGCATGCGAAGAAATATTCAGGCTTCTTCGGCACGATCTGCACCAATCTGGCCTGGACAGGCTGGATGATGGGAGCGGGCGCGCTGCGCGGTCCCGATCCGCGCGAGATGGCGAAGTCCGATTGCGTGGTGATCTGGGGCACCAACGCCGTGGTCACGCAGGTCAACGTCATGACCCATGCGATCAGGGCGCGGAAAGAGCGCAGCGCCAGGATCGTCGTCATCGACATCTATGAGAACGCCACCATGAAGCAGGCCGATCTCGGCCTTGTGCTGAAGCCCGGAACCGACGGCGCGCTCGCCTGCGCGGTCATGCATGTGCTGTTCCGCGATGGCATGGCCGACCGCGCCTATCTCGAAAAATACACCGACGATCCGCGAGGCCTGGAAGAGCATCTGCGCACCCGCACGCCTGAATGGGCCGCCGCCATCACCGGGCTGACGGTCGCCGAGATCGAGGCCTTCGCGCACCTCGTAGGCACCACGAAGAAGACCTACTTCCGCCTCGGTTACGGCTTCTCGCGCCAGCGCAATGGTTCCGTCAACATGCATGCCGCCTCATGCATCGCCGCCGTCACCGGCGCCTGGCAGTATGAGGGGGGCGGCGCCTTTCACTCCAATTCGGGCATCTTCAAATTGAACCAGGACGTGCTGGAGGGCGCCGCCATGCGCGATCCGAGCGTCCGCTACCTCGACCAGTCGCGTACCGGCCCGGTGCTGACCGGCGCCGAGGACGCGCTCCATGGCGGCCCGCCAGTGACGGCGATGCTGGTCCAGAACACCAATCCGGTGAATGTCGCGCCAGAGCAGCGTCTGGTGAAGCAGGGTTTCATGCGCGAGGACCTGTTCACTTGCGTGCACGAGCAGTTCATGACCGACACGGCGAAGCTTGCCGATGTCGTGCTGCCGGCGACGATGTTCCTGGAGCATGACGACATCTACAAGGGCGGCGGCA
>RXJA01000353.1 GCA_003963455.1 Hyphomicrobiales bacterium
CGACGACGTCCGGCGCGTGATCGTAGGGGCCGATATATTCGACGCCCTTGAAGCCGGCGCGGGCGGCGGCATCGAAGCGGTCAAGGAACTCATGCTCGCTGAAGAGCATCGACAGATTGGCTGAAAAACGCGGCATTCTTGTTCTCCTTCGTTCCGCTAGTCCAACATAACGATGGCCGTCGGCGCATCCTCATGGCTTTCGGCAAGTTCCTCGAATTCGGTGATCTTGTCGATTTCCGTGCCCATTGAGATGTTGGTGACGCGCTCGAGGATGAATTCCAGCACCACCGGAACCTGGTGCTCCTTCAACAGCCGCTGCGCCTCCTTGAAGGCGCCGGCGAACTCTTCCGGCTTCTTCACGCGGACCGCCTTGCAGCCCATCGCCTCCGCGACCGCCACGTGGTCGACGCCATAGCCGGCCTCCGGGTCGTCGGCGCGGTTGACGTTCTCGAAGGCGAGGCTCACCTCGTAATCCATCGAGAAGCCGCGCTGCGCCTGACGGATCAGGCCGAGATAGGCGTTGTTCACCACGACATGGATGTAGGGCAGCTTGTGCTGCGCCCCGACGGCCAGTTCCTCGATCATGAACTGGAAGTCGTAGTCGCCGGAGAGCGCCACGATGTTGCGGCCGGGATCGGCGGCGCGCACGCCGAGTGCTGCCGGCAGCGTCCAGCCGAGCGGGCCGGCCTGGCCGCAATTGATCCAGTTGCGCGGCTTGTAGACATGCAGGAATTGCGCGCCGGCGATCTGCGAGAGGCCGATCGTGGTGACGTAAGTGGTGTCGCGACCGAAAGCCTTGTTCATCTCCTCATAGACGCGCTGCGGCTTCAGCGGCACCTGCTCGAAATGCGTCTTGCGCTTCATCGTCTTCTTGCGCTGTTGGCACTCCCTCGCCCAGTCCGACCAGTCGCGCAGCCTGCCGACCGTCTTCCACTCGGTGGCGACGTCGAGCAGCATCTTCAAGGCCGCGCCCGCATCCGAGACGATGCCGAGATCCGGCGCGAAGACGCGGCCGATCTGCGTCGGCTCGATGTCGACATGGATGAATTTTTTCCCCTTGGTGTAGACGTCGACGGAGCCGGTATGGCGGTTGGCCCAGCGGTTGCCGATGCCGAAGACGAAGTCGGCGGCCAACATGGTCGCGTTGCCGTAGCGGTGCGAGGTCTGCAGGCCGCACATGCCGGCCATCAGCCGGTGGTCGTCGGGGATCGCGCCCCAGCCCATCAACGTCGGGATGACCGGCACGCCGGTGACTTCGGCGAATTCGATCAAAAGGTCTGACGCATCGGCATTGATGATGCCGCCGCCGGCGACGATCAGCGGCTTTTCCGCCTCGTTGAGCATTGCCAGCGCCTTTTCGGCCTGGGCTCGCGTCATTGCCGGCTTGAAGGGTTCGAGCGGTTCGTAGGCGTCGATGTCGAATTCGATCTCGGCCAGTTGCACGTCGACCGGCAGGTCGATCAGCACCGGGCCGGGTCGGGACGAGCGCATCAGGTGGAACGCCTTCTGCAGCGCCATCGGCACAAGATAGGGCTCCATGACGGTGACGGCCCATTTGGCGACAGGTGCCGCGATCGAAGCGATGTCGACGGCCTGGAAATCCTCCTTGTTGAGGCGCGCGCGCGGCGCCTGGCCGGTGATGCACAGGATCGGGATGGAATCCGCCGAGGCCGAATAGAGGCCGGTGATCATATCGGTGCCGGCAGGGCCGGACGTGCCGATACAGAGCCCGATATTGCCGGCCTTGGCCCGCGTGTAGCCTTCCGCCATGTGCGAGGCGCCCTCGACATGGCGCGCGAGCACGTGGCGGATGGTGCCGCGCGCCTTCAGCGCCGAATACAGCGGATTGATCGCCGCGCCCGGCACGCCGAAGGCGTTGATGATGCCTTCCTTTTCGAGAACGAGAACCGCCGCGTCGACAGCGCGCATCCTTGCCATGGCAAGCCTCCATTTCGTTGGTTGGCTTGACAATGACAGCGCGGTTTTGATTTTTCAATTTTTTCAGAATATTTTTTCATTTCGAGAAAACCGCTCTTGGTCGCTGATTTCTTTCCACTTTTTGTTTTCCAGAAAACGTCGCCGGAAAAGCGGTGAAAAACTTTTTCATTGCGCATCTCTGGAAATCGGCGAGAATGCCGCATATGGAAACGACGGAAAAACGCCAGCGTGGCCGGCCTCGCGCCTTCAATGGCCCATCGGAAGCGGCATCGGTGCAGTCGCTCGACCGCGCGCTGCGCATCCTGGCCATTGTCGCCGAGGCCAGCGGCCTGTCGCTGAGCGAGATCGCGGCGCAGAGCGGCATCGCCGCCTCCACCGCCTATCGCATGCTGACGACACTGGAAAACCACGGCATGGTCGAGTTCGATACGACCGACCAGTTGTGGTCCGTAGGCGTCGAGACCTACCGCATGGGCGCGGCATTCCTGCGCCGGCGCAAGCTGGTCGACCGTGCCCGCATCGTCATGCAGGAACTGATGGAGAAGACCGGCGAGACGGCCAATCTCGGCGTTGCCGAGGACGATTGTGTCGTCTTCGTCAGCCAGGTCGAGACGCATCAGGCGATCCGCGCCTTCTTCCGGCCGGGCACGCGCAGCCCTTTCCACGCTTCAGGCATCGGCAAGGCGGTGCTGGCGCATCTCGAGCCGGAACGGGTCGCGGCCATCCTGCGCAAGGCAGGTCTGCAGCGCTACACCGACAAGACGCTCTCCGACATCTCGGCGCTGGCGCATGATCTGGCTGTCATCAAGCGTCGCGGCTGGTCGGTGGACAACGAGGAACGCCACCCCGGCATGCGCTGCGTGGCCGCCGCCATCTTCAACGAGTATGGCGAGCCGATCGGCGGCGTTTCGGTGTCCGGCCCGACGGTGCGGGTCACGCCCGAGCGGCTGGCCGAGATCGGCCCGCTGGTGCGCGACGCCGCGGTCGAGGTGACGAAGATGATCGGCGGCGTGAAACCCCATTGACTAGGACAACTTTTAGCTAGGGGCAGTTCGCGTATCAATGTGACCAGTCCGATACCGAGACAGCCAAGCCCAAAATCAAACGGAGCGTTCTTAATTGTTGCCGGGACAGCTGAGCGCCGATCTTATTACCCTCTCGAGAAGGTAAGGAAAGTTTACGAACGTGTCGTAAAGTCGGACAGCGACATGGTCTGGGGGCTCGAGAGTGTAACCTCCAGGCAGGTGTGTGCGATTCCTTGAATCAGGCGTTCCGATACGTTGACGAAACTAGGTATCGATATCCATCGAGCATTTGTTCGCTTCGAAGTTTTCGGGCGGAAGGCCAACGACGTGAGCAATGCATGACGAATTCCACGCTGCTTCAGATCAACAAGGATGACGTTCGTCTCGGCATGTTTGTTCATGGGTTCGGCGCGCAATGGCTAAGAAGCCCGTTTGCAGCCAGCCAATTCAAACTTACCAGACCGGCCGAGTTGGAGGCGCTTCGCGAAAGTTCGGTAACGACACTTGTCATCGACCTTTCAAAGGGAATCGGACCGACCAGTTCGACGGCCCCGCTACCAAGACCCCGTGAGAGCTCAACCTCCACCAGCGCTGAAGCGGCATTGACGAAGGCCACCGGGATGGTGCGCTCCATCTTCAGCAACGCAGCTTCATCAATGTGCATTGACCGGCAGCAAGTGGATTCGGTTGTCGATGTCGTCGACCAGCTACTACACACCCGCCCGGCAAGCGTCTTGAACCTTACCAAGCTTAAGACAAAGGACGAGATCAGCTTTCAACATTCAGTGGCGGTCTGCGCTCTTGTCGGCTTATTCGCGCGGCATCTCAAGCTTGACAGTAAAGTGGTCCGGATACTGTCTGTCGGCAGCCTTCTGCATGACATCGGAAAGATTCGCATTCCGACGGCCATTCTGACCAAGACCGACAAACTCACGGCTCATGAGATGGCAGTTATGCAGACCCATCCGAGCGAGGGTCATGCAATGCTGGCGAGGACGAAGGGGCTTCCTGAAATCGTGGGAGAAATGTGCCTTCGTCATCACGAAAAGCTGGACGGGTCAGGCTATCCGGACGGCTTGAAAGGCCAACAGATCGGTGCGGCGGCACGGATTGTCGCGATTTGCGATGTCTTCGATGCCTTGACGTCTATTCGGCCGTACAAGAAGGGCTTAACGCCGGAGGCTGCCGCCGAGATGATGGGGTCGTGGGACGGTCATTTCGATCGAGCGCTCTTAAAACAGTTCTTTGATTGCATGGGCCTAAGGTGGCCGAGCGATCCAGCTCAAACCCGGCAAATCACCGATGAGATGGGGATCAGTACTCAGGCGGACCTAAACAACTTCTAACTGACTTTTCGCGCTCGTGGCTTCAAGCTGCCGCCAAGTTGGCGCAGCTCAATACTGAACGCTATACGTTCAAATCGCTCAGCGCGTCGAGGCGTCAATCCCTACGTGGAGGGACTGAGATCGTCGAAATCGCGTTTGACTGATTGAGATGATGTGAGCGCCGTTTGCCTTCGAATTGCGGCGCCCCCGAGACGCCGCGGTCGAGGTGACGAAGACGATCGCGGAGTTAAAGGGTATTAGGAAGCGCCCGGCAGGGCGCTCTTGGCCGCTACCTCGAAGAAATCGAGCAGGATGGCCAGTCCGACGCCACATGCCGCCAAGATGAGACCAGCGATGAATATCCGACTGGCGCGATCATGAATGCTTCGCTGCAGGGAGTTGATGTCGAGCAGAATGGCAAGCGCCCGGATCTGCAGCGCAATGCCGACCAGGATCGGCAGGACGGCAATCAGATGGTATGTCTGCCACGGGATCGGGTTGGCCGCCCAATGAGTGATGAAGCCTAGCGAAAACGCAAGCAGGATGCCGACGATGGTGATGGTGCCGTTGCGGAAAACCGGCTCGACCCGTTCATCCTTGGGATACTGCTCGTCCATGCCACCCTCCCCTCGATTGGCGTCGAAGCCAGACTAAACGCTTGCAAAATCGCTGTACATCGCCGGTTGCCTGACAGGAGCCGGCCGGGCATAGCCAGGCCGGATGCCGGACTTGACCGTCTTGCCGGGGCGTGGGGATGCATGCGAAAGGGCGCGGATGCGGAAAACAGCTTATCTCCTATCCGCCGCTACACTATGCGGATGCGTGGCGGCGGCACCGCCGCCAGTCGAGCCCATCAGCGGCCCCAGCGGCAACCCGAAGGTCGATCCCATTCCGATCTCGCTGGCCTTGGAGGAGATCATCACCGGCGGCGTCCGCCAGCACCTGAAGAACCCCCTCGCCGCCAGGTTCGGGACAATGCTCGCCGGGGAACGCAGTCTGAACGGCCGCGACGAGATCGTGGTGTGCGGCTATGTGGACGACAAGAGCTCTCCCGGCGGTTCTGGCGCCAATGAGCCTTTCATCGGCAATATCTACCCAGATGCCGGAAACAGCTTCGAGCTCCTCGCGATAAACGACATCTCTGTCGGCGACGCCTGCCGCATGGCGGGATTGGCGATGCCAGACCCAAAGCCCCGTCCTTAGCATTGACGGCGGTGGAACGTTGCCCGCTTCCAATTGAGCTATAGTCCAGAAGCAAGAAAAGGGGCTGCGTGCAGCCCCTCTTCCTGTCGTTGGTCCGCCTCCTCTCAAAGGCGGCAATAATGCGGGTAGCCGTCGTAGCCGATATAGGTGTTCGAGCCCGGATCGTAGCTGCCGTAACGGGCCATGCAGCGGCGAACGTGGATCGAGTCGTAGCCGTCGTCCTCGACATAGACGGTGCGGGGCTGCTGCTGGGCAAGCAGGCTACCGAGAACGAAGCCGCCGACGCCTGCGGCAATACCGATGCCGAGGTCATGGCCGTGGTGGTGATGCAGCGGATGGGCTGCCGAAGGCTGAACGGTGCCGGCCAGCATGGTGGCGGCGACGGTGGTGGCGATGAGGCCGGAAACGATGGTGCGCTTGAACATGACGATCTCCTGGGTTTCGTTGGAGAGGCGAACCATCCGCCTCTTGATCATGGGTCGCGGCGGACCGGAAAATGGTTCGAAGATTTTTTCGGATTTTTTCGCCGGCGATTTTCCGCCTCGTTTGCGAAGGCCGATTTGACTCATCACGGGAATGCGGAAAGGGCGGCCCAAGGCCGCCCTTCGAAGACAAATGGTCTTCTCGTCAGAGGAAGATGATCACCTTGCCGTGGTGGTGATGCTTGTGATGATGGTTGTGGTGCCACCACCACCACGGCTTGCCGTGATGACTGTGGTGATAATGGCGGTGATGATGATTGCCGTGGGCCGAGGACGTCTGGACCGTGGCCGCAAGCGCGCCGGTGGCGACGAAGACGGCGACGAGGCCGGATGCGAGGGTACGCTTCAACATGATGATCTCCTGGATCCTTGATCGAGGCGACCATTCGCCTCTCGGGAGATCAGTCGTGGCGAAGCGGCCAAAGGTTCGAATTGAGCGAATAGCGAGTAGGCAAAGCGGGGACATGCTGAATATAAAATCGCTGCTCGCTATTCCCTACTCACTCCCCTCACCCCATCCCCGTGACATGCCTCAGCCAGAAGGCGAGCACGATGAAGCCGACGAAGGTGGCGACGCCGGTCCAATCGATATTGGCCTTCTTCAGATCGCTGATGGCTTTCACCAGCAGAAACCAGGTCACGACGATAAGCGGCAGGATGATGACGAATCTGATCATGCGGCACCCCGTTCGATGCGATTGCACGTGGATAAAATGTAGGAAGCTCGCTGACGGATTTCAGGATGCCGGCTCGGCGGCGGTCCATTAGCAACCTAAAACGGAGTTTTGCCTTTACTGGCGCACGAAATGTGCTACCGGAGCGCCATGCCCTTGTAGCTCAGCTGGTAGAGCAGCGGTTTTGTAAACCGAAGGTCGCGGGTTCGATCCCTGCCGGGGGCACCATCAAGATCAATACCTTAGATCAAATTAGCGTATCGCCGACTTAGTAACGTTTCGCCCTCGGGTAACGTTTCGGGTAACAGAAGCGTGAGTCCCTGGACAGCGTGACCCGCACGACCGTGCGCCAATCTCGGTGCAAATTATCAGGCGTTGCAGTTGTCCCAGCCGTCGATCATGGCCTTGGCCCGTTCCAAGCAGACCTCTTCGCCTTCATCGATGGTTGCTTCGGCAAAGTCACTTTGTGCAAGAGAGCTCCCAGGCGCCCACATTATCGCGTGCCAGCCTCTTGTTTGTTGAGTCTGAATTCGCCACCGTTTGTAATGATGAACTACCATCTTCGGCTCCCGATCCCCCGTCAGCTTTTGCGAGCAATAGAACACTGCCTTACTCGGTTCTGCAAGAGCCCGACCACCTGAGTATCCAGCCAATTGCGGTGCCAACTCTTTCCTGCGAGGATCATTGCACCGCGTGGGTTTTGGGGGAGGCTTCTTGCAGATGCGGCTCTATCATTTCACTAAAGCCGAATTCGCTCTCCAGGACATTCAACATCGTCGACTGAAGATAGCAGAGATTCAGGATCTCAATGACCCTTTTGATCTCAGGGCGCCTCAGTTGAAAACCTCTGACGAGCGCCGAAGGTGGGAAGATTGGCGCAAGGATATGAATGCCAAGTTTGGCATGATCTGCTTTTCGTCAGATTGGACCAACGCGGCTTTGTGGAGCCATTACGCCGATCGCCACCGCGGCCTATGTTTAGGTTTCGATATTGCAGATGAAACGGTAGGGCGAGTGCAATATAGCGATGAACGCCCCGAGGTCGACCTTTCCCGTGAGCCGCAGGAGAGCGACATTGGTCCCCTCCTCTTCGTCAAAGGTCCGGACTGGCGCTATGAGGACGAGTATCGGGTATGGGTGAGGCTTGAAGAGCGGGATCCTCAGCACGGCGTGTTCTTCGCACAATTTAGCGAGCAAATGGTGTTGCGCGAAGTGATCGTGGGGCCGGCAAGTGATATCTCGCGCGATCAGATTTCCCCACTCCTAGTCGGATTTCAACCGCCGCCAGAAATGATTAAGGCTAGGCTGGCGTTTCAATCTTTCAACGTCGTGAAGCAGCAACTTGGATTGAAGTGACAAATCCACACATCAGTCTGGAAAAAGGCCGGCCACATAGCGGGCACCATACGATGCCAAAATTGCCTGAGATTAGCTTCGACACGATTGAGCAGACACTGCTGCCTCGGCATCGGGACATCATGTTTGACTTAATTCTGACGTGGGCGAAGATCGATGGCGCAATTGGGGCGATGATCGCCAGTGCGTTGGGTCTTCCTATCTCAGATGCCGCTTTCCTTCTTGAGGGCTGGAGCACCTCCGCCAGATTCAACGAACTGATCAAAACACTAAAGCATGTGCCAGGCGCAGAGGATGCCGCCAAAAGGTTCAGGCGGTACAAGAAAACCTATGAGCGTTTTTCTCGGATCAGGAACCGCATCGCTCACGCTGCGTGTGCCGGTTACCTACGTGAGGACCCCGAATACATCGTGTTTCTGGTCTTTGAAAAATGGGCGGATGGTCAGATGACTGCAGAATCGATTCCGATTGATGAGATGCAGGCCGCGGATCGATGGGGGGCAGAATTCTTCAAGCTGATTTCCCCAGCCCTGCAACCCGAATAGCCCGACCAGCTGGCCAGCCGGGCCAAAATTCCAAGTAGCTTAGGATTTTTCAGAATCCCTTCGCCTCCCAATGGCGCTTACGCGAGTTCGCCCCGTCGACGTCGACTTGCCACAGCGGGCCAGTCCAGCCCGGCACCGTCACTACTGGCCCGACGATCGTCAGAGACGGCTCGGGCCGCTTCTGACTGTGCTCGCGGACAAGCTCCCGCGCGATGTCATGGCCCTCGCCAGTGAAGACGAGCGCGCCGTCGGAATCGAAGTTCCATTGATCGAGGCCGACGCCGGTCTGTCCTGTGGTGCTTCCCCTCTTTCGGGGGCCAAGCTTTGCTGCCATCTTGTACTCATAGAGTTTGGTGCGGGACGGAAAAATGCCTTTTGAATTGCCTGACGCGTCCGGCGACCCCTTTTCTGTGAACGCCGCTGCTTCGCTTATCGGCTTCATTTCGATAAGGGACAAAAACGCTGAGATCACCGAGCCTCAGTCCCTTGGATCCGGCACTTTAGTCAGGATGCCCGGTGAGGTTTACGGCGTGCTCACCGCCGCTCACGTTCTGGACGAACTACCCGAGCAGGGGCTGCTGGGTTACCTGATATTCACTCGCAAGGACAGGCTGCAGCAATCAAAGATCAAAGCGGAGCTGACGAGGAAATATTATGCTCCCGGATGGCGGCGGGGCGCGACGGTGATGCCGGACCTTGGCTTCCTGCAAATTTGCGACCCGGATACCTTGAGCGAAATGCGCGCAAGAGGGTGTTCGTTTTACAATCTGGAGAAAGATCGAGACTTAAGGATAGGCTTCGAAGGTCTGGCGCGTGAGTACTTCGCTACCGGTGTTATCGCCGAAACGCGAACCGTGGTCGAGGCTGGTCGCGGCTTGCCAAAGAGAACCGGCTTTGTCGCCATTGCTGGCCGCTGTCGCGAGGCGCCTGCTAGACTTAACGAAATAGACCAATTCACCATCTTCAGCGTGGTTATCGATACCGACCGACATCCAACAAGTTACGAAGGCATGAGTGGAGGCGGCCTCTGGCTGCTGACGGCTCCGGATGGAGACACGGACAACATGCAACGGTTCTTTATCGGGACAATCTTCTTCCAGTCAGATGCCACTGACGACGGGCTGCGTATTTTGCGAGTGCATGGCCTCCCCGACATATACGATCACCTTGTATCGTTGTTCCCGAAGTAAGACATTCGAGCCGGGCGTCTGCCTCCTCCCGCAAATCGTGAAATTTCTATAAGCCGATAGCCTTGTTCTAGTCTTTAATATGCAAGTACATCCTTTGAACTTCAGATGTAAGAAGAATTCTATTGTGAGCAACAAAAGTTCTAGCCTTTTGCAATTCATTCATACGGCCCTATCCACCTCCGATACCATATGAGCGAAGAGGCGCTGGCTCCCTTTGGTGTCCAACGACGAAATCAAGCTATGGAAATGGCTCGCCTTTATGCAGTTCTCCATGCGTTCGAAAACGAGGTGCTTTCTTGGGTTCGTCGATTTTGGCGACCTTGCTTCAATTATTGTTCAGAACTGGGATTTCTTCAAGGAAATCATGCCGGGACAAGATTGGAACAGGCAGCGCCTCGAGGATCTATTGGCTGATTTCGTTATATAATATTACCGAATCACACCCCGATCGCCGCCACCAGCACCCTGTTCTGCCGCCTGATCGCTGCCCTCAGTTCCGGTATCCTCGCCTCGTCGCGCTTCACGAACTCGATGAACATCATGTTCATGTTGTTGAAGATCAGCTCGCCCACTGCGGGTCCGTCTATGTCCGGCCGCACCAGGCCGATCTCCTGCAGGCGGGCGATCAGCGCGCTGATCTGCCTGGTCAGTTCCAGGTCGAGCGCAGTGTAGGTCTGGCCGAAGGGGCTGTCGGGCAATTGCGTCGAGATCGCCATTGCCTGGCGCCACATCTCCTTGCTGAGATAGTTCAGCGAGTGCTCGATATAGATGCCGATCAGCGTGTCTAGCGCGTCGCCGACATTGGCCGGCGGGCTGGCGACCACCCCTCGCCCGGCATTCAGCACCTCGTTGACTTCCAGCGACACGATAGCGCCGAGGATGTCGCCCTTGTTCTGGTAGTAGTTGTAGATGGTGCCGATCGAGACCTCGGCCCGAGCGGCGATCGCCTCGATCTTGGCGCCTTCGTAGCCCGCCTCGCGAAACAGCGCCGTGGCCGCATCGATGATGCGGCGGTGCCGGTCCGCCTTCTGCCGTTCGCGCAATCCGCTCATGTCGGCCTCTGTGCCACAAAATCATAATTGACTCAATTTTAGAATTGGTTCAACTTTTCTTCCAACAAGCCAGCAAGGCAGGGAGAACACTCGATGACCGTCAATGCCCGGACTCCGCTTTCCACCCTGAAGTCTCATCTTTCAGCCGCTTGCGCGGCCGCAGCGCTGCTTCTCGCAGGCGGAGGCGCCGAGGCCGCCGACCTCAACGCGCTGATCTGGTGCGATCACTCCGATCCGGCGCTGCTCGAGCCATTCGAGAAGGCCAACGACGTCAAGGTCAACGTCAAGGAATTCGAAGGCACCGGCGCCGGGCTGGCGATCGTCGACCAGTCGCAGCCCGGCGACTGGGACGTTATGGTGATCGATTCCATCGACGTGCCGCGCGGCGTCGAGAAAGGCCTGTTCGAGCCTCTGCCCGAGGACAAATTGCCCTTCGCCGACCTCTTCCCGGAAGTGAAGATGGACAAGTCGACCATCGTCGACGGCAAGCGCTACGGCATCACCGAAAAGTTCGGCTACAACACGATCGGCTTCAACAAGACCAAGGTCGACCCGGCCGACATGCAGTCGCTGGCCTCGCTCACCAGCGACAAATACAAGGGCAAGGTCGCGATCTACGATTACTACCTGCCGGTGATCGGCATGGCGGCTCTCGCCATCGGCAAGAAGACCGCCGACCTCACCGAGGCCGACCTGCCCGCTCTCAAGGCCGAACTGCTCAAGATGAAGGCCAACGCCAAGCTGGTCGGCGAGGTCACCGCCAGCCAGACGGCTCTCGCCACCGGCGAGGTCGACATCCTGGTCGGCGGCGGCGAGTGGGTCACGGCCGGCCTTGCCAAGGAGAATCCGGCGCTCGACTTCTCGATCCCGAAGGAAGGCGCGGTGCTCTGGTCGCAATCGCTCGCCATGTTCAAGGATTCCAAGAACAAGGACATGGCGTTGAAGTTCATCCAGTACATCATGAGCCCGGAAGGCCAGGCACGCCTTGCCACCTCCTCCTGCTATTGGGGCATGCCGGCGAACAAGAAGGCGGCGCTGACCGACGAGCAGAAGAAGATCCTGCGTTTCGACGAGCAGCCCGGCTTCCTCGCCCGCGCCCAGGCCTATCCGGCGCCGAATGCCGATCTCGACAAGAAGATGCAGGACATGTGGACCGCGATGCTGCAGGCGCAGTAAATCGGCCCATGAACGTTGCGGGAGACAACAGGCGTGCCCTGCCCTGGGCGCTGGTCACGCCGGCGCTGGCGTGGACGCTTCTCTTCTTCGTGCTGCCCTTCATCGCCATGGGGCTGTCGAGCCTGACGGCGCATGAAGGCGGCGGGTTCACGCTGGCCAATTACAGCCAGTTCTTCACCGATCCGTCCTATTGGCGGGCGATGGTGAACTCGCTGGAGGTGACCGCAACCGTCACTGTGATTTCGATCCTGCTCGCTTATCCTTTTGCCTGGATCCTCGCGGAATTGGTGCCGGAACGCTGGCAGCGGCTGGCGCTGATGCTTGCCGTGCTGCCGTTCTGGACCTCCTATGTCGTGCGCTCCTATTCCTGGCTGCTGGTGCTGGCGCAGAATGGCGTCATCAACCGGGCGCTGACCGGCCTTGGCCTGATCGCCGAGCCGCTGCAGCTCGCCAATACCCGCTTCGCCACCGTCACCGGCTTCGTGCATTTCTTCGTCATGCTGTTGACGCTGACGATCTTCGCCAATCTCAAGCAGCTCAGCCCGAGCTATCGCAAGGCGGCCGCCGATCTCGGCGCCGGGCCGGTCCGCACCTTCCTGCATGTCGTGCTGCCGCTCACCTTGCCCGGCATCATGGTCGGCGCCTTCCTCACCTTCGTGCTCTGCATCGGCGACTACATCACGCCGCAGATCCTGGGCGGCAACAACGAACTCGTCATGCCGCAGCTCGTCATGATGCAGATCGGCCGGCGCGGCGATTTTCCGCTCGCCTCGGCGCTGTCCATCATCCTGATGGCCGTCGTCACCGTCGCTTATCTCGCCTGCGCCCGCTGGCTGAAGATCGAGCGGGCCTGACCATGCGAACCGCAGCCCGCATCGCCGCCTGGCTCTATGCCATCGCCGTCTACGGCTTCATCTTCCTGCCGGTGGTCGTGCTGGTGCTGTTTTCGCTGCAGGCGACCTCGTTCCCGATCCCGCCTTTCACCGGCCCATCGCTGCGCTGGTACCAGGCGGTGCTGTCCGATGCCCGGCTCACCTCGGCATTGGTCAATTCGCTGCTGGTGGCGGTGCTCTCCTCGCTTGCCTCGGTCACGCTCGGTTTCCTCTCCGCTTGGGGTTTTGCGCGCTTCGTGCTGCCGGGCTCGGCCATCCTGCGCGGACTGATCACGCTGCCGCTCACCGTCAGCTATCTCATCATCGGCATGGGCCTGCTGGTGCTGTTCAACTGGGCCGGCGTGCCGAAATCGCTTTTAGCCGCAGGCATCGGCCATGTCGTGATCAACCTGCCGCTCTGCTTCGCCATCATCTACAGCCAGATGGGCGACCACCAGATCAACATCGAGCGCGCCGCGCGCGACCTTGGGGCGCCGGAGTGGAAGGTGCTCTTGATGATCACCGTGCCGGTGATGGCGCCAGCGATCTTCGCAGGGTTCTTCCTGTCGATGACCTTTTCCTGGGACGAGTTCGTCATCTCCTTCCTGCTCACCCGTTTCGAGACGACGCTGCCCGTGGAAATCTGGAACCTGCTGCGCTCCGGCCTCAACCCCAAGACCAACGCCGTCGGCTCGCTGGTGTTTGCCGTCTCCATTGTCCTGGTGGTGTTTTTCGAACTGACGCTGTTGCGGAGAAAGCCGGCATGAACGCGCCTTTGGTGGACATCCGCAACGTCTCGCATCGCTTCGGCCAGCTTGCGGTGCTGAAGAATGTTTCGCTGGCGATCGAGCCCGGAAGCTACACGATCCTGCTCGGGCCCTCGGGCTCGGGCAAGACGACGTTGCTTTCGATCCTCGGCGGCTTCGTCACGCCCAGCGAAGGCAAGGTGTTCATTCGCGGCGCGGACTGCACCGCCGTTCCGCCGGCCAGGCGCCCGACCACGACGGTGTTCCAGGACTATGCGTTGTTTCCGCATATGAGCGTCGGCGGCAATGTCGGCTTCGGGCTGCGCATGCAGGGCGTCGATGGCGCGACCCGGGCGGCGAAGGCGCGCGAGGCGCTTGCCCTCGTCGGGCTGGCCGCCGCCTTCGACAAGAAGCCGCACCAGCTCTCCGGCGGCCAGCGCCAGCGCGTGGCGCTGGCGCGCGCGCTGGTCATCGAGCCGGCGGTGCTTCTGCTCGACGAGCCGCTCGGCGCGCTGGACCTGAAACTGCGACGGCAGATGCAGGACGAGCTGAAGGCGATCCAGAAGCGCGTCGGCACCGCCTTCATCCATGTCACGCACGACCAGGAAGAAGCGATGGCGCTGGCCGACCATTGCGTCGTGATGAATGACGGCCGGATCGAGGATGAAGGCGCGCCCGAGCGGGTCTATGCGCGGCCGGCGACGCGCTTTTCCGCCACCTTCATGGGCGAGAGCACGATCCTTGCCGGCACCGTGACCGAAGCGAAGGACGGGATCGACACGGTCTCGACGGCGGCGGGCTCGATTTCGCTGCCTGGCGCATGGCCTGCCGGCGCCACGATCGCGCTCGCCATCCGGCCCGAGCACGTCGTTATCGGCGGAGCGAAGGGCGATGTCGCGCTCGGCACGGCCAAGGTCGGCGACGTCGTCTTCCAGGGCAGCTTCAAGCGGGTGCTGGCGACCTCAACGCTGGATCCGGCGTTGCAGTTCATCGCCAAGGCTCCAGCTTCCGCAACCGTTCAGGCAGGCGACACGATAGCGATTTCATGCAACGCTCAAGACATCATCCTGCTGGCGGATTGATCCATGAGCACGCTTCCGGTCATCGAGGCTCCGGACTGGTACGAAACCATCCGCATGGGCGACGACATCACGCTTATCCATGAGCCATGGATCAAGCCTTTCTTCCGCTGCAACATCTGGCATGTGCGCGGGCGCGACCGTGACCTTTTGTTCGACACCGGCCTCGGCCATTTCAGTTTGAGGAGCCATGTGCCGCTGGTTACCGAGCGCAAGCTCACCTGCGTCGCCAGCCACACCCATTTCGACCATATCGGCTGCCACCACGAATTCCCCGATCGCTGCGTGCACGCCGCCGAAGCGGCAATCCTCGCCGATCCGCGCAACGAATGGACGGTCGCGGACCGTTACGCCAATGAGGAGATGTTCGACGGCATGCCGGTGGGCTGGGATACGGCACGCTACCGCATCCTGCCGGCACCGGCGGGCCGGCTGCTCGGCCACGGCGATGTCGTCGATCTCGGCGACCGCGCCTTCGAGGTCATCCATACGCCTGGACATTCGCCAGGCGGCATTGCGCTTTACGAGAGGAAGACCCGGACCCTGCTGTCAGGCGACATCGTCTATGACGGGCCGCTGATCGACGACGTCTATCACTCGGATATCGATGACTATGTCGGGACGCTGCTGGCCATGCGCGACCTGGACGTGTCGGTCGTGCATGGAGGCCATTTCCCGAGCTTCGGCAAGGTGCGCTACCGCCGGCTCATCGACGAGTATGTCGAGGGCAAGCGCAAGGCCGGCTGCCACCTTCAGGGATGAAGCAGACCGACAACGGACGATGCGGTCCAGCGCTTCCGAATTGGGAAACCGGCAGCTTTCGACGCTGCCATCCTACCGCTTGGGTTTCGCCCGATCTTTCGAGAGCGTGATCGTATATTTTGGCGGCGGAGTTCCATTGCGGTTTTTCTTCCAGGGCCTCAACCGGTCCTTCAACCGCACCACGGTCTTCTTGTAGACAGGCGCTGGCAGCCCGGCGAGACCGTAATAATCCTCGAGGATCGTAGTGCCGAGAAGTGCCTTCTCTTGCGGGTAGAAGGAGAAGTGGACCGCAATCAGATCGCCGAAGACCTTGCCCGGCCGTCCCAGCTTCACAGGCAGGATAGCGGAAAGCCACTCCTCCTCGTCGTCTCCTGGCGGGTGAAAAAGGTCCCCCAGCTCAACGATTTCCGATCCGAAAAACCCGATCGCGTTGATCGAAAACCGCGATGCGCTGACCTCTCGGTCAGGCACCCGGAAGTCACCCAGACGACCGGTGCGCGCCGCCTCGATGAACACCGGATGCATAGCCAGCGGGAAAGTCGGATGGGCCCATGAAAACGGACACATCGCCTGACAGGTCAAAGGTCCCTCGACCTGAACGGCCGAGAGATATTTTATGAAAGTGTTGCATATGGCGTTGTTGATGATGAGCGGCGCATACCAGAGCGCGGAGCCGCGCTCTGGCAACACCCGTTCCATATATTTCTCGAAAAACCCGTCCTCTAGAAAGACGATATCATCGTCCAACCGCAGGTAGAAGGCTTCCGGATCGTCGCAGAAGCGAAAGAAGCGTCCGATGACGTCGAAACTTCCATTGGCCCCAGGCAGCGTCTTGATCCTGATCCGCGGGTCGCTGCTCGCCAATTGCCGAAGATAGGCACGATCCTGTTCGTTCCGGCAATTGTCCCAGAGATGCCATTCATGGACACGCGAACTCTTCAGGACATGATGACTAAGCACGCGAAGATATTTCTCGCGCCCGGCCGGAGTTACAACGATCAATTTCATGGATAGCCAACCTGATACGGGTATGCGCAATGTCGAACCGACTACCAGTCGATAGCCGGGCGCCGATCTTGCGGCAAGCGTTCCAAACGTTCAAACGAACGACTATTGTTTGTAGAGTCGCAGAACAACCTATCGACGCATGAACCTCATCAGCAAATCTCGGGCGCCGACCGACCGTCGCGATCTCGTTATCGTCAGAGCCGGCGACCGCTCTCTGCACCGTGATTGGGGCGCGGACGAGCCTGGGTGCAACTTCGACCTGATTGTCAGTTACTACGGGTCCGATCCATCGGCCTTCCGCCTGCCCTACGAAAGACGGGTGGATCAGAAAGGCGGCAAGTGGGACGGCGTTTTCGCGCTGTTTCGCCAGCAGCCCGACCTGCTCCAGCGCTATCAGTATTTCTGGCTTCCCGACGATGACCTCGAGGCGGATCGAAAGACCATCGAGGCCATATTCGCGACTATGCGCCGGCTCGACCTCGACGTCGGGCAGCCCTCCCTGACGCTCGACAGCTACTTCTCGCATTTGCCGTTCATGCGCTGCGACAGTTTCGAACACCGCTTCGTGGACAAGGTCGAGATCATGGCGCCCTGCCTTCGGGCCGATATAGTTTTGACCATGTTGCCTCTCTTCGAATATTCATTGAGCGGCTTCGGCCTCGATTCCATTTGGACACGCCTGCGAGCGGACAACCGACGCAAGTCCGCCGTATTCGACAAATTGTCGGTGCGTCACACTCGCCCAGTCGGATCGGCACTTTCCCAAATGATGTTGGAAAAGGGCCTTACGCCACACGCGGAATACGCGGAATTGGAGGCCAGGTTCGGCCTGGATGAATTCTACCCGATCTCTTATGAGGCCGTGGACATAAGGGGGCGCCGCTGGCGGTCGAAGACGGCGATCGGTTTGCGCATGACGCTGGACTACGCTCGCCGGCTGAAGGCATTCAGACAGGTGCACCGATTGAAGAAGACGCTGTGGCGGCACGTCCGCCGGCAGCACTTCAAGGCGACCGAACTTTCGACCATCGCGCTCGAATTGCCTTCGTTTCAGGCCGCCGACAAGGTGAAGGCATGTTGAACGGCGCCGATCTTCTCATCGTCGGTGCTGGATTCTATGGCGCAACGCTTGCCGAGCGCGTTGCGACACAGCTGCGGCGGCGCGTGCTGGTGATCGACCGGCGCTCCCACATCGGCGGCAACGCCTACACCGAGATCGACCCAGCAACCGGCGCCGAAGTCCATCGCTACGGACCTCACCTCTTCCACACGTCCAACAAGGAAGTCTGGGACTACCTGCACGCCTTCACGCGGTTCACCTCCTATAGGCATCGCGCATTTTCATCATATCGCGATCAGGTCTATTCCTTGCCGATCAACCTCGCGACAATCTGCCAGTTCTTCGGCAGGCGGCTCAGCCCGGACCAGGCGCGCGCGATGATTGCCGAGCAAGCCTCTGAACTTGGCAGCCGGCCGCCGGCCAACCTGGAGGAAAAAGCCATCTCACTTGTCGGGCGCCCGCTCTACGAGGCGTTCATCAAGGGCTATACCGCCAAGCAGTGGCAGACCGACCCGCGCGAGCTTCCGCCACAGATCATTACGCGCTTGCCTGTTCGCTACACATTCGAGGACGGCTATTTCAACGACCGGTTCCAGGGACAGCCCCTCGACGGCTACACAGCCATCTTCGAAAGGATGCTTGCGCATCCGCTTATCGAAACCAGGCTCGGCGTCGACTTCTTCGACATCAGGCGGCGGCTGCCCAAGGAACTTCCCGTCGTCTACACGGGAGCCATCGACCGGTATTTCGACTATGCCGAAGGTGACCTCGGATGGCGAACGATCGACATCGAGTTCGAATATCTGGACACGCCGGACTATCAAGGCACCGCGATCATGAATTTCGCCGACGAGGCCGTGCCTTACACGCGCATCGTCGAGTTCAGGCATTTCAACCCGGAGCGGGAATTCAGTGGCGACAGGACATTGATCGGTCGGGAATTCTCGCGTTTCGCCCGTCGCGGCGATGAACCTTACTATCCAATCGATACCCGCGCCGACCAGCAGATCTACCAGCGCTATCAGGCGCGCGCTCACCGCGAGGCGGGCAACATCCATTTCGGCGGTCGGCTCGGGACATATCGCTATCTCGACATGCACCAGGCAATCGGCGCGGCCCTCAAGGCATTCGAGACGATCTTCGTGCCGTATTTCGACGGTCAATCGGAAACCGTGTCGATGAGAAGTCGGCCCTCTTAAGGACGCCCGCCAAACCCTCCGAAATCAGGCCTGAGCCGCGGCAGGGACGGCTATCTGGCTACGGAACCACTCAAGGGTCCGGCGAATGCCTTCCTGATAGCCCGTGACGGCTTCCCAGCCTGGAAGCACGCGCTTGGCCAGGGTCAGGTCCGGGCAACGATTTGTCGGGTCTTGAGGAACGGGCTCCCGATGAACGATCGAACTGCCGGGAACCAGCGAGCAAACGAATTTCGCGATCTCCAGGACCGAAACCTCGCGATTGTTGCCGATATTGAGCGGGCCGCGATGCGAAATAATGTTGTCGCGCCAGAAGAAACGCTCCAGTCCGTCGACAATATCATCGACATAGCCCCAGCTGCGCGATTGCAGACCGTCGCCATAGACGGTCAGCACTCCAGTCGTAAGCGCCTGGCTTATGAAGTTCGAAATCGCGCGCCCGTCATCTATACGCGTGTGGGGTCCGTATACGTTGAAGAGTCTCACCACTCTCACGTCGAGCCCCTGTGTGCGCTGGGTCTCGAACAACAGCGCTTCCGTGCAACGCTTGCTTTCGTCATAGGAGGACCTGGGGCCCGTGCAGTCCACCGAACCTCGATAGCTTTCCGGCTGCGGGGAGACCAGCGGATCGCCATACACCTCCGAGGTAGATGAAAAGCAGAAGCGGCCGCCGGGCTTGAGCAAACCCAGCAGGTTGAAGGCCCCGCTGATATTGGCGCGAATGGTGCGAGCCGGATCGCTCATATACCAGCGCGGCGAAGCGGGCGATGCCAAGTGAATGATTTCGTCGAACCGTTGTGAGGTGGCGAAAATCTCCGCATCCTCGATCTCGAGGCTCAATCGAGGATCGTCAAAATGTGCAAGATTTTGCCGCGAGCCGGTCCATAAGTTGTCAACCACAACCAGGCATTCGATATCCGTGCGCCGCAAGAGACGATCGACCAGATGCGAGCCGATGAAGCCGCCGCCACCGGCGACCAACACGGCGCGACGATCTTTGCGGGTTATTCCATGCATCATGACGCCGATTTGTTTTCGGAGCGCGCTCGCTCCAAGGTTGAATCGAAAAGACACATAGAGCCTGGCGAATTGCCGGGCAATGTAGCGAGCGCGGTTTTCGCAACCCTTCTGGATCCGGCAGATGCGCGCAGAACGAGCCTGATGGAAGCTCCCACGCAATTTCACTACAGATCGACTGGACCGCGGTCATCGCGGCCGCGCGCCGTTCATGCCACACATCTGGCGAATGTCATCCCCCGCGCGGGCTAAAGCGCCCTTTGCGGACAGGGGATTCCGGTGGCGTCGCCACAGCGGGAGGCCGTCGGCTGCGGCCGCTGGCTCATTTCTTCGGAGTGACGCACCAGTTCAGCGAACATCAGCGCGAAACTTCCCATCATCAGGAAGACTATGATCAGACGCGTTACCGGCAATAGACAGGTCTCTCGACTGGCCAGCCC
>RXJA01000166.1 GCA_003963455.1 Hyphomicrobiales bacterium
TCGCGTCCAGCGGCGAAGACCGCAAACGTATCCGACGATCGCCGCGAGGCTATCCGCTCGCTGTACATGGAATCGCTGCAGCTGGTGGAGCGTCTGCACCGCCGTCTGCTTGACGTGATCAAGGACGAGTTCGACCGCAACGGCCGTTCCGACATCAACGCCATCCAGGCGCTGCTGCTCTTCAACATCGGCAATTCGGAGCTGACCGCCGGCGAGCTGCGCTCGCGTGGCTACTATCTCGGCTCGAACGTCTCCTACAATCTCAAGAAGCTGGTCGACCTCGGTTTCATCAACCACCAGCGCTCGCGCATCGACCGCCGTTCGGTCCGCGTCTCGCTGACCCCGAAGGGCAACGAGGTGGCCGACGTCGTGGCCGGCCTCTACGAGCGCCATGTCGGCTCGATCGAGGCGGTCGGCGGCATCAACACCGACGAGTTCAAGCAGATGAACCGCGCCCTGCAGCGTCTCGACCGCTTCTGGAACGACACGATCGCTTACCGGATGTAAATATCGGAATATAAGATACGAAGGCCGCGCCGAAGAAGCGCGGCTCAGGGGAAGAGTATGGGGCCGGTGCCGAAGCACGCCGGTCCTCTTCTTTTTTGCAAAGACCTGCTGCCGCATGTAGCTTGACGCTCCGCGCCTGATTCATACGCTGTGAAAGCCCTGCGCCCGGAGCGGATGAAGTGGGGGCGGGGCCCAGACTTCACGAGGACGCGCCAGCATATTGCGATGCAAAAAAGCATCGCTGCCTTTTCTTTCACCTTCCCACTACAACCAAATCGCGGGCCAAGGCCACGTTGCCGCCATAATCACGGTGGATGCGGGTTGATGGGTGATGCTGCGGGCCTATGCCCTGCGCTCCTTGGAACCTGCGTGGCGGCAGCGCGTTTCTGGCAGCCGGTGATGCGGGTCATGGTTGGCGAATTGTTAAGTTTGCCGCCCCTAGAGTGCGGACAAAGCTGCCCGGCAAGCGATTGAGCGAGAGCGATAAGCAAAGAATGTCTGCCATGAGAACCAGCCGCCGTTTCTTCCTTACCGGAGCCTCCGCGCTCGCCGCCGCTGTTGTTGCCGGCCATGCCAGCGCGCAGGACGTGATCGGGGACATTCTGAAATCCTCGACGCGCGGCAATTGGGACGACCAGTTCGACGCCCGCGCCAACGACACCAACAAAGTTGCCTCGACGCTGCCGATCTTCAGCCAGCAGACGGTGGCCTTCACCGAGCAGGCCGTGGCGCAGTACCAGAACATCGTGTCCCAAGGCGGCTGGGAGCAGGTTCCGGCGACCAAGAAACTGCAGCTCGGCGTCGACGATCCGGATGTCGTTCCGCTGCGCAAGCGCCTGATGATTTCGGGCGACCTGCCGCAAAGCGCCGGCATCTCGACGGCCTTCGATTCCTATGTCGACTCGGCGGTCAAGCGCTTCCAGCTCCGTCACGGCCTGCCTGCCGACGGCGCCATGGGCAAATACACCTATGCGGCTATGAACGTTTCGGCGCAGGTTCGGCTCGGCCAGCTGCAGACCAACCTGCAGCGCCTGAAGGAAAAGGCCGGCACGCTCGGCGACCGCTACGTGCTGGTCGACATTCCGGGCGCCCAGGTCGAAGCGGTCGAGAACGACCGTGTCGTGCTGCGCCACACGGCGATCGTCGGCAAGATCGACCGCCAGACGCCGATCGTGAATTCGAAGATCAACGAGATCATCGTCAACCCGTACTGGAACGCGCCGGTCTCGATCGTGCGCAAGGATATCATTACGCTGATGCGGAAGGATCCGAACTACCTCAAGGAGAGCCACATCCGGCTGTTCGCGCCGGACGGCAGCGAGGTCGATCCGATGAACGTCGACTGGTCGACCGACGATGCCGCGAAATACCGTTTCCGCCAGGATCCGGGCAGCAACAACGCCATGGCCTCGGTCAAGATCAATTTCCCGAGCCCGGACGGCGTCTACATGCACGACACCCCGCAGCAGAGCCTGTTCGGCAAGCTGATGCGCTTCGATTCCTCGGGCTGCGTGCGCGTCCAGAACGTGCGCGACCTCGTCACCTGGATCCTGCGCGACACGCCCGGCTGGGACCGCCAGCATTTCGAGGCGGCGATCAAGACCGGCGAGAACACGCCGATCCAGGTCGTGAATCCGGTGCCGGTCCACTTCCTCTATCTGTCTGCCTGGTCGACCGCTCCGGGCGTGGTGCAGTTCCGCGACGACATCTACGGCCTCGACGGCGCCCAAGAGCTGCAGATCAGCTCGGCGCAGTAAGAGACTGATATTTCAAATAAAAAGGCCGCTACGAAGCGGCCTTTCTTGTTTTTGGACGGCGCAATGAGCGCCTAAATCAGCCGCTGGTTCACCAGCCGCGCCACTGCCTGCGCGCGGTTGACCGCGCCAAGCTTGCGCCTGGCATTGTCGACATGGAAGCGCACCGTGGCTTCCGCGATACCCAGGATGACCGAGATTTCCCAATCGGTCTTGCCCTCGGCGACCAGCGTCAGGCTGTCGCGCTCGCGCCGCGTGAGCCTGACCGTCGCGGCCGGCGGCGGCGAGGTCAGGCTCATCAGCCGTTCCGTCAGCGCAAGGCCCGCCATATGGATGGCGAACCGCTCGTCGGGCGCAAACTCCCGCTTGTGGAAGCCGAGATGCAGCGAGGCGATCACGCCATCGGCGCCGTAGGAGGTGGCGCAGAGCGCGTCGTCGATGTTGGCTTCGCTCAGCGCCTCCCAATAGGCGCCGTATTGCCCATCGCCACGCGGCGCGAAATCGCTGAAGCGGTAACTGGTCCGGCTTTCGCGGATCGCGCCCAGCAGCGGATTGCACTCGAAGCAGACATAGTCGAAGGCCGGGCTGCCCGGCCAGCCGCTTGGCGCCAGCCTGGTGATGAAGCCGCCGGCCGCCCAATGGCTGGTCGAAGTCAGGATTGCGGTAGGCCGCCGGTAGAGCCTTGTTTGAAGATAGGAGGCGCCGAAGTCTTCCATCGCCGCGAAGAAGGCCACGCTGGCGTCTTCGGCCGTAGCCGCCGCATACGCCGCTTCGACATGCGTCATCAATCGCGACAGCATCGGTCGCCCCAATTTCAACCCACCCGAAACGCACGGTCGCATGCGCCGTTCGAAGCCGCAAGGCAGCAATTTCACGGCATCCGCCTGTCAACCTCGCGGTATCGGGAGGTTTGATGCGATTTTCCGCTGGCGTATCAGAATGGTGTGGTGCCGGCTTGCCGATCTGCGGACGGGTCTGAACTGGCGCTTTCTTCTTGCCACGCCGATTCCCAGGGCCTTGGCGTGGCGGCCGGCCACCCGGTGCCCCTTAAGCAGCCACGCGCTGACGCCGGGTGCCGGCCGGTTTTTTTTGGCAATTCCAGGAAAAGGTGAAGCGGTTTTCCGTCCGGAATTGCGTCAAGGCAAAGAGATAGGGCGGATTGCCATTTCCGGGAAAAGGCGAACTGCTCTGCGGTTGGCGCTCCCACGATTGCGAGCCGCCGCCAGATGCGCCCCGACATGGGGGACCCGCTCTCGACCAAACGCCGCAACCGCGGTGAAGGGAGCGGGCTTGGGCGTGGTGCCGTCGGGGCGCATTTCGGCATTCACGACAAAGCGGTCACGAGACCACTTCCAGACAAATTAGGCGAGGATGGGACGGTCGCAGCGATGGTCGCGCTTGGTGGCCCGGCCGGCTGCCGAACTCGTCCCGCGGAGGGGCCCCGGCATAAGGACAAGCCGACGATCGCCGCGTTTGGCACTGAAGCACCCAAAAGTTAGTAAACCACTTTACGCAACCGCTTTACTAGCCAAATTTTATGAGATAGCGTTGATCCGTTGCTGGCTGGGGCGGACATGAGCACCATCAATGAAGTCGCGATGATGGCGAGGGTGTCGACCACGACCGTGTCGCGCTACCTCAACAATCGCATCGAGCTTCCGGCGGAGACGGCGGCCCGCATCGATGCGGCCATCGTCGCGCTCGACTATCGCCCGAACATTCTCGCCAAGCGTCTCAGTCTCGGCCGATCCGAGGCGATCGGCATGATGACGCCGGAAATCGCCAATCCCTTCTTTGCCGAACTGGCCGCCGCCGTCGAGAACGAGGCGGAAAAGCACGGCTATTCCGTCCTGATGAGCAGCACCGGCGGCAACCGGGAGCGCGAGCTCGCAAGCCTCCGGCGGCTGAAGGACGGTCATGTCGACGGGCTGATCATGATGACCAACCGGCCGGATGACGGCTCTTTAGCCGCCACGCTTCACCATTACGGTCATATCGTTCTCATCGACGAGGACATCCCGGGCGTCAACGTTCCGAAGATCTTCGTCGAGAACCGCGAAGGCGCCCGCGCCGCGACGCGCCACCTGATCGAAGCCGGGCATCGGCGCATCGCGCATATCGGCGGCCCGGCGAAGCTGCTCAGCGCCATCGAGCGACTGGCCGGATACCGCGACGCCATGGCGGAGGCGGGGATAAAGGTCGACGACGGCGATATCCGCCAAGGCGAGTATTCGCGCGAATTCGGCCGCGCCGCCATGCTGGACATCCTGACCCGCAGCGAGCCACCCACGGCCGTTTTCGCCGGCAGCGATTTCATCGCCATCGGCATCATGGAAGCGGTGCGTTCGAAGGGCCTCAGCGTGCCGCAGGATATCTCGCTGGTCGGCTTCGACGACATGCCGTTCGCCGACCTCCTCGCGCCAGGCCTCACCACCATCCGCCAGCCGACGGCCGAACTCGGCCGTATCGGGTTCGGCACGCTCAAGGCGCTGATCGACAAGGCCTCGCCGCCCGAACTCACCCGGCTCCCGGTCGCGCTGGTCAAGCGCAATTCGGTGGCGCCGCCACGCTCCTGAGAAAGACATCTCGCAACCAAGAAAGGGGAATGAACAAATGACAAGATCGATGGTGAAATCAATAGCATACGCCGCGGCCCTTGGGCTCGGCCTGATGGCCGGACCGACATTCGCCGCCGACTTCAGCGCCGTCTATGTGATGTCGGACAATCTCGGCGACATGGGTTTCAACGACAACGCCGCCACCGGCTTCGCCCGCGCCGAGAAGGAAGGCGTCAAGACGCGCCTGCTTCAGGCGTCGCCGACCGATCCGCAGCTCTGGCGCCAGAACCTCGAGGCAGTGTCGAATTCGGGCGAATGGAGCGTCGTCTTCACCGGGCCCAACATGCACGACAATCTGGCGGACGTCGCGCCGCAGCACCCCGATCAGAAATATGTCTTCTTCGATGACGAGTTGAAGCAGCCGAACGTTCTTTCGGTGAAATACGCGCAGAACGAGGGCTCCTATCTGGCCGGCGCGCTTGCGGCGATCGCGGCGACCGACAAGAAGGACTTTCCGCTTACCTCAGGCGATCCGAAGATCGCGGTGGTCGCCGGCATGGACCTGCCGGTCATCCAGGACTTCATCCTCGGCTTCAAGCAGGGCGCCAAGACCGTCGTGCCGGACATCGACGTGCAGGTGATCTTCATCGGCAACTTCAACGATGCGCAGAAGGCCTATGATCTGACCAAGACCGCGATCCAGAACGGCGCCAACGTCGTCTTCAACGTCGCCGGCCCGGCCGGCCTCGGCATCCTCAAGGGCGCGGCCGACTCCAAGAAATACGCCATCGGCGTCGATTCCGACCAGAGCGGCCTGCACCCGGACAATGTGATCGCCTCGATGATCAAGCAGATCGGCAACTCGATCTACGACTCGATCAAGCAGATCCAGGACGGCAAGGCCGAATTCGGCAAGCTCAAGGTCTACGGTCTCGCCAATGACGGCGTCGGCCTGGTCTACAACGACAAGCTGGTGCCCGCCGACATCAAGGCCAAGGTCGACGCCGCCAAGGCCAAGGTGGTCAGCGGCGAGATCAAGGTCGACACTGCTTTCAAGTAAGCCTCCCAGGACCTTGAAACGGGACGCTGCCCAGGCAGCGTCCCGTCATGCCGATCAGGAAGCGCGCCCGGGAAGCGTGCCCCCAGGAAGTGTACCCATGAGTGACCAGGATATCATTTTGAGCCTTGCGGGCATCGCCAAGTCGTTTGGCGACAAGGCCGCGCTCAGCCATGTCGACCTCGATGTCCGGCGCGGCGAGGTGCATGTCATCTGCGGCGAGAACGGCGCCGGCAAATCGACGCTGATGAACATCCTTGCCGGTATTCACCAGCCGAACGCCGGCTCCATCGTGCTGAACGGCAAGACCGTGACGATCGCGGACCCGATCGCCGCGAGCCGCCTCGGCATCGGCATGGTGCACCAGCATTTCACGCTCGTGCCGTCCATGACCGTGGCCGAGAACCTGTTTCTCGGTCGCCAGCCGCGCAGGCTGGGTATCTTCTCCGACCGCCGGCAGATGGTCGAGCGCGCCCGCGAACTCATCGCCCGCTACAACTTCCACCTCGATCCGGAAGCGCCGGTGCGCACGCTTTCGGTCGGCCAGCGCCAGCGCGTCGAGATCCTGAAGGCGCTGGCGTTCGACGCGGATCTCCTGATCCTCGACGAGCCGACCGCCGTGCTGACGCCGCCCGAGGTCGATGAGCTGATCGGCGTGGTCGATCGCCTGCGCGCCAGGGGCCGCACCATCCTTTTCATCACCCACAAGCTGCGCGAGGTGAAAGCCGTCTCCGATCGCGTGACCGTCATTCGCCATGGACGCAGCATCTCGACGCGCAATACCGCCGATGTCAGCGAAGCCGACATCGCCCGCGACATGGTCGGCCGCGACGTGTTCCTGGTCGGCCGCAAGGGCGGTGCGCAGCGCAGCTTCGGCGCCCCGGTGCTCACGCTCGACAATGTCAGCATGACCAATCATGCGGGCCGGCGTCTGCTCGACCGCATCTCCCTCGAGGTGCGCGCCGGCGAGGTGCTGGGCATCGCCGGCGTCGACGGCAACGGACAGACCGAACTCGCCGAGGCGATCGCGGGGCTGATGCCGGTGCAGGCGGGCAAGATCCGTTTCGGTGACCGGGATTTGACTGACGCTGACCTGTGGGAGCGCCAGCAGTCTGGTCTCGGCTTCGTGCCGGAAGACCGCCTCGACCGCGGCCTCAGCGTCACGATGAGCGTTGCCGAGAACGTCGCGGCGACGAACTACAGCCGCGCCGGATTGCTGTCCGGCGGCCTGATCAACCGGCAGAAGCTCGACAGCTTCGCCGGCGAGAAGATCAAGGAGTTCGACGTGCGCGGTGCGCAGCCTTCGACGCAGGCCGGCTGGCTGTCCGGCGGCAACATGCAAAAGCTGGTGATCGCCCGCGAACTGGAGCGCGATCCGTCGCTGTTGCTGATCTGCCAGCCGACACGCGGCCTGGACATCGGCGCGTCCGAATTCGTCCACGCGCGCATCCTGCAGGCGGCCGACCGGGGCCGCGCCGTGCTTTTGATCTCGTCGGAGCTGTCGGAGATATTCGCGCTCTCCGACAGGATCGGCGTCATGTATTCGGGCCGCATGATGCGCGTCCTCGACCGCGCCGAGGCCGACGAGGAGACCGTCGGATATCTGATGAACGGCGGATCGAAGGAGGCGGCGTGATGGCGCTTGCGTTGGCCAATTTCGCGCGTGTCATTCGTGCGCCGCTCGCCGCGATCCTGCTCACGCTGGCACTCGGCTTCCTGCTGGTCGCGTCGATCACGGACGAGCCGGTCCGCGCCTATCGCGACCTGCTGCTCGCCAATTTCGATTCGCTCGGCAACTTCGCCCTGTTCCTGAACCGCGCCACGCCGCTGACGCTGATCGCGCTGGGTGTCGTCTTTTCCTTTCGCGCCGGCATCTTCAACGTCGGCGGGGAGGGCCAGCTTTACGCGGGCGCGGTCACAACCACCGTCGTCGCCATCGCGGGCGCCTCGCTGCCGGCCTTTGTGCTGATGCCGCTCGCCATCGTCGCCGGTTTTCTTGCCGGCGCGGTGGTCGGCTGGATTCCGGGCGTGCTCAAGGTGCGTCTCGCGGTCGACGAGGTGGTGACGACATTGATGCTCAACATCATCATTCTCCTGATCACCTCGTGGCTTGCCAACCAGGTGATCCGCGACACCACCGCCTATGGCGCGGTGAGCTGGATGGTGCCGAATTCGATCTGGCTGCCGCCATTGCCTTTCGTTCCGCGCGCCACCAGCGGCTTCCTTGTCGCCGCCGTGCTCGCCCTCGTCTCGTGGGTCGTGCTCTTCCGCACGCAATGGGGCGCCGAGGTTCGCGCGGCCGGCACCAATCTGCGCTTTGCCGAGGCCACTGGCGTGCCGGCGGCACGGCGGGTGATCTCGGCGATGGTCATTGCCGGCGGACTGGCCGGCCTGGCCGGAGCGCTTTACGTGCTCGGCGTCGGACACCGCTTCGAACAGAATTTTTCGCCGAGCTACGGACTGGTCGGCCTGACCTGCGCCCTGCTTGCCCGGGTCCATCCGATCGGCTCGCTGGCGACCGCGCTCTTCTACGCCGCGATGCTGAATGGCGCCGCCTACATGCAGATTTCCACCGACGTGCCACGCTCCCTGGTCAACCTTTTGACGGGCCTGCTCGTGCTGCTGATGACGGCGCGGCTGCGTCGCGCCGCCCAGGCAGCGTGAGGAGGCGCGCATGAACCTCACATCGCTGCTCGCCGCGGTCCTTGAACAGTCGACCCCGATCCTTCTCGCCGCGTTGGCCGCGATGATCACCTTGCGCGCCAACATCCTCAATGTCGCGGTCGAGGGCATGATGCTGGCCGCCGCCTTCGCGGCCATCGCCGTCGGCGACTGGAGCGGCAGCGCCTGGCCGGCCTTCCTGTCGGCGCTGGTGGTCGCCGTGCTGCTTTCGCAACTCCTGGCGCTGCTGACCTTGCGCTTCTTCGCCGACTTCATCGTGGCGGGTCTTGGCATCAATCTGCTCGCCGCCGGCGGCACGCTCTTTATCCTCGAGCGCTACTACAACAGTCCGGGCGGCCTGCGGCCGATCGCCTTTCCCGACATCTGGCATGTACCGGCCGGATCGCTGTCCTGGCTGCCGGTGCTGGGACCTGCCTTCGAAGGCCAGAGCATCATCGTGCTGATCGCGCTGGTCGCGGTCCCTCTCACCTATGTCTTCCTCTACAAGACGCCGCTCGGCGCCAGCCTGCGGGCCGCGGGAGAGGACGAGCATGCCGCGCGCTCCGCCGGCATCCGCATCGCTGCCATGAAGGCCCTGTCCCTGGCTGTCAGCGGCCTGCTGGCCGGGCTTGCCGGCGCGCAGCTCGCCATGGACAAGCTGCATTTCTTCCTGCCGGACATGACCAGCGGCCGCGGCTTCATCGGGCTCGCCGCGACGCTGTTCGGCGGTGGCCAGCCCTGGATGACCGCCGCGGCGTCCTTCCTGTTCGGCTTCTTCGGCGCGCTGGGCGACCGTCTGCAAGTGTTCGCCATCCCCTCGCAGTTCGTGCTGATGCTGCCCTATCTCGCCGCCATCATCGGCCTGACCTTCGCCCGCTGGCGCATCCTGGTGCGCAACCGGCCGGCCAGAATTCAGGACAATCCGCAATGACGAAGCCGATCATCCTCGACTGCGATCCGGGCAATGACGATGCCCTGGGCATCCTGGTCGCCGCCGGCCACAAGGCGCTCGACCTGAAGGCGGTGACGACGGGTGCCGGCCATCTCGCCGGCGACCGCACGGCGCGCAACGGCGCGATTGTCCTGGCCGTTGCGGGGCGCGACGACGTTCCGGTTTCGGCCGGCGCCATGGAGCCATTGGTGCGCGAAAGGCTGATCGCCGGTATCCTCGACCAGACCAGCGCCCTCGACCCGGAGCGGCCGGATCTCGAAGCGGTCACTCTCGATCCGCGCCACTCCAGCGACCTCATCGCCGACCTTGCCCTTTCGGGTGCGGCCAGCACCGTCGTCACCACCGGTCCGCTGACCAATCTGGCCCTGGCGCTGCGGCGCAATCCGCGGCTGCCGCCGAAGATCGAGCGCATCGTCTCGCTCGGCGGCGCGTGGGGGCTCGGCAACAAGACCGCGGCTGCGGAATGGAACGTGCTTTGCGATCCGGAGGCGGCGGCAATCGTGTTCGGAGCCGGCATTCCGGTGACGCTTGTCCCGATCGACGTGGGACCGCAGGCGGTCATCACCGATCGATTGATCGCGGACGCCGGGGCGGTCGGCGGGAGGGTTGGGCCTTTCGCGGCCGAACTCCTTCGCTCGCTGAAGGCAACATTCCGCCAGGGCGTGTTCGGCCCCGCCGCCATGCCGCTCAACGATCCCGTGGCATCGCTCGTCGCGGCCGAGCCATCCCTGGCCCGGACCGTTCCGGCCCGGGTCGAGGTCGAGCTCGCCGGCAAGTTCACCTATGGCCGCACGGTCATAGACTTTGCCGGCCGCTCCGGGCCGCCAAACGCCGAAATCGCCGTCGAGCTTGACGGGGAGGGCATCCATGCCGCCTTCATCGCCGCGCTGAAGCGGCTGGCCAGCCGGCCTGACAGAAGAGGAGAGGAAGTATGACAAAGAGCCGCCGCGTCCTGATCGCGGGCGAATCCTGGACCGTTCATTCGATCCACCAGAAGGGGTTCGATTCCTTCACCACCACGGAGTACGCCGAAGGCGTGCGCTGGCTGCGCGACGCGCTCGAAGGCGGGGGATGGGACATTGTCTACCAGCCCGCCCATGTCGCCGCGCGCGACTTTCCCTTCAGCGCGGATCAACTGGCGGAATTCGACTGCGTCATGCTGAGCGACATCGGCGCCAACACGCTGTTGCTGCACCCCGACACCTTCGTGCGCTCGAAGATGCTGCCCAATCGCCTCGAAGCGATCCGCGACTACGTGCTCGGCGGCGGCGGGCTGGTGATGATCGGCGGCTATATGACCTTCCAGGGTATCGACGCCAAGGCGCGCTACCGCGATACGGAAGTCGCCGAGGTTCTGGGCGTGGAGATGGAGGCGGGCGATGACCGCGCCGAGCGGCCACAAGGCGTGAAGCCGCGCGTCGCCGCCGCAAATCATCCGATCGTCGGCGGACTGGAGGCGGAATGGCCGGCGCTTCTTGGCTACAACCGCTTCGCGGCCAGGCAGAAGGCGACGGTGGTCGCGACCGTCGGCAACGATCCCCTGATCGTCGCGGCGGAATTCGGCAAGGGGCGGTCGGTCGCCTTCGCCTCCGATTGCGGGCCGCACTGGGCGCCGCCGGCCTTTGTCGACTGGCCGGGCTACACGACGCTTTGGCGTCAGATCGTCGGCTGGACTTCGGGAGTCTGACATGGTGACGCTCAATATCATGCGCTGGGGCGACCGTGGCGCGGCGAAGACGATGGTGGCGCTGCACGGCATCACCGCCAATGCGGGTGCAATGACCGAACCGGCAAGAGTGCTTGCCGAACGCGGCTGGCAGGTGATCGCGCCCGATATGCGCGGCCATGGCGAAAGCGCGCGCGGCAATGGCGATTTTTCCTTTGACAGCCTGCTTTCCGACTTTGCCGAAAACCTGCCTGCCGGGCCGGATGTGCTGCTCGGCCATTCCTTCGGCGGCACGCTGGCGCAGCTTGGCGTGTTGCGCGGCCTGTTCCGGCCGAAAGCGCTGCTTCTGGAAGACCCGGTCTCGCACTTCGCCGACAAGGCGACGCCGAAGGGCATGCTGGACTGGGACGAGGCAAATATGCCCCACGACATCGAGGGATTGCTGAAGCTCAATCCTGGCTGGTCGCGGCGCGACGCCGCCTGGAAAGTCGTGTCGCTCGAGCAGATATCCTTCGATGACGCACGCTCGGCCTTCGCCGGCAACGCGCCCTGGGACCTGCGGGACGAGGCGGCGCGCCTGGCGCGGATGCTGCCGACGGTCTGGGTCCTGCCGGAAGACAGCCGGTTCGTCCCGCCCGGCGACACGGCGCGTCTGCGCGCGGAGGCCGGCGAGCGGTCGGTCGTCGTGATGCCAAATGTCGGCCATAGCATCCATCGTGACGCCACGCAGGCGTTCGTCGACATTGTCGAGAAACTGGGAGCCGGCACTTGGTTCGACCGCTGAACGACGGCCACGATTTCGTCTTCCAATTGGGAGGGCATGCGCCGCGGCTTTCCGTCAGGCCCGGCGAGCAGTTCACGGTGTTCACCGAGGACTGTTTCTCCGGCCGGCTGACAAGCGTCGATGGCAAGCCGCGCGAGGTCGCGCCCTATCCGAAAGTCAACCCGCTGGTCGGTCCGATCGCCGTCGAAGGCATCGGGGCCGGCGATATCATGGCGATCCGCCTGCATCGCCTGGAGCCTGCCCGCGACTGGGGCGTGGCGACGATATCGCCGAATTTCGGCTTCCTGTCGGGAACGCGCGCTTCGCCCAATTTGCAGCGCGAACAGGAAGAGCGTGTGTGGATCTGGCGCCTATCGCCGGATCGAACGCAATTGACGACCCAGACGTCCTCCGGCCGAGCCCTTTCCGCCGCGTACCGGCCTTTCCACGGCACGCTGGGCGTCGCGCCCGCTCATGGCGAGGTTCGTCTCGGCGTCGTTCCGGGCGATTTCGGCGGCAATTTCGACATCCCGGACCTGACGGAGGGTGCCACGCTTTACCTGCGGGCCAACGTCGATGGCGGGTACATCTATATCGGCGACGGCCACTACGCGCAGGGCGACGGCGAGATCGCGGGCACCGCGGTCGAGGGCGCCTTCTTCACGACCCTGTCCGCCGAGAAGGCGGTGCAGGATGAGAGCTTCGACTGGCCGCGCCTGGAGACCGAGAGCCATATCGGTGTCATCGGCTGCGCGCGGCCACTGGACGACGCCGCCCGCATCGCGGTCGCCGGGCTGGTGCGCTGGGTGGCGCATCGCACAGGCCTGGACACGATGGACGCGCACCAACTGGTCAGCCAGACCTGCGGCTTGCGCATCGGCAATGTCGTGAACCCAGCCTTCACGGTGCTTTGTTCCGTGCCGAAGACGGTTCTGTCGCAATAGCGCAACGGCGACTTCGTCCGTCGTTGATACCGCCGCGTGATGCGCGGTCGGCTGGACGCGAGGCCGGCAATTGCCCATGGTCGGTCGAACCGCTGGAATCGCGCCATGGACGTCGCCGTCTTCATCCTCGTCGTGCTCGCCTTCGTGACGCTGTCCGGCGCGCTGGTTCGGCTGGTGCGCGTGCCGCTGCCGGTGCTGCAGATTGCGATCGGCGCGGCCCTGGCCTGGCCGGGCGGGGGCCTGCATGTCGAGATCGATCCGGACCTGTTCCTTCTGGTATTCATTCCGCCGCTTCTGTTCGGTGACGCTTTCGCTGCGCCGAAGCGCGAACTGATCGAATTGCGCGGCCCGATCCTTGATCTCGCCATCGGCCTGGTCTTCTTCACCATCGTCGGCTTCGGCTACGCCTTGCACTGGCTGGTGCCGAGCATCCCGCTGGTGGTCGCCTTCGCCCTGGCCGCGGTACTGTCGCCGACCGACGCGGTCGCCGTATCCTCGATCGTCGACCGCAATGTCGTCCCGGCCCGGCTGATGCACATACTGGAGGGCGAATCGCTGCTCAACGACGCCTCCGGCCTGGTGATGTTCCGCTTCACGGTCGCGGCGGTATTGACCGGCAGCTTTTCGTTTGCCGGAGCATCCCTGAGTTTTGTCTTTGCCGTGGCGGTCGGCATCCTCGCCGGTGTCGCGGCGCTGTTCATCGCCGCGAAGTCGTTGCAGATCCTTGGCCGCATCACCAGCACACCGGCCGAAGCGCAGGTGCTGGTCATGGTGTTGTTGCCCTTCGTCGCCTATCTGATCGCCGAGCATTTGAACGCGTCGGGCATTCTGGCGGCGGTCACTGCCGGCCTGTTGACCGGATATTCCGGCATCGTCCGCCATATGGCGGTCTCGGCGCGCATCCAGACGATTTCGCTCTGGTCGATGCTGATCTTCATGTTCAACGGCTCGCTCTTCATCCTGCTCGGCCTGCAACTGCCCGGCATCATCCGCCACGTGCCGCCGGAACTGACCACCCGGCATTGGCTGTTCGAGCCCGCGCTGACCGTGCTGTTGCTCACACTTTGCCTGATCGGTCTGCGCTTCGTCTGGATCTGGATCGGCGACATCGGCGCCGTGCTTGCCGCGCGGCTCGGCAAGCGCAAGGCCGAACCCTTTGGTTTTCGGGTCAGGCTCGCCGGCTCGATCGCCGGCGTGCGCGGCGCGGTGACGCTGGCCGGCATCCTGTCCCTGCCGCTCACCTTGCAGGACGGCTCGCCGTTCCCGGCTCGCGACCTCGTGATCTTCCTCGCCGCCGGCGTCATCATCTGCTCGCTGGCAATTGCCAGCCTTGCCCTGCCGAGGGTCGCGCGCGGTCTCGTCGAACCAGGCGATCATCCGGGTGCCGCCGAAGAACGCAAGGCTCGGGTCGGCGCCGCCAACGCGGCCATCGCCAGGATCGAAGGCCTGGCCAGCGACGGCGATGAAGGAGAGGCGGCGGACATGAAGCTCGCCATCGCCGAGAGCGTCGCATCCATCTACCGGCGTCGCATCTCGCTCTCCGACGGCGCCGACGAGGCGCGCGCCGAGGCCCGCGAGTCCGGCCGCATCGAGCTGGAACTCAGGCTGGCGGGCATCGAGGCCGAGCGGACCGAACTGCAGGCCATGCTTCGCCGTGGCGACATCAATGACCACACGGCCCGCAAGCTGTTCACCGAAATCACCTTCTCGGAAGCGATCCTCAAGGGCCGCGAGCCGCGCGATTAGCGCGGGGGAGTCCATGTTGCCGCAAACCGGCCAGCAAATTTCGCGCCGCAAACGTGGCGGCCCGGAAACAACTGTGTTAATGCGCGGCGAAATCGCAGACCTCCGGCCCCAAGGGAAAGCAAGCCATGTCAAACGCAGCGGCAGCCTCCAGCAAATTCGAATCCTTCTTCGAGACCACGCTTGCCGACGCCGATCCGGAAATCTTCGGCGCCATCCGCAACGAGCTCGGTCGCCAGCGCCATGAGATCGAGCTGATCGCGTCGGAAAATATCGTCTCGCGCGCCGTGCTCGAGGCGCAGGGCTCGATCATGACCAACAAATACGCCGAGGGCTATCCGGGCAAGCGCTACTATGGCGGCTGCCAGTTCGTCGACGTGGCCGAGGAACTGGCCATCGAGCGCGCGAAAAAGCTGTTCGGCTGCAACTTCGCCAACGTCCAGCCGAATTCGGGCAGCCAGATGAACCAGGCCGTGTTCCTGGCGCTGCTGCAACCCGGCGACACCTTCATGGGCCTCGACCTGAATTCGGGCGGCCATCTCACCCACGGCTCGCCGGTCAACATGAGCGGCAAGTGGTTCAAGGTCGTCTCCTACGGCGTGCGCAAGGACGATCACCTGCTCGACATGGACGCGATCGAGAAGACCGCGCATGAGACGAAGCCGAAGCTGATCCTGGCCGGCGGCACCGCCTATTCGCGCATCTGGGACTGGAAGCGTTTTCGCGAGATCGCCGATTCCGTCGGCGCCTATCTGATGGTCGACATGGCGCATATCGCCGGGCTCGTCGCCGGCGGCATGCACCCGTCGCCGCTGCCCTATGCCCATGTCGTGACCACCACGACCCACAAGTCGCTGCGCGGCCCGCGCGGCGGCATGATCCTGTGCAACGACGAGGACATCGCCAAGAAGATGAATTCGGCGGTGTTCCCTGGCCTGCAGGGCGGTCCGCTGATGCATGTCATCGCCGCCAAGGCGGTGGCGCTCGGCGAGGCGCTGAAGCCGAGCTTCAAAGCCTATGCCGAAAGCATCGTCGCCAACGCCAAGGCGCTGGCCTCCAGCCTGCAGGAAACCGGCCTCGATATCGTCTCCGGCGGCACCGACAACCATCTGATGCTGGTCGACCTTCGCCCGAAGAACGCCACCGGCAAGCGCGCGGAAGCCGCTCTGGGCCGCGCCAACATCACCTGCAACAAGAACGGTATCCCGTTCGATCCGGAAAAGCCCTTCGTCACCTCGGGCGTGCGTCTTGGCACGCCGGCCGGCACCACGCGCGGCTTCGGCCAGGCCGAATTCCGCGAGATCGGCAAGCTGATCGCCGAAGTGCTCGACGGGCTGAAGGTGGCGAATTCCGACGAAGGCAACGCGGCGGTCGAGGCCGCCGTCAAAGCCAAAGTCATGGCGCTGACGGACCGTTTCCCGCTCTACCCTTACCTCGGTTGAGCCTCTCTGTCGGTTGCCTCTCTCTTGGTTGACGGGGCGCCACGCGTCATCTTTTATCCTCACGTCTCGCGCCGACCCTTGATCGGTCGGCGCGGTCTACCGGAGACACGATGATGCGCATTTTCCGTCTCGCCGCTTTGGTTTTGTCAGCCTCGCTGGCCGCTTTCACCATGGCCGGGGCGATTGCGCAGGAGCAGACGCAGCCGGCCTCCGACATGCCTGCCACCAATACCTTCGGCAGGTGGACCACCATCATCGATACGCTCGATACCGGGCAGGATGCGCACAAGACCTGCGCCGCCTCGACCGCATTCGTCGACGGCAACGGCAATGCCGGGTCCCTGACGATGTCGATCTCGACCGGCGACGCGCTGCCGCCGGATGCGTATCCGGCCATCATGTTCATCATCGACAACGGGAATCTGCCGACCGGCGACAAGATCGCCGCGACCTTCGGCGATCCTGGCGTGAAGGTGACGGCGACAGTGACCTCCAACGCCGCCGCCGGTGGTCGTTCCAACTGGATGGTGGACAACCAGGCTAAGACCAGCCTCGCCTTGCTGCGCGCCATGCGCAAGGTCACCTCGCTCGATGTGACTTTCGGAAAGCAGGCCGTCGCCAGCATCCCGATGGATGGCTTCACCAAGGCCTATCGCAATCTCGGGACGTCCTGCGGGTTTTCGACCAAGGATGTTGCTCCCTGACACTCGTCGGCCGACCGGGCAGGGCGCTGGCAATCTTGCTCGCGCGTCGCTATCTCTGAGGCATAAAAGGCTCTAAGCCTTTCGCCCACAGAATCGCGAACCCAAGGCTCCCTATGCGCTGCCCCTATTGCCAGTCCGAAGACACGCAGGTGAAGGATTCACGTCCCGCCGAGGACGGCGCCGCGATCCGCAGGCGACGGGTATGTCCTGATTGCGGGGGGCGCTTCACCACCTTCGAGCGCGTCCAGCTGCGCGACCTCGTCGTCATCAAGAAGTCCGGCCGCAAGGTGCCGTTCGACCGTGACAAGCTGCTGCGCTCCGTCGAGATCGCCGTGCGCAAGCGCAATGTCGACCCCGAGCGCATCGACCGCGCCGTCACCGGCATCGTGCGCCAGCTGGAAAGCTCGGGCGAGACCGAGGTTGCTTCAGGCGAGGTCGGTCGGCTGGTCATGGAAGCGCTGAAGTCGCTCGACGACGTCGCCTATGTCCGCTTCGCCTCCGTCTACCGCAATTTCCGCGAAGCCAGGGATTTCCATGAATTGCTGGGCGAGCTGAAGGGCGACGAGGAAAAAACCGAAGAGGACGCCGGCTGATCATGGCGGGACCGCGACTGGACGAGACCGCGCAGGCGGCCCTTGATCGCCGTTTCATGGCAGCCGCCATCAGGCTGTCGCGCCGCAATGCCGGCCGCACCTCGACCAACCCCTCCGTTGGAACCATCATCGTGCGCGACGACGGCGCCGGCCCGATGATCGTCGGCACCGGCGTCACGGCCGTCGGCGGGCGCCCCCATGCCGAGACCGAGGCGCTGGCCGAGGCCGGGGAGCTCGCGCGCGGTGCCACGGCTTACGTTACCCTGGAGCCTTGCGCCCATCACGGCCGCACGCCGCCTTGCGCCAACGCGCTCGTCAATGCCGGCATCGCGCGTGTCGTTGGTGCTGCCAGCGATCCAGATCCGCGCGTCTCCGGCAAGGGCTACGCCATCCTGCGCGCCGCCGGTGTCGACGTGGTGGAGAAGGTGCTGGCCACTGAGGCCGCCGAGCAGATGGCGGGCTATTTGACTCGTTCTCTGAAGAAGCGCCCGGAAGTAACTCTGAAGCTTGCACTTTCGAGCGACGGCAAGATCGGCCGCAAGGGTGCCGGCCAGGTCGCGATCACCGGCGAGATCGCGCGGCGCGATGTCTATCTGATGCGCGCCGAGGCCGACGCCATCCTGGTCGGCATCGGCACCGCGCTGGAGGATGATCCGGCGCTGACCGTGCGTCTGCCGGGACTGGAGAACCGCTCGCCGGCGCGCATCGTCCTCGATCGGCAAATCCGGTTGCCGGAGACCTCCAAGCTGGTGTCCGGCGTCGACCGCGTGCCGCTCTACATCGCCTCCTGCCTGGAAGCCGATCCGCATCGGCGGGCGGCGCTCGAACGCTCGGGCGTGCGCTTCATCGGCACCGAAACCCATGATGGCGTCGTCGCCTTGCCGGAACTGCTCGAAGACCTTGCGGCGCTCGGCATGGCGAGCGTTCTGGTCGAAGGCGGCGCCAAGGTGGCCAAGGCCTTCCTTGAGGAAGACCTGGTCGACCGCATCGTGCTCTTCCAGGGGCCGGACGCGATCGGTGAGGACGGCATTGCGTCGCCGATCGACGCCGATCATATCCCGGCCGGATTTCGCAAGTTGCGCGACATGCGCTTCGGCGAGGACAGCTACGCCGAGTGGGTAAGGGATCTCTAATGTTTACTGGCATCGTCACCGACGTTGGCACGGTAGCTGCTGTGAAGCCGCTCAGCGAAGGCGTCGGCTTGCGGATTGAAACCGCCTACGATCCCGAGACCATCGCCATAGGCGCCTCGATTTCCTGCGGCGGCGTCTGCCTGACCGTCACGGCTCTGCCCGAGCATGGCTCCAACGCGCGCTGGTTCGAAGTCGAGGCCTGGGAGGAAGCGCTGAGGCTCACCACAGCTTCGAGCTGGAAATCCGGAAGCAGGATCAACCTCGAACGTGCGCTGAAGATCGGCGACGAACTCGGCGGCCACATCGTCTCCGGCCATGTCGACGGCACCGCCGAGATCGTCGAGCGCAAGGAGGAGGGCGATGCCGTGCGCTTCACGCTGGAAGCGCCGCGCCATCTGGCGAAGTTCATCGCGCCAAAGGGTTCGGTCGCGCTCGACGGCACCTCGCTCACCGTCAACAAGGTCGAAGGCACCCGCTTCGATGTGCTCTTGATTCACCACTCGCTGAGCGTCACCACCTGGGGCGAGCGCCAGGCCGGCGACCGCGTCAACATCGAGATCGACACCATGGCCCGCTACGCCGCGCGCCTGGCCGAGGCGGCGAAAGAGGGGCTTTGAGGCAAGATCCGAAGCTTTCCTCGATTTGATCAGGTTTAATCGCTGTGATTAAGCCTGATTGCGAGGTTGTATGGACACAAAGGTCGTCACCGCTCACATTCCTTTGCCACTCGCTGAGAAAGTGGACCAGCTTGCCGCGCGTCTGGAGCGTCCGCGCGGCTGGATCGTCAAGCAAGCCCTTTCTGCTTGGGTCGATCTGGAAGAGGAGTACCACAAGCTCACGCTTGAGGCACTGGCCGACGTGGATGCCGGTCGGGTTATAGACCACCAAGCGGTCCAAGCCTGGGCTGACAGCCTTGGAACTGAAAAACCGCTGCCTTTGCCGCGTTGATGGAATTGAAGTGGACCAGCAAGGCATTGTCCGATCTGGTCAGGCTTCATGATTTTCTCGCGCCAGCGATTAGCCATGCCGCTGCGCGCGTGGTGCAGTCACTTACCGCCGCGCCGAAACGGCTAGTCGAATATCCGCGCATCGGTGAGAAACTGGAACAGCACGAGCCGCGTGGGGTGCGTCGCATTTTCGTGGGCAACTACGAAATTCGGTATGAAATACAAATCACCACAATTTCGGTGCTGCGTCTGTGGCATGCCAGAGAGGATCGATAGGACGGCTGCCTCCGGCAATCTTCCGCTTGCGATCAACCCCGCTTCGGCCTAAGTCACCGGCAACCCCCCGGAGACTTTTATGGCTGGCACATCCCAACACGGCAAAGCGTTCATTCGTCCCAAGGCGAAGGCGCATCTGCTCATTGTCGAGGCGCGTTTCCACGACGATCTCGCCGACACCCTGCTCGAAGGCGCGACCGGCGCGCTCGACGAGGCCGGCGCCACCTACGACGTCGTCACGGTTCCTGGTTCGCTGGAAATCCCGGCCGTGATATGTTTCGCTCTTGATGGCGCAGCCGAAGGCGGCACGCATTATGACGGCTTCGTCGCGCTCGGCACCGTCATTCGCGGCGATACCTATCATTTCGACATCGTCGCCAATGAATCGAGCCGCGCGCTGATGGACCTTTCGGTGCAGGAGGCGATCGCGA
>RXJA01000424.1 GCA_003963455.1 Hyphomicrobiales bacterium
GACATTCCCGAAGCGCTTCTTCAGCCCATCAATTTCCAGAAAAGCCATGGTCGTTCCTTCAGAAAATAGGGTCAGCCCTTGACCGCGCCGGCCATCAGCCCGCGCACGAAGTAGCGGCCGGCGACGACATAGACGATCAGGGTGGGGAGCGCGGCGATCATCGCCGCAGCCATGTTGACGTTGTATTCGACGACGCCGGTCGAGGTGTTGACGACATTGTTCAGCGCCACCGTCATCGGCATCACGTCGCCGGTGCCGGCATAGGCCGAAGCGAACAGGAAGTCGTTCCAGATGTTGGTGAACTGGTAGATGACGGTGACGACGAAGATCGGCATCGAGTTCGGCAGCATGATGCGGCGGAAGATCTGGAAGAAGGACGCGCCGTCGACCTGCGCGGCCTTGACCAGCTCGGTCGGGAAGGCCTCGTAATAGTTGCGGAAGAACAGGGTGGTGAAGCCGAGGCCGTAGACCACGTGGACGAAGACCAGGTTCACCGTCGAGTTGCCGAGGCCGAAATTGAAGCCGGTCGCATTCTGCAGCGTGACGCCGAAGCGGCCGATGCTGCCGAGGATCGTCGCCATCGGCAAAAGCACCGACTGGAACGGGATGAAGCAGGCGAACAGCATCATCGCGAAGACCAGCGTGTGGCCGCGGAAGCGCCATTTGGTCAGCACATAGCCGTTCAACGCGCCGAGCAGCGTCGAGATCAGCACCGCCGGCACCACCATCTTGATGGAGTTCCAGAAGTAGCCCTTGATGCCGGCACAGGTGAGGCCGACGCAGGTTTCGCCCCAGGCCTTGAACCACGGCGCGATGGTCGGTGATTGCGGCAGCGCCAGCATGTTGCCGTTCTGGATCTCGTCCATGGTCTTGAACGAGGTGACCAGCATGACGAGGAGCGGCATCAGGTAGAAGATCGCGAACAGCGCGAGCAGGCCGTAGATGACGATGCGGTTGATCGTCCTAGCGCTGACGCCGCTCGAGGCCGGACGGGCGGGCGAGGTGACGGCGCTCATCGCGGCTTCTCCCTGAGCTCGGAATAGAGGTAAGGCACGATGATCGCGGTCAGCGTCATCAGCATGATCACCGCGCTTGCCGAGCCGACCGCCATCTCGTTGCGCTTGAAGGTGAACTCATACATGAAGTTGGACGGCAGCCAGGCCGAGCCGCCGGGGCCGCCGCTGGTCAGCGCCACGACCAAGTCATAGGACTTGATGGCGAGGTGCGCGAGCACGATGAAGGCGGACAGGAACACGGGCCTGAGCAGCGGAATGACGATGCGGCGGTAGAGCTGGAAGGTGGAAGCGCCGTCGATCTGCGCGGCCTTCATGATCTCGCCGTCGATGCCGCGAAGCCCGGCCAGGAACATCGCCATGATGAAGCCGGAAGCCTGCCAGACGCCGGCGATGACCACGGTGTAGATGACGAAATCCTTGTTCTTGATCCAGTCGAAATGGAAGCTCGTCCAGCCCCATTGGTGCAGCGTCTGCTCCAGGCCGAGGCCGGGGTCGAGGAACCACTTCCAGGCGACGCCGGTGACGATGAAGGAAAGCGCCATCGGATATAGATAGATCGGCCGCAGCACGCCTTCGCCGCGGATCTTCTGGTCGAGCAGGATGGCCAGGAACAGGCCGAGCGCCAGGCAGATGAAGATGTAGAGGAAGCCGAAAATGCCCATATTGGTGATCGAGGTGTACCAGCTCGACGGCGGGTCGCTCTCGAAGGTCCAGCGCCACAGCCTCTGATAGGCGCGGGGACCGGTGATGGCGTAGGACGGAAAGGTCTTGGAGTTGGTGAAGGACAGATAGATCGTCCAGAGAATGAAACCGTAGACGAAGACGATCGTCGCCGCGAAGCTCGGCGCCAATACGATCTTCGGCAGCAGGTCTTGCAGCCGCGAACGGACCGACGCGCCAGGGCGGGCGTCGTGCTCCGGTGTCAGCTTGATCTGGGTCTCGGCAACTGTGCTCATCGGCTCGTCCAGTACCGGTTGGTCGGAAACCGCCCGGCGCGCAATCGCGCCAGGAACTATCCCGCACCTTTTGTCGACAGGAGGTCTCCCCCGCTGAAGCGGAGGAGACCTGGTTCAAGTGAACCTTACTTGGCGTCGTCGATCGCCTTGACCAGCTCGGTCACGGCTTCGTCGGAAGTCTTGATCTGACCATGGACGAATTTCGACACGACATCCTTGTAGGCGTTGGCGACGGCCGGCGGAGCGCCATAACCCTGCGCCAGCGAGCCGAACAGCGTGCCGCCGTCATTGGCCTTCTTCAGATCGGCGATGCCCTTCTTGCCGCAAGCGTCGAAGTCGGTGTCCGGCACGTCGGTACGGGCCGGGACCGAACCCTTCACCACGTTGAAGGCCGACTGGAAGCTCTTCGACAGGGTGGCGGTGGCCAGAGCGACCTGGGCGGCCTTGCGGTCGTCCGGGACGTTGAACATGCCGAACATGTCTGAGTTGTAGATCACCGAGCCGTCGGTGCCCGGGAAGCGGTAGCACAGGAAGTCGGTGCCCGGGGTCTTGTTGGCGGCGTGGAATTCGCCCTTGGCCCAGTCGCCCATGACCTGAACCAGCGCGTCGCCCTTGATGACCATGGCGGTGGCGAGGTTCCAGTCGCGGCCCGAGAAGTTCGGGTCGACATAGGTGACCAGCTTGGCAAGGTTGTCGAACGACTTCTTCATCGTGTCGGACTTGAGCGAGTCCTCATCGAGGTCGTTCATCGCCTTCTTGTAGAACTCCGGACCGCCGGTCGACAGCACGACGGAGTCGAACATGGTGGCTTCCTGCCAGTTCTGGCCGCCCAGGGCGAGCGGGATGACGCCGGCGGCCTTGGCCTTGTCGAGCAAGGCCACGAAGTCGTCGAAGGTCTTCGGCTCGGTGCCGCCGATCTTGTCCATCACCGCCTTGTTGATCCACAGCCAGTTGACGGAGTGGACGTTGACCGGAGCGGCCACCCACTTGCCGTCATAGACGGAGAACTTCTGCAGCGCAGCCGGAACCGACTTGTCCCAGCCTTCCTTCTTGGCGGTCTCGGTCAGGTCGCCCATGACGCCGGCGGCGGCATAGTCGAGCACGGTGTAGCCGAGCATCTGCGAGGCGGTCGGGTAGTTGCCGGCCGCGACCATCGCCTTCAGCGCGGTCATCGCGGCATCGCCGCCGCCGCCGGCCACCGGCACGTCCTTCCAAGCATAGCCTTCCTTGGCCAGATCCTGCTTCAGCACGTTCAGAGCAGCCGCTTCGCCGCCCGACGTCCACCAATGCAGCATCTGCACTTCCTTGACGTCCGCGGCATGCGCCGAGAACGCAAAGCTCGTCGCAAGAGCCG
>RXJA01000177.1 GCA_003963455.1 Hyphomicrobiales bacterium
GAATGGCGGAATATTCAGCCTTTTCGCTGCTCAAGAATGCGCTGGCCGGCAACAAGGACTGGAAGCCCGCCTGGCGCAAGCCCGACCCCAAGGCTTCCTACGATGTAATCGTCATCGGCGGCGGCGGCCATGGCCTTTCGACCGCCTATTACCTTGCCAAGGAACACGGCATCACCAATGTCGCAGTGCTGGAGAAAGGCTGGCTGGGCTCCGGCAACGTCGGTCGCAACACCACGGCGGTGCGCTCCAACTATCTCTTGCCGCAGAACACCCGCTTCTACGAGCATTCGATGAAGCTGTGGGAGAACCTCTCGCACGACCTCAACTACAACGTCATGTTCTCCCAGCGCGGCTGCCTGAACCTGGCCCACACGCCGGCTCAGCTCGACGATTATGCAAGGCGCGGCAATGCCATGCGCCATCTGGGGGTCGACGCGGAGCTGATGAGCGTCGACCAGATCAAACGGCTCGTGCCGGCGCTGGACGTCTCGGGTTCAGCGCGCTTCCCAGTCCTTGGCGGGCTGATGCAGCCGCGTGCCGGCACCGCCCGTCACGATGCGGTCGCCTGGGGTTATGCGCGCGGCGCGGACCGGCGCGGTGTCGACATTATCGAGAACTGCGAGGTCACCGGCTTCCTGCGTGACGGCGACCGCGTCACGGGCGTGACGACGACGCGCGGTGAGATCCGCGCCAAGAAGGTCGCGCTTGCGGTTGCCGGCAGCACAGGCCGTGTCATGCAACTCGCCGGCATTTCCCACATGCCGATCGAAAGCCACGTCCTGCAGGCCTTCGTCTCGGAATCGCTGAAGCCGGTCATCGACACCGTTCTTACCTTCGGCATGGGCCATTTCTATGTTTCGCAGTCCGACAAGGGCGGCCTCGTCTATGGCGGCGATCTCGACGGCTACAACAGCTACGCCCAGCGCGGCAGCCTGCCGATCGTCGACGAAGTGATGAGCGAGATGCTGGCGCTGTTCCCGGGCCTCGCCCGCGTGCGCATGCTGCGCTCGTGGGGCGGGGTCTGCGACATGACGATGGACGGCTCGCCGATCATCACCACCGGTCCGCTGCCGGGAATGTATCTCAACTGCGGCTGGTGCTATGGCGGCTTCAAGGCTACTCCCGCCTCGGGCTGGTGCTTTGCCCACACCATCGCCAGGGACGAGCCGCACGAGTTCAACGCGCCCTTCACGCTCGACCGTTTCTATCGTGGCCTCATCATCGACGACAAAGGCCAAGGCGCGAACCCGCGGCTGCATTAGACTATGATCCCAAAAAGTGGACGCCGGTTTTTGGCAAAGATCATGGTCAAACAAGAAGATAAATAAGAATGCTGATCACCTGTCCCTATTGCGGCCCGCGCGACGTCATCGAATTCACCTACCAAGGCGACGGCAACCGCGAGCGGCCGCAGCCGGCCTCGCAGGATCTCGACGCCTGGAATGCCTATGTCTATGACCGGCTGAACCCGGCCGGCGATCACAACGAGATCTGGCAGCATTCCGGCGGTTGCCGCGCGCATCTGAGAGTCGTGCGCAACACGCTCACGCATGAGATTCTGAGCACCGCCTTCGCCCGTGGCGGCCACAGATCTGCCGACAACAGGGCGGAGGGCCGCTCGTGAGCCCGCGCCGGACCGATACCGGCGGCCGGATCGACCGCCTGCGCACCATCCGCTTCACCTTCGACGGCGCGCCCTATACAGGCCATGCCGGCGACACGCTGGCCTCGGCGCTGCTCGCCAACGGCGTGACGCTGTTCGGCCGTTCCTTTAAATATCACCGCCCGCGCGGCCTGCTCGCCGCCGGCGTCGAGGAGCCGAACGCGCTGGTGACGGTGCTGCGCGGCGAAGTGCGCGAACCGAACATCCCGGCCACCATGGTCGAGATCCATGACGGGCTCGTCGCCGTCAGCCAGAACCGTACGCCGTCGCTTGCCTGGGACATCAGCGCGATCAACCAGCTCGGCGGCAAGATCCTGTCGGCCGGCTTCTACTACAAGACCTTCATGGGTCCGGTGATCGGCCCGCTCAAGGGCACGCGCTTCTGGATGTTCTGCGAGCATTTCATCCGTCGCGCCGCCGGCCTCGGCAAGGCAGGCACCGCGCCCGACCCGGCGCGCTACGAGCGCATGAACGCGTTTTGCGACGTGCTGGTCGTCGGTTCCGGTCCGGCCGGCCTGATGGCGGCCAAGGCCGCCGCCGACCAGGGCGCCCGCGTCATCCTCGCCGACCTCGAAGCCAACCTTGGCGGTTCCGCCAACTGGTCTGGCGAAACCATCGACGGCATGCCCGGCGCAGACTGGGCCCAGCGCATGGTGGGGCAGCTCGGAGGCAACGACAATGTCCGGCTTTTGCCGCGCACCACGGTATGGGGCTATTACGACGGCAACACGCTGGCCGCGCTGGAACGCGTGACCGACCATAAGGAAGTGGCGGCCAGGGGCGAGCCGCGCCAGCGCTACTGGGCGATCCGCGCCGGCACGGTGGTTCTTGCCACCGGCTCTTTCGAGCGGCCGCTGGTGTTCCCGGGCAACGACCGTCCCGGCGTCATGCTGGCGCATGCGGCCGAGCGCTACGCGGTTGAATATGGCGTGCTGCCCGGACAGCGCATAGCCCTCTTCACCAACAACGACAGCGCCTATCGCTCGGCTGTCGCCTTGAAGAAGGCCGGCGCTGTCGTCGTCGCCATCATCGATGTCCGAAGCGACGTCTCGAACGACATGCGCAAACTGGCGAGCGACGCCGAGGCAGAACTGCTTGCCGGCCATGCGGTGATTGCGACCGAAGGCGGCAAGGCGCTCACCGGCCTCAAGGTGCAGCGCTTCGACGCCATGAGCGGGGCGCTGAGCGGCGACGAACGCAGCATCCACGCCGACAGCCTTTTGATGTCCGGCGGCTGGTCGCCGACCATCCACCTCGCCAGCCAGGCCGGCGCGAAGGCCGAATGGGATCCGGCGAGACAAGCATTCCTGCCGCCACAGCCGACGCAGCGCGGGTCAAATCAGCAATGGATTGGCGCCGGCGCCTTCACCGGCAGTTTCTCGACTGCCGAAGCCATTGCCGAAGGCCGCGCGGCCGGCCTTCAGGCGGCAGGCGGCGCGGCGTCATCCTCTCCCCTGCCCGTTGTCGAGGCGGTCCCCGGCGATCCCGATCCGGCGCCGGTCTTCGAGATCAAGGCCAAGGGCAAGAGCTTTGTCGACTTCCAGCACGACGTGACCGCCGAGGACGTGCGGCTGGCGCATCGCGAGGGCTTCGTCTCGGTCGAGCATCTGAAGCGCTACACCACGCTCGGCATGGCGACCGACCAGGGCAAGAACTCCAACGTGCCGGGCCTCGCCATCATGGCCGAGGCGCTCGGCAAGCCGATCCCCGAAGTCGGCACGACGCGTTTCCGGCCGCCCTACACGGCGGTGTCGATCGGCTCGCTGGCGGCGGAACGCTTCGGCGACCTCAAGCCGGAGCGGCTGACGCCGATGCATGACTGGCACCTCGCCAATGGCGCGAGGATGTACTCCGCGGGCCTCTGGTACCGCCCGATGATCTACGGCCTGGCCGGCGAGACGGTCGAGCAGGCCTATGTCCGCGAAGCCAGGGCGACCCGCGAAAGCGCCGGCATCGTCGACGTCTCGACACTGGGCAAGATCGCCGTGCAAGGGCCTGACGCTGCCGGGTTCCTCGACCGCGTCTATACCAACATGTTTTCCACCCTCGCGGTCGGCAAGGCTCGTTACGGCCTGATGCTGCGCGAGGACGGGCTTGCCTTCGACGACGGCACCACCTGGCGGCTCGGCGAGCAGGACTTCCTGATGACCACCACTACCGCCAATGCCGGCAAGGTGATGCAGCACCTGGAATACTTCCTCGACGTCATCTGGCCGGAACTGAAGGTCACTGTCACCTCCGTCACCGACGAATGGGCGGGTGCGGCGATCGGCGGACCGAACGCGCGCGCCATCCTTGCCTCCTGCGTCACCGGCACCGCCGTCGACAACGCCGCGCTTCCCTTCATGGGCATCGTCCACGGCCGGATCGCCGGCGTTCCGGTGATGATCTGCCGGCTGTCCTTCTCCGGTGAAATGGCGTTCGAGGTCTATTCCGGCGCCGGCTACGGCACCCGGGTCTGGGAAGCCTTGATCGAGGCCGGCAAGCCGTTCGGCCTTGTCACCTACGGGCTCGAGGCGCTGGGCACGATGCGCATCGAGAAGGGCCATGTCACCGGCGCCGAGATCGACGGTCGCACCACGGCGCGCGACCTCCATCTCGACTGGATGCTGTCGAAGAAGAAGCCCTTCATCGGTTCGGCCATGATGGACCGGGAAGGGCTGATCGGCTCCGACCGGCTGGAGCTGGTTGGGGTGATCGCGCTCGACAACCGGGCGCTCAACGGCGGCGGGCATATCGTCGAGGAACTGGACGAGGCCAATCCGCACGATTCGATCGGCCACATCACCGCCTGCTGCTATTCGCCGGCGCTCGGCAAGTATATCGCGCTGGCCCTGGTCAAGGGCGGCAAGGCGCGTCACGGGACACGCGCCTTCGTCTCGGATCCGCTGCGCAACCGGTTCGGGCCGATCGAGATCGTCTCCAACCATTTCTACGATCCGGACGGGAGCCGCATGCATGGCTGAGCAGCATTTGCCCGAACGCCAATCGCCGCTCGAGCCGGACTACCATCCGGGCTCGCATGGCAACTTCGAGCATGGCGTCGATGTCATCCTGTCAGAGACGCGGCCGGGCTCGATCCTGCAGCTCGCCGCCTGGCCGGGCGAAGAGAAGCGGCTGATCGAGGTCATCCGCAAGGTCACCGGGCTCGCTCTGCCCGATGGCGCCGGCGGCGGCGTGAGCAGCGGCGCGCGCGCCGCCTTCGGCTTCGCGCCGGGAAAGTTCATCCTGGTGGATGAGGCAGAGGCCCTGGCCCAGGCCTTTGCCGGATCGGTCACGCCGGCCATCGGTACGCTGACGGATCTTTCGCATGGCCGTACCGCGATCCGCATCGCCGGCCCGAAGGCCGAATGGGTGATGGCGAAATTCTTTGCCATCGATTTCGCCTTGCCCGCCTTCCCGCTCGGCGCCGGCCGTTCGACCAATCATCACGACATCTTCGCCCAGATCCAGCGCAGCGGCGCCGACCAGTTCGACATCTACGTCTTCCGCTCCTTCGCGCGCTCGTTCTGGAAGGCCTTGTGCCACGCCAGCGAAGAGGTCGGTTACGAGGTGCAGTAGAGTTTTCAAGGTGTGCTGAGATTCAGGTCAGGCCGGCCTCACCTGAATATCACGACACCTTTGGTCCAGCCGCTATCTGGCACTATGGACGGCTGCAACTGCTGCTTGAGCGTTGGACCAGCAGGGACGATAGACTGAGGAATCATCGGCGTTAGCGAGAGCAAACGTCCGCTCAGGCAACCAGTTCGACCATACCCTTCCATGACTGCTGAGACTTCGGCGACGGCCACGACCCGCTTTGCCCCGGCCGAGGGTCCGTCGATGCTGTTGCCGGCAACGGTCGCCTGCGGCGTGTTCATGACCAGCCTCGACCAGAATGTCGTGGTCACCGCGCTGCCCGGCATCGGCGAGAGCCTCGACCGCCCGCCAAGCCAGCTTGGCCTTTTGATCACCGTCTATGTCGCCAGCCTCATCGTCACCATGCCGCTCGGCGGCTGGCTGGCCGACCGCTTCGGCCTGCGCAACGTCTATTGCTTCGCCCTGTTGGTGTTCGCCGGCGCCTCCGCATTGTGCGGCCTTTCGGAGAACATCTGGATGCTGGTCGGCTCGCGCGCCTTGCAGGGCTGCGGCGGCGCGCTGATGGGCACGCTGGGCCAAGTCGTGATCCTGTCGAGCTTCCCGCGCGACCGCACGCTCAAGATCAACATGTACATCTCGCTCGCCGGCCAGTCCGGACCATTGGTCGGACCGCTGGTCGGCGGCGCGCTCACCACCTACGTCTCCTGGCGCTGGATCTTCTACATCAACATCCCGATCGCTCTGACGGCCGCGCTGCTTGCCGCCTCGCTGTTTCCGTCGATGACCAAGCCGGTGCGCACGCCGTTCGATTTCCCCGGTTTCCTGCTCGTCGGCTGCGGCATGGGCCTGCTGGTCTTCGGCATGGACTCGCTTGCCGCCAAGGATGCCGCGCCGAGCCTCATCGGCATCGAGCTTGGCCTGGCGGTCGCCATCCTGGCGGTTGCCGCCTTCTACTGCCTGCGCGCGCGCAACCCGCTGCTCGACCTCAACCTGCTGCGCATTCGCACCTTCCGCATCTCCTTCCTCACCGGCGGCAGCCTCGACACGATCGGTCTGAGCTCTGTGGTCTTCCTGCTGCCGCTGATGTTCCAGCTCGGCTTCGGCATGAGCGCCGTGCAGGCCGGATCGCTGACTTTCGTCGCTGCGATCGGGTCGTTGATGATGCGCTTCTTCATGCCGCGCCTTCTGAACCGCTTCGGCTTCAGGCGCGTGCTGGTCACCAACACGCCGATCATCGCCCTGTTGGTCGCGGGCTTTGGCCTGATGCACGAAAGCCTGCCGGCCTGGATCGTGCTGGCCTATATTTTCGCTTTCGGCGTCTTCCGTTCGGTGCAATGGGCCTCGACCGGCAACCTTTCCTATTCGGACATCGCGCCGGAGCAGCTCGCGCGCTTCAGCGCGCTCTATTACATCCTGTGGCAGTTGGCCGTGGCGATCAGCGTCGGCCTCGCGGCCGCGCTGTTGTCGCTGCTTGCCGGCGGTGGCAAGGCCAGCGTCAACGATTATCGCATCCTGTTCGTCATCGAAGGGCTGATCACGCTCTGCGCGCTGTCGGCCTATCTGAGGCTGACGCCGCAGGACGGCGCTCACGTCAGCGGCCACGGCGCGCATATGAGCACCGACTAGCCGGCCGTGGGAACCTGTCAAGGTTATTCCGCGAACGTCACCCAGTCCTCGAGCGGCGCGCGGTCGGTGCGGAACTCGTTTTCGGGCTTGGACGTATCCTCATAGCCGAGCGCCATGCCGCAGACGACGATCTCCTCGTCGGGAATGTCGAGAACCGGCCTGATCTGGCGGTGGTAAGGCGCGAAGGCCGCCTGCGGGCAGGTGTGTAGCCCCCTGCCCCGCGCCGCCACCATGATGTTCTGCAGGAACATGCCGTAGTCGATCCACGACCCCTGGTTCAGTCTCCGGTCGATCGTGAAGATCATGCCGACCGGCGCATCGAAGAAGATGAAGTTGCGGTCGTGCTGCGCCCGCATCTTGTCGACCTCGCGCCGGCCGATCCCCAACGCGCCATAAAGACCGAAGCCGTTGGCGCGGCGGCGCGTGAGGTAAGGTTCGAAGAACTGGTCGGGATAGTAGCGGTATTCGTCCCATTCCGCCTTTTCGGCGCGAATGCCTGAGTTGAGGATGGCGTCGCTGATGCGCTGCTTGACCTCGCCCTTGGTCACATAGACGCGCCAGGGCTGCATGTTGGTGCCGGACGGCGCCCTTGCGGCGACCGCAAGTATGGCGCGGATCGTGTCGTCGTCGACCATATCGGGCAGGAAGGCGCGCACCGACCGGCGCGACATGATCGCCTCATCGACGATCTCCGCATCCGATGCGATCCGGATGTTCTTTTCAAGCATGGGCCGTCCCTTTGCGCATGACCAGAAACCCCCAATACGGTTTCCTCAACGACCATACGCAGACTATAAGCTAAAACTGGTCCCCGACCGGACGCCCCACTCGCCGCTCGTGCGCGAGCCTTTGCCTCAACCGCCGAAATCGCGCAAGCAAATCTTGTGGCCTATGAAAATCCTCTTGATTTTTTCACTGGTTTGGCCTCCCATGAAATTAATTCAGATTTTTTCACGAGCAGCGTTTGACCCCGACGGCGACCAAATCGGAGCAGGATAATGGCGACCGGCTGCTGGCCGGCGACATCCGTGCTTTGCGCAAGGCGCGCGGCCTGACGCTCGCTGAAATCGCCCTCAAGCTGGGCCGTTCCGTCGGCTGGGTCAGCCAGGTCGAGCGCGGTCTCTCGATTCCCTCGGTCGGCGATCTTAGGGCCTTCGCCAACCTCTTCGACGTATCGATCAGCCTGTTCTTCAGCCATGAAGTGCCTGTCGAAGAGGAGCGCGGCGTGATCGTGCGCGCCGGCCGCCGCCGCGTGCTTGGCACAAGCGAATCGGGTCTGGTGGAAGAGCTTCTGTCGCCCGATCTCGGCGGTAGTTTCGAGGTGGTGCGTTCGGTGTTCGCACCCGGCGCCGAGATGAAGGCCGCGGCACTTCGGCCGACCGAAGAGGCCGGATACATCGTCTCCGGACTGTTCGAAATCGAGATCGCCGGCGTCTGGCATAGGCTTGGCGAAGGAGACTCGTTCCGCTTCGAGGGCAAGCCCTATCGCTGGCGCAATCCTGGCGCCGAGCCGGCAGTTGTCATCTGGGTGGTTTCACCGCCTGTTTATTGATCAATGCATGTCGCCCAAAAGTGCGAAGCGGTTTTGGGATAACGACATGCATCAGAACAAATCGAAGCGCAAAGCGCTTAGACCTGGAGGAAGAAACATGGCGGGTTTGCCGACCACGGCGCGCGTGGTGATCATCGGAGGCGGTGTCGTCGGTTGCTCATCGCTCTATCATCTCTGCAAGGCGGGCTGGACCGACTGCGTGCTTCTGGAAAAGAACGAGCTGACCTCCGGCTCGACCTGGCATGCCGCCGGCAACGTGCCGACCTTCTCCTCGTCCTGGTCGCTGATGAACATGCAGCGCTACTCGACCGACCTCTACCGTGGGCTCGCTGACGCTGTCGACTATCCGATGAACTACCATGTCACCGGCTCGCTCCGGCTCGCCCACACAAGCGAACGCATGCAGGAATTCCAGCGCGCCAAGGGCATGGGCCGCTATCAGGGCATGGATATCGACGTCGTCGGCCTGGACGAAATCAAGCGCCGCTACCCCTTCATCGAGACGCACGACCTCAAGGGCGCGCTCTATGATCCGAGCGACGGCGACATCGATCCGGCGCAGCTGACGCAGGCTTTAGCCAAGGGCGCGCGAGACATGGGCGCGAAAATCATCCGCTTCTGCCCGGTCACCGGCGTACGCCGCGAGAATGGCGAATGGGTGGTCACGACCCCACAAGGCGAGATCCGCTGCGAGATCGTGATCAACGCCGCCGGCTACCGCGCCGCCGAGGTCGGCAAGATGTTCGGCCGCGAAGTGTCGATGATGGTGATGAGCCATCAGTACATCCTGTTCGAGGAAATCCCCGAACTTGCCGCATGGACGAAGGAACAGGGCCACAAGCTGCCGCTGCTGCGCGATGTCGACACGTCCTACTACCTGCGCCAGGAAAAGAGCGGCATGAATCTCGGCCCCTATGAGCGCAATTGCCGCGCGCATTGGGCAACCCATAACGATCCGATGCCGGAGGATTTCTCCTTCCAGCTGTTCCCCGACGATCTCGACCGCCTCGAGCATTACCTCGCGGACGCCGTCGCCCGCGTGCCGATCCTTGGCACCGCCGGCCTGTCGAAGGTGATCAACGGGCCGATCCCTTACGCGCCGGACGGCAACCCGTTGATCGGGCCGATGCCCGGCGTGCCGAACGCCTTCGAGGCCTGCGTCTTCACCTTCGGCATCGCGCAAGGGGGCGGCGCCGGCAAGGTGCTGGCCGAATGGGTGACGGAGGGCCAGACCGAATGGGACATGTGGTCCTGCGATCCGCGCCGTTTCACGAGCTTTGCCTCGGCGCCCGACTATTGCGTAGCCAAGGGCCTGGAGATCTACGGCAACGAATACGCCATCCAGTTCCCGCGCCATGCCTGGCCCGAGGGGCGTAACCGCAAGCTGTCGCCGCTGCACGATCGCATCAAGGCGTTGGGCGGCCAGTTCGACGCCTATAATGGCTGGGAACGCGCCACCTGGTATGCCGGACCGGGCGACGACACGTCCGAGAAGGCGACGCTCACCTTCCGCCGTGACGGCCCCTGGCAGCAGCGCGTGCGCGAGGAATGCCTTGCCGTTCGCGACGCCGCCGGCATTCTCGACCTGCCCGGTTTCTCGCGCTTCAACCTCGAAGGCCCTGGCGCGGCCGACTGGCTGTCCTTGCAGGTTACCGGCCTTGTGCCGAAGCCCGGCCGCATCGGCCTCGTCTACTTCTCGGACGACAAGGGCCGCATCGTCACCGAAATGTCGGTTGTGCGCCACGGCGAGGACCAGATGACGCTGATCACCGCGGCGGTGGCGCAATGGCACGACTTCGAATGGCTGAAGTCGCGCATGCCCACCGACGCGGCCTTCACGCTCACCGACCGGACAGAGGAATACTCGACCCAAATCCTCGCCGGCCCGAACTCGCGAAAAATCCTGGCCGAAGTCTGCGACGCCGATCTGACGCTGCCCTGGCTCACGCATCAGGAAACGACGATCGCCGGGCGCTGGGCAAAGCTGGTGCGAGTCTCTTTCGCCGGCGAACTCGGCTGGGAGATCCACACCAAGGTCGCCGATACTCTGGCGGTCTTCGACGCCGTCTGGGCCGCCGGCCAGAAGCATGGCCTGAAGCCCTTCGGCATGTATGCGCTGGATTCGCTGCGGCTGGAAAAAGGCTACCGCGCCTGGAAGGGTGACCTGTCGACCGACTATTCGATCCTGCAGGGCGGGCTGGAGCGCTTCGTCAGATGGGACAAACCCGACTTCCGCGGCAAGGCGGCATTGCTCAACGAAAAACAGCAAGGCGTGAAGAAGCGCTTCGTCACGCTGGTCATCGAGAACCCCGGCGACTGCGACGCGCCCTATATGTCGACGCTCTGGCATGGCGGCAGCATCGTCGGCGAGACGACGTCGGGCGGCTGGGGCCACCGCGTCGACAAATCGATCGCGTTGGGCATGCTGCGCGCGGATCTCACCCAGCCGGGCACGGCGGTCGAGGTCGAAATCTTCGGCGATCGCTTCAAGGCCGTCGTGCAGAAAGACGAGCCGCTGTGGGATCCGAAGAACGAGAGGTTGAGGGCATGACCTTCGTTATCCTCACCGACGGCGGCATGGGCCAGGAGCTGGTTCGTCGCAGCAGGTCCGAGCCGACGCCGCTTTGGTCGGCCAGGGTGCTGATTGACGAGCCGGACCTGGTGCGCGACCTGCATGTCGAATTCATCCAGGCGGGTGCTCGCGTCATCACCATCAACACCTATGCGGCAACACCAGAGCGCCTGACGCGCGAGGGCGCGGAAGAGCTGTTCAGCCCGCTGCAGAAGCGCGGCATCGAACTGGCGCGCCAGGCTCGTGACGAGGCCGGCGACACCGCCATTGCCGGCTGCCTGTCGCCTCTCTTCGGCAGCTATGCGCCGGCTCTGACCATCTCATTCGAAGAGACTCTCGACATCTATCGCCGAATCGTCGCCGAGCAGGCCGATGGCGTCGACCTGTTCCTGTGCGAAACCATGGCTTCCGCCGAAGAGGCACGCGCGGCAGTCACCGCGGCATCGGAAAGCGGCAAGCCGGTATGGGTGTCCTGGACGCTCGCCGACCACGGCGCGCCGCGCCTGCGCAGCGGCGAAACGATTGCTGCGGCTTCAGCCGCGCTCGGGGACCTACCGGTCGCCGCCAGGCTCATCAATTGCTGTCGGCCGGAAGCGGTTACCTCAGCAATGCCCGAACTGATCGCACTTGGCGGGCCGGTCGGTGCCTATGCCAACGGCTTCACATCGGTCGAGGCGCTGAAGCATGGCGGCACGGTCGATGTGCTGCATGCCCGCCACGACCTTGACCCGCATGCTTATGCCGAACAGGCCATTGGCTGGGTCGATGCCGGCGCCCATATCGTCGGCGGTTGCTGCGAGGTCGGCCCCGCTCATATCGCCGCCTTGCGCGGCCGGCTCGAGCAGGCCGGCCATCGGATCTCGGGAGTTCAGTGATGCCAAGACCATCGAAGCGCATCACCGCCATCGTGCCTTCCGGCAAGGACGGCTGGGAAGTCCATTCGGCCGCCTGGGCCCGCAAGCAGGCCGGCGAGGATATCATCATGTTGTCGGTCGGCGACCACGACTTCGACACGCCTTCGGCAACGATCGAGGCCTGCGTGGACGCCGTCCGCGGCAGCAACCACCATTACACCCCTCTTCCCGGCCTGGCGCGCCTGCGCAAGGCCATGGCGGCCGCCTCGACCGCCTGCACGGGCATCCTGACTGAGCCTGACGACGTCATTGCCACGCAGGGGGGCCAGGCGGGGCTCTACGCCGCCGTGCAAGGCGTGCTCGATCCGGGTGATCACGCCATCGTCGTCGCGCCCTATTACGCCACCTACCCGAACACCTTCGGCGCCGCCGGCGCCAGCTTCACGGTGGTCGAGACACCGGCCGAGGACGGCTTTCAACCCCGCGCGGACATGATCCGCGCGGCGCTGAAACCCAACACGCGCGCCATCCTGATCAACACGCCGAACAACCCTACCGGCGCGGTCTATTCGCGCGAGCGTCTCGAACAACTTGCGGGAATCTGCAGGGAGCATGATCTCTGGCTCTTGTCCGACGAAGTCTATTGGACGCTCGGCGGCGGCGAGCACGTCTCGCCGCGTTCGCTGCCCGGTATGGCCGAGCGCACGCTGGTCATCAATTCGATGTCGAAGAGCCATGGCATGACCGGCTGGCGCATGGGCTGGCTGACCGGGCCTAAAGAGATGATCAGGCTGCTTACCGACCTGAACCTGGTTACGACCTACGGCCTGCCGGCCTTCATTTCCATCGCCTGCGCCGAGGCGCTGGAGAACCACTACGGCGTGAAGGAAATCGCCGAGCGCTACGCGGCACGCCGGACCGTCTTCCTCGATGCCCTGCGCGGCGCCAATGAAGTCACCGTGCGTGGCTCCGAAGGCGGCATGTATGTCATGCTCGACGTCTCGTCCGTCGAGCCCGACGACGAGAAATTCGCCTGGGCGCTGCTCGACAAGGAAAAGGTCGGCGTCATGCCCGGATCGAGCTTCGGCGAGGCCGCCGCCGGCCACATCCGCATCAGCCTCTGCCAACCCGAACCCATCCTCGAGGAAGCAGCGCTTCGCCTGCGCCGCTTCGCTTCCAACTATCGCCGCGAGGCCGCATGACCAAGACCTTCCCGACCAAAGCCATTCCTAACAGGGCAAGGGCCGTGATCATCGGCGGCGGCGTCTCCGGCTGCTCGGTCGCCTATCACCTGGCCAAGCTCGGCTGGACCGACATCGTCCTTCTGGAGCGCAAGCAGCTCACCTGCGGCACGACCTGGCACGCGGCCGGCCTGATCGGCCAGTTGCGCGGCTCGCAAAACATGACGCGGCTGGCGAAATACTCCGCCGACCTCTACGTCAAGCTCGAGGCCGAGACCGATGTCGGGACCGGCATGCGCCAGGTCGGCTCGATCACCGTCGCGCTGACGGAAGAGCGCAAGCACGAGATCTACCGGCAGGCATCCTTAGCCCGCGCCTTCGATGTCGACGTGCGCGAGATTTCGCCCAGCGAAGTCAAACAAATGTACCCGCATCTCAACGTCTCGGACGTGGTCGGCGCCGTGCATCTGCCGCTCGACGGCCAGTGCGACCCGGCCAACATCGCCATGGCGCTGGCCAAGGGCGCGCGCCAGCGCGGTGCTGCGATCATCGAGAACGTCAAGGTCACCAGGGTCCACACAAAAAATGGCCGCGTCTCCGGCGTCTCCTGGGCGCAGGGCGAGGAGCAGGGCACGATCGAGACCGACATCGTCGTCAACTGCGCCGGCATGTGGGCGCGCGAGCTTGGCCGGCAGAACGGCGTCACCATCCCGCTGCATGCCTGCGAGCATTTCTATCTCGTCACCGAACCGATCCCCGGCCTGTCCCGCCTGCCGGTGCTGCGTGTCCCTGACGAGTGCGCCTACTACAAGGAGGACGCCGGAAAGATGATGCTCGGCGCCTTCGAGCCGGTGGCGAAGCCCTGGGGCATGGACGGAATCCGCGAGGATTTCTGCTTCGATCAGTTGCCCGAGGATATGGACCATTTCGAGCCGATCTTGGAAATGGGCGTCAACCGCATGCCGATGCTGGGCACGGCCGGCATCCATACCTTCTTCAACGGCCCCGAAAGTTTCACCCCGGACGACCGCTATTATCTCGGCGAAGCGCCGGAACTGTCCGGCTACTGGATGGCGACCGGCTACAATTCGATCGGTATCGTCTCCTCGGGCGGCGCCGGCATGGCGCTGGCGCAATGGATCAACGACGGCGAGGCGCCCTTCGACCTCTGGGAAGTCGACATCCGCCGCGCCCAGCCGTTCCAGAAGAACCGCCGCTACCTCAAGGAGCGTGTTTCCGAAACGCTCGGCCTGCTCTATGCCGATCATTTCCCCTACCGCCAGATGGCGACCTCGCGCGGCGTGCGCCGCTCGCCTCTGCATGAGCATCTGAAGGCGCGCGGCGCGGTGTTCGGCGAAGTGGCGGGCTGGGAGCGCGCCAACTGGTTTGCCCGCGAAGGCCAGGAGCGCGAATACCGCTATTCCTGGAAGCGGCAGAACTGGTTCGACAACCAGCGCGACGAGCATCTGGCCGTCCGCAACGGCGTCGGCCTCTTCGACATGACCTCCTTCGGCAAGATCCGCGTCGAAGGCCGCGACGCCTGTGCCTTCCTGCAGCGACTCTGCGCTAACGACATGGATGTGGCGCCGGGCAAGATTGTCTACACGCAGATGCTCAATGCCAAGGGCGGTATCGAGAGCGATCTCACCGTAACGCGGCTTTCGGAGACGGCCTATTTCCTCGTCGTGCCGGGCGCCACGCTGCAGCGCGACCTTGCCTGGCTGCGCAAGCATGTCGCCGACGAGTTCGTCGTCATCACCGACGTCACCGCCGCCGAAGCCGTCATCTGCCTGATGGGACCGGAAGCGCGAAACCTGATCCGGAAGGTGAGTCCCAACGACTTCTCCAACGAAGCCAATCCGTTCGGCACGTTCCAGGAAATCGAGATCGGCATGGGGCTGGCCCGCGCGCACCGTGTCACGTATGTCGGCGAGCTCGGCTGGGAACTCTATGTCTCGACCGACCAGGCGGCCCATGTCTTCGAGGCGATCACGGAAGCCGGCGCGGATGCCGGCCTGAAACTCTGCGGCCTGCATACGCTGGATTCCTGCCGCATCGAAAAGGCCTTCCGCCATTTCGGCCACGACATCACCGACGAGGACAATGTGCTGGAGGCAGGCCTCGGCTTCGCGGTGAAGACGGCCAAGCCCGATTTCATCGGCCGCGACGCCGTGCTCAGGAAGAAGGAAGCCGGCCTGTCGCGCCGGCTGGTGCAGTTCCGCCTGAAGGACCCCGAGCCCCTGCTCTTCCACAACGAGGCTATCCTGCGCGACGGCAGGATCGTCGGTCCGATCACCTCCGGCAATTACGGCCACCATCTCGGCGGCGCGATCGGCCTGGGCTACGTGCCGTGCCAGGGCGAAACCGAGGCGGATGTGCTGGGCTCATCCTACGAGGTTGAGATCGCCGGCGAGCGCTTCGCCGCGGAAGCCTCGCTAAAGCCGATGTACGATCCGAAGGCGGAACGGGTGAAGATGTAGCGCCTCTTCCTTCGCCCCGTCTACGGGGAGAAGGTGGCCCGAAGGGCCCGATGAGGGGCAGCGCCAGATTCTGCCAGCGAAGCGCTGCCCCTCATCTGCCTGCCGGCATCTTCTCCCCGTAAACGGGGCGAAGAAGGCTAATCATTCAAAACCGCTCCAGCCTCGCCCTTACCTTTCCCAGAAACGCAGCTCGGCTCCTCGGCGTGGACGAATCCATCAGGTAGTGCGCCAGGAAAAACGTCTTGCAGCGCGTGGCGCACAACGCCCGCATGCCGCGCAGGATGGTCTTGCGGCCCGGCTGGCCGACAACGACGCTCCACCAGGTCGGCGCGCCGCAGGTGGTGATGACGCCGACCTTGGTGACGTGCCTCATGAGCGACGTGATCCGGCCCTTGCCGGCCGGCAGCTTGAAGGCGATGTCGGTCGCCCACACGCGGTCGAACCAGCCCTTCAGCATCGCCGGCAGGCCATACCACCAGGTCGGGTAGATAAAGAGGATCGCCTGCGCCCATTCCAGATGCTCGAAATGCGGCTTGAGCGCCGGGTCGTCCGGCGCGCGGTCATTGTAGGAACGCCGCTCCTCGCAGCTCATCACCGGATCGAACTTCTCGGCGTAAAGGTCGAGCAGCCGCACGTCCCAACCTCTGCCCTTCAGCACATCGACGGCGGTGTCGCGGATCGCCGCGCAATAGCTCTCCGGCACCGGATGGCAATAGACCACCAGCACGCGCATCAGAAGGCATCCATGGCGGCCGCGACCTTCGCCATAAAGGCGTTGCGCGTCTCGTCGGTCGACAGATTCATCGAATAATGCGCGAGATAAGCGACGGGAGCGCCGGGCTTTATGGTGGCCCGCAGCATGCGCTTCACGACCTTGCGCGGCGGATCGCCCATCAGCATGGCGCGAAAACGGCTGCCGCCATACGTAGTGATGGCCGCCATTTTGCGGATGTTGTGCAGAGTCGGCCGTACCTTGCCGTCGACCAGCTTGAACGACACGCCGGGCAGGAAGACGCGGTCGAAAAAGCCTTTCAGGATCGCCGGATAGCCGTAATTCCAGACCGGGAAAGACAGCACCAGCGCTTCCGCACTTTGCAGCCGCTCTACGTAGCCGGCGACCGCATCGTCAGGTCCGCGCGGGTCGTGATAGCCGAGCCGCTCGGCGCGCGTCAGGCGCGGATCGAAGTCCTCCGCATAGAGATCGCAGTCATCGACCGAGTGTCCAGCCGCGCTCAGCCGCTCGACGATCGTCCGGTGCAGGCCGGCGTTGAAACTGGTCTCAACCGGATGAGCGTAGAGCACGAGGATATTCATCAGCCCGCCTTTTGCAGGCCCTTGAACAAGAAGGGCTTGCCGGAGCGGTAGTCGTAGCCGGGATTCTCCCAAGCGATCATCTTGCCGGGATTGAGAAGCCCTTGCGGGTCGGTCTCGCGCTTGAAGGCAAGCTGCACCTCGTCGGTCTGCTTCATGCCGCCTTCCTCGAGCGTGTAGCGATGAGGGTTGAAGATCCAGCAGCCATTGTCCTCATGGATGCGGATGATCTCGTCGAGCCGTTCTTCCGTGGTGTAGCGCACCAGCGGCAGGCCGGCCGCGCCGATCGCGCCGTCGAAGCGGATGAATTCGAGATGCGCCGGCACCTCGTCGCCGAAGCGCTCGACCATCGCCTTGACATGGGCGAGATGATCCGGCGACGGGTAGCGCGTCTGCAGATAAGTGATTGTCGGATCGACCCGGATGGCGCGCAATGTCGTGTGGTTCCAGGTCAGCTCATAGGCCGGCGGAAGCCCCTTGAGATCGGCCTCCCGATCGGCCCGGAAAACGATCTCGCCCCTGGTGCTGCGCACGAAAGCGACAAAGGCATCCATGGCATGCGGCGCGATCATGCACACCACGATGCTCTGGTCGCGGCGGAAGAATTTCTGGTGCCGCTTGAAATAGTCGTACGGGATGGGCGCGGCGATAGGCGTAATCAGCTTCGCCAAGATGCCGTCCTGGACGGCGAGGTCGTTGCCGAAGCCGGCCGCGTCCATGAAGGTGTCGAAGCCGACGATGACATCGATCCAGTCGTAGGAAGCCGTCAGCGGCATCTCGACCTCGGTGATGATGCCGTTGGTGCCATAGGCGTGCATGACCTTGAGCACGTCCTCGCCGGTCAGGTCCATGACGCGCGGCTCGGCTTCCATCGTCACGGTCCGCAGCCGGATGACGTTGCCGAGGTCGCGTAACCCGCCCCAGCGGATCGAGCCGACGCCGCCCGAGCCGCCGGCGACGAAGCCGCCGATCGAGGCCGTGTTGTAGGTCGAGGGCGAGAGCCTCAGTTCCTGGCTGGAATGCGCGCGCGTCGCCTTGTCGATTTCGGCCAGCACCGCTCCCGGTCCGGTGACGACGCGTCCCGGCGCGATCGCCGTGACCTCGTTCATCTCGGCAAGGCTGAGCACCACGCCGCCCGACAGCGGCATGGCCTGCCCGTAATTGCCGGTACCGCTGCCGCGCGGCGTCACCGGAACGCCATGCCGGTGGCATGCGGCAAGCACGCGGACCACCTCATCCTCGTTCTTCGGCGTGACGATGAGATCGCCTTTGACGTGGTCGAGCTGCGCCTTCAGCACAGGGCTGTACCAGTAGAAGTCGCGGCTCTTCTGCTGGACAATGGCCGGGTGGTCGTCGATCTTGATCCCGTCGAGATCGCGCTTCAGCGCTGCGATATCCATCATTTCACCATCAGTTCGTCGAGTTCGGCATAGTCGGGCAATTGGCGATCGATCGCCCTTCCCTCGCGCACCACGATGCGATCCGATTCGGGCCGAGACAGCAATTCCGTCCAGCTTCGTCCCTTGAAGACGATGAAGTCGGCGCCGCTACCGGCGGCCAGCGTGCCGGCGCCATCGAGCCGCATCACTTCGGCCGGCGTTGCCGCCACGGCTTTGGGCCAGTCGCCGACAGGATGATCGAAATGCAGGATGCGCGTCGCCATCCGGTAGACCTCCAGCATGTCGAGATCGCCATAGGCGTAGAAAGGATCGCGCGTGTTGTCGGAGGCGACCGCCACCTTGATGCCGCGCGCCTTCATCTCGTGCAGCAGCGTCACGCCGCGCCAGCGGGGCGTCGTTTCGTTGTTGCGGCGGTCCTGTAGATAGAGGTTGCACATCGGCAGCGACACCACGGCGAGCCGCGCCTTCGCCACCTTGTCCAGCGTGTCGAGAACCTCGAGGTCCGGCTGGCGCGCCAGCGAGCAGCAATGGCCGACCAGGATGTTGCCTTCAAAACCGTTCCACAGCGAAGCCTCGGCGATCTTCTTCAAAGAGATCGCCGCGACATCGTCGGTCTCGTCGGCATGGAAGTCGAGATCGAGCCCGTGCCTGATCGCCTGCGCGAAAACCTGGTCGAGCAGTTCCTCGAGATCGGGCACCATATAGGTGACGACGCCGAGCACGCCCTTGGCCGCGGCCACGCGTTTGGCCAGCCGCTCGAACCAGGCCTTGTCGCGCACGCCTTCGATGCCGAGCAGGCAGGCCGCCTGCAGGTCGATCCTGCCGCGCCATCTCTCCCGCATCGTCTCGAACACCGGCCAGGAGATCTCCTCCTGCGGCGCGACGCTGTCGAGATGCGTGCGCACGGCCTTGGTTCCGTGCGCGTAGGCTGAGCGCAGCGAGAAGTCCATGCGCCGCGCGACGTCCTCGGCGCTCCAGCGCGCGGCGCGATCCGCGCCGGTGGCATTGAGCGCGCCCATGAAGGTGCCGTCGGGGTTGGGTTTTCGCGGCCAGATATGGCCTTTGTCGATGTGGGTATGGCAGTCGACGAAGCACGGCAGCACGATGCGACCGCCGAGGTCGACGGCGTCGACCGGAGGCTTCGATTTGCCGCGCGCCACGATGCTGGAAATCCTGCCGTCGGCGACGGAAATGTCCGCAAGCGCGAAGCCATCGCTGTCGAAGGTTGCGGCGAGGCCCGGCGTCAGCGACGCATGCAGCCGGACGTTGGCCAGGCGATATGAGGCTGTGTCCGGAATCAACTGTTGCTCCTCTGGGTGAGACGGACCACCCTAGCGCTCCTGCTTCAACGCGCTCTCGTGCCAGCGGCGCAGGATCAGATGCGACACCAGCGAAAGCACCAGGAAGATCAGGATGCCGGTGAGCGAGATCAGGATCAGCGCCGCGAACAGGCGTGGCGCGTTGAGCCGGTAGCCAGCCTCGATGATGCGGGACGCAAGCCCCGACGACTGCCCCTGCGCGCCGGCGACGAATTCGGCCACCACGGCGCCGATCAGCGACAGGCCGCCGGCGATCTTCAGTCCGCCGAGGAAATAGGGCATCGCCGCCGGCAGGCGCAGGTAGCGCAATTGCTGCCAGCGTGTCGCGCCGTTGAGCTTGAACAAGTCGCGCAAATTGCGGTCGACCGAGTTCAGCCCGAGCGTGGTGTTGGACAGGATCGGAAAGAAGGCGACGATCCAGGCGCAGAGCAGCAGTTTGACGGTCTGGTTGTTCACATAGATGTTGATCAGCGGGAAGATGGCGACGATCGGCGTCACCTGCAGCACGATGGCGAAGGGGAAGAACGACATCTCC
>RXJA01000046.1 GCA_003963455.1 Hyphomicrobiales bacterium
AGGAGCCGCCATCGCTGCGAACATAAAGAGAACAAATGCAATGGTACGACAGCGCAAGGCTGGCAACAAGCTTGGCCTGGGGAGAACGCATGAACACGACCATAGCACCGCTGACCCCCGAGCGCTGGGTTGATTTCGAGGACCTGTTTGGCAAGCAGGGCGCCTGCTACGGCTGCTGGTGCACGCATTTCCGGCTGTCGCCGGCGGAGCGGCGCGCCAGCGACAAAGAGCGCAACAAGGACCTTATCAGGGCACGAATCGAGGCGGGCCCTCCGCCTGGGCTTTTGGCGCTCGAGGACGGCAAGGCCGTCGGCTGGATGCAGGTCGGTCCGCGCTCCGACGTGCCCGAGTGGAACAACCAGGGCAGGGGCTCGGCGCCGGTCGACCCGGCCGATGCCGGCGACCCGACCGTCTGGGCGATCTCCTGCTTCTTCATCCGCGTCAAGGCGAGGGGAAGGGGCGTCACGCATCGCCTCGTCGAGGGCGGCATCGCCTTCGCGCGCGACAATGGCGCGAGGTTGCTGGAGGCATGCCCGATCGACCTGTCGCGCGATTCGCGCTCGATCGGGCTTTTCGTCGGCTCGTCGCGGGTGTTCGAGAAGGCCGGCTTCGAGAGGCTTGTGGAGCGCAAGCCCGGCCGGCCGCTGATGCGCCTGGTGCTTTAGCCGCGTGCGCTTTTGGCCTACAGTCGGCGTCTTGCGGCTGTAACGCTTCTTGCCTACCAGAAGCATGGACATCTCGCCTTCCGAGATCACGGAGAACTCACGTGAAGCGTATTTTGCCACTTGCCTTTGCCTTTGCGTTCAGCGCGCCCGCTTTTGCCCAGACCGTGGACAATCAAGGCGCCAAGCAGCTTTCCGACAATCTGGCGCGCTATTTCGGCAAGCAGGCCTTCGACAAGGGCGTGCTCAAGGTTTCGGTCGAGGGCGACGCCTACAAGATCGCGCTCGACGTCAAAGCGCTCGTCACCGCGCTGCCGGAGCAGAAGCTGCTGAAGTTCGACATGGCGCCTTACGCGCTGATGGTGAAGCCGCGCAGCGACGGCTCCTGGGACGTCTCGTCGAATTTCTCGCAAGGGGCGTCTTTCGAATTCGATGGGCCGGAAGGCCGCCAGAGCATGGAATTCACGATCAAGGACGGCAAGTTGACCAGCGTCTACGATCCGGCCCTTGCGGCCTTCACCAATGCAACCGGCTCATTGGCCGGGATGACCATGACGTCCCGGGACGCCAAGCAGCAGGCCGAGGCCTCGACCGGCGCCGGCACCGCCACGGTCGTCGCGACCAAATCCGCCAATGGCGGCGTGGACTTCACGGCGACCCAGAAAGTCTCGGACTTCGTTGAGAGGATCAAGATCGACGATCCCAACAGTGGAATGAATTTCCCGCTCACCTTGAAAACGCCGGAGCTCTCGGTCGATGCAAGCGGCAAAGGCGTGCGGACGAAGCCGCTGCTCGACCTGCTTGCCTTTGCCGTGGCCAATGAGGACGAAGCCAAACTCAAGGCGGGCCAGGCCGAGCTGAAATCGCTGATGCTCGCCGCGCTGCCGATCTGGGAAAGGATAGAGGGCAATTACGGCTTCAAGGATTTCGAGGTGGACAGCCCTGTCGGCAAATTCGGGGCCACGCAATTCAGCACCGCATTCGGCATGGACGGGGTCTCCCAGAACGGCAAGGTCGACTACGCGATCAAGGCTACCGGCCTGACAATCCCGCGGCAGACGCTGCCCGACTGGACCGTCCCGTTGCTGCCCACCGACATCGACCTGAACTTCGGCGGCGCCAATATCGATCTCGATACGATGGCGAAAAAGGCGATCGAAGCCCTTGATCTCAATAAGAATCCGCCGCTGTCGGATGAATTCGGCAAGGCTCTGGCCGCCGATTTCAAGGCCAAGAATCCGAAGGTCGTCATCGGGCACAGCACGTTGAAGAATGGCGACATCGAGGTCGCGATGGAAGGCGAGATGACGTTTCCCGGCGAAAAGCCCGATGCGACCGTGACCGTCGACATCGCCGGCTACGACAAGATCGTCGATGCCTTGAAGGAAGGCGCCAAAAGCGACGAGCAAATGGCGCAGGCCTTCCCTTTCGCCCTGGCCGTCAAGGGCTTCGGCAAGACGCTGCCGGACGGCCGGCTGGAGTGGGTGATCAACACCAAGGCCGACGGATCCGTCGCGGTCAACGGCGCCATGCTGAAGGGGCCGGATGAGGTCCAGGATGACAGCGCGGGACAGGGCGACAACCCGAGCAGCGATGACGGCGCGAACGGAACGGATGGTTCCACCGGGGGCGACGATTCGGACGGCGGCGACAATGGCGGGGCAGGCTCGAAGCTGCAGCCCTGAGCGCTTGAGCTAAAGCCCGAGGGCGCCCGCGATCTTCGGCGCCGCCTCGCGCCAGTCCTCGACCGAGAGGATGTCTTGCGGCGTCGGCGGCAGGAAGGCGCGCAGCGAGTTGTCGGCCATCAGATGGAAGAGATGCGCGTCCGCCACGGAATTGCGCGCCGAGATCAGATTGGAGGGCTGGTCGTCGACGAAGGCGACGGGTCGGCCCTTGAGGCCGCGCAGTTTGGCGATTGCCGGCCCCTTCGCCATCTCGGTGGTCAGCAGCGGATAATCGAGCCCGAGCGCATCCAGATGCGCGCGGCGCACGGCGCGATGCTTGTGCGGCATCGCGGTCAGCAGGACGATCTCGGCGCCTTGTCCGAGCATTGCCAGCGCGTCCGCGGCACCCTCGGTGATGCTTTGCCAGTCTGCCTGGGTGTCGAAGAATTCGCCGAGAAGCGCCGTCACTTCCGGCTGTTCGATCAGCCGGCCGGTCGCCGTCTCGGCGATGTTGCCGGTGAGGCGGAAGGAAGCGAGAGTCAGCCCGAAGCCGCGCGTTCTCAGGAAGCGCGGGAAGGGCCGGACGAATTCGAGCACGACGTCGTCGACGTCGAGCACCAGCAGCGGCCGGTCGTCATGGGCCAGTTCCTCGATCTGCCGCGCCGTTTCGGGATCGTCGCTCATGTCGAGCGCTCGTGGTCGTCGTTGCCGAGCGGAAGGGCGCGCAGCGCCTTGCCGACGCTGGCCGGAGGCGTGCCAGTCTCCTCGGCGAAGCGCAGCAGCGTCGGCTCGTGAGCGAGGATGAACTGCAGGACGCCGGCAAGGAAACCGGGTTCTGCGGCGGCCTTGCGGATCGACTGCGCGTCGATGCCGGTGATCGCCAGGAAGCGGGGCAAGAGTTCCGGATCGGCGGCGACGAAGCCCAGCGCCTTGACGGCAATGGTTTCCGCTTCCTCGCGCATTGACGCTGCGTTCGCCATCATTACCTTTGGAATGGTGGATTTTTGAGTCTCTCTCCGCAGTAACTGCAAGCGTCGCTTGCGGCAAGCCTCCGCTCTCTCGCACATCGTCCGAAGGGTGAAATTGCTGCAGCTTTTCCAACCTCCGGTTTCCGTTTCGTCAATCATATTGGGCTAGGGTGGAAAAGGGTTGGGTGCGGTCCGAAGGGGACGCATTGCGGCGGTCTTCGGCTCCGAAGGCTGTCGGGACGGGAAATTTATGGCTAAGAAGGTCATGATCGTCGAGGACAATGAGCTCAATATGAAGCTCTTTCGGGACCTCATCGAAGCCAGCGGTTACGAGACGGTGCGCACGCGCAATGGGCTGGAGGCGCTGGATCTCGCGCGCCAGCACCGGCCGGACTTGATCCTGATGGATATCCAGCTGCCCGAGGTCTCCGGCCTGGAAGTGACGAAATGGCTGAAGGAAGACGACGAGTTGCATTCCATTCCCGTCATCGCCGTCACCGCCTTCGCCATGAAGGGCGATGAGGAGCGCATCCGCCAGGGCGGCTGCGAGGCCTACATCTCCAAGCCGATCTCGGTGCCGCGCTTCATCGAGACGATCAAATCCTATCTGGGCGATGCCTGATGCCCGAGACCAGCAGAAGCGGAGCCTTTTGAGATGACCGCGCGGATCCTCGTCGTCGACGATATCCCCGCCAATGTGCGGCTGCTGGAGGTCCGGCTGCTTGCCGAGTATTTCGAGGTGCTGACCGCCAGCAACGGCCCGGATGCGATCGAGACCTGCGAGAACGGCAAGGTCGACGTCGTGCTGCTCGATGTGATGATGCCGGGCATGGACGGGTTCGAGGTCTGCAAGCGCCTGAAGGGCGATCCGGCCACCTCCCATATCCCGGTCGTGATGATCACCGCGCTCGACCAGGTCTCGGACCGGGTGCGCGGCCTCGAAGCCGGCGCGGACGATTTCCTGACCAAGCCGGTCAACGACCTGCAACTGATGACGCGCGTCAAGAGCCTTGTTCGGCTGAAATCGCTGACCGACGAGTTGCGGCTGCGCGCCTCGACCACCCGCAATATCGGCATCGAGGAACTTCTGAGCCGCGATTTCGCGACCGAGGATGCCAAGCCGAGGGTGCTTCTCATCGACGAGCGCAGATCTTCGGTCGAACGAATCCGCAAGATGCTGCGCAACAGCGCCGAGCTCGATGTCGCGACCGATCCGAGCGCGGGGTTCTTCCAGGCGGCGGAGACACCGTATGAATGCGTGCTGATCTCGACCGCCTTTGCCAACTTCGATGCTCTCAGGCTGTGCTCGCAACTGCGCTCGCTCGACCGCACCCGTTTCCTGCCGATCATGCTGCTCGCCGACGAGGGGGAGGAGGGGCGCATCCTGCGCGGCCTCGAACTCGGCATCAACGACTACCTGATCCGGCCGATCGACCAGCACGAGCTGACCGCGCGTCTGCGTACGCAGGTGCGGCGCAAGCGCTACAACGACCAATTGCGCGCCAGCGTCGCCCAGACGATCGAGATGGCGGTGATCGACGGGCTCACGGGGCTGCACAACAGGCGCTACCTCGACAGCCATCTGCAGACGCTGTTCGATCGCGCCGTGGCGCGGCGGCGGCCGCTGTCGGTGATGATCACCGATCTCGATCGCTTCAAGTCGATCAACGACACCTTTGGCCATGACGGCGGCGACGACGTGCTGCGCGAGTTCGCCCGGCGGCTGCGCAAGAATGTGCGCGGCATAGATCTCGCCTGCCGCTTTGGCGGCGAGGAATTCGTCGTGGTGATGCCGGACACCGACGGCGCGGTCGCCGAGAAGGTGGCCGAGCGCATCCGCGCCGAGATCGCGCAAGCGCCTTTTGCCGTCGGCAATGACGGCAAGGCGATCGAGGTCACAGTCAGTGTCGGCGTGTCCTCGCTGCTGAAAGGGGCCGACAGCGTCGCCGCGCTGATGAAGCGCGCCGACCTTGCGCTCTATGAAGCCAAAAGCGGCGGCCGCAACCGGGTGGTCGCCAAGGCCGCCTGAAGCGCGTCCCGATCTTTCAGATTCGCTCCATACGTTTTAGATTTTGACGTCGCGCATGTCTTTGTCCCGCAACCGATTACCACTTTCGGGAGACATGCTTTTAGAAAAGACGCCGATTCCCGGCCGTTCCCACAAGGTTACGAATTTACCTTAACCCAAGCGATTCGCGAGCGGTGGTTAAGAAATGGTTGATTTTTATAAGGTCTTGCGCAAATCTGCGACGCATAGACAGAAGACGAGGCCGGCACGAGGGTAGACTAGCCGGCCCGATCCAATAAATACCCCATGATGCTCAGGTCCGCCGCATCTCCTGGGTCCGTGGGGTCGGCCGGCCGGCGCTGGCACATAG
>RXJA01000142.1 GCA_003963455.1 Hyphomicrobiales bacterium
GGGCAAGATACGGACCGGCGGCGACGGCGCCAACATGCAGGCGCAAGGCAGCCCGCCGACCGAAAAGCTGGTCGCCTTCTTCTCCGGCCCGGTCGAGCTCGATGCCAATGGCAAGGCGCGCGTCGATTTCGACATTCCGCAGTTCAACGGCACCGTGCGCGTCATGGCGGTCGCCTGGACCAAGGAAGCCGTCGGCCATGCCCAGACAGACGTGATCGTGCGCGATCCGGTGGTGATCACCGCCGGCCTGCCGCGCTTCCTCGCGCCGGGCGATGCCGCGACCATGCGGCTCGACATCGCCGACACCGATGGCTCCGCCGGCGACTATGCGCTGTCGGTCACCACGACCGGCGATTTGTCGACCGGCGACAAGCCCCTGCCCGAGAAGCTGACGCTCGCACAGGGCAAGCGGCAATCGCTCACCTTCCCGCTGGTCGCCAAGACCGCGGGCGACGCCTCGCTCACCGTCAAGCTGGCCCATGCCGACGGCACGGAAGTCGAGCAGACGCTTTACCTGCCGGTACGCCCGGCGCAGCTTCCGGTCACCAACCGCATGGTGGTCGACCTCAAGCCGCATGGCGGCTCGCTGCGCGTCGACAAGGAACTGCTCGCCGCGAGCGTGCTCGACGGCGCTTCCGTCAGTGTCGGCGTCTCGCAGTCGTCCGCGCTCGACGTGCCGTCGCTGCTGATGTCGCTCGACCGCTACCCCTATGGCTGCGCTGAGCAGACCACCAGCCGCGCCATGCCGCTGCTCTATGTCAACGACATGGCCAAGAGCATCGGCATGGAGAGCGACCCGGACCTGCATGGCCGCATCCAGGACGCCGTCTACAAGGTGCTCTCCTATCAGTCGTCGAGCGGCAGCTTCGGCCTCTGGGGGCCAGGCTCCGGCGATCTTTGGCTGGACGCCTATGTCACCGAGTTCCTGACCCGGGCGCGCGAGGAGAAGTATGACGTGCCGGCGCTGGCAATGAACCAGGCGCTGAACAACCTGCAGAACTCGCTCGGCTACGATCAGGACGTCCAGGACAAGGGCAGCGAGATCGCTTATGCGCTCTACGTTCTTGCCCGCAACAAGAAGGCCTCGATCGGTGATCTGCGCTATTACGCCGACACGCAGCTCGAAGCCTTCTCCAGCCCGATGGCCGTCGCCCAATTGGCGGCGAGCCTCGCGCTTTACGGCGACACGCAGCGTTCGGAAGCCACCTTCCAGACGGCGCTCAGGCTGGCGCAGTCTGAAACCGACTACGACTGGTACCGCTCGGACTATGGCTCGCGGCTGCGCGACGGCGCGGCAATGCTGGCGCTGGCGGCGGAAGCCAAGCCCGTGCCGAGCATCATGCCGCAGCTGATCAAGCTGGTGGGCGTGGCGCGGGCCGATGCCCGCTGGACGAGCACGCAGGACGAATCCTGGATGCTGCTTGCCGCGCGGGCGCTTAAGGAAGGCAACGATTCCATCACGCTTTCCGTCAACGGCGCGCCGCATTCGGGCGGCTATTCCGACCAGGTCGCCGGCAGCGACCTGGTCGACAGCCCGCTCACCATCGCCAACACCGGCGCGACGCCGCTGCAGGCGGTGGTCACCGCGGTCGCCGCGCCGGTCGATCCACTGCCCGCCGGCGGCGACGGCTTCACCATCGACCGCACCTACTACAAGCTCGACGGCACCGAGGCCAACGTCACCGAAGCCAAGCAGAACGAGCGCTATGTGGTCGTGCTCAAGGTCTATGAGCAGAACAAATGGCCCTCGCGCCTCCTGATCACGGACCTGTTGCCGGCCGGTTTCGAGATCGACAATCCGAGCCTGGTGTCCAGCGCGCAATTGTCGAACTTCTCCTGGCTGGCGCAGACCGACGCCGCGCATCTGGAGTTCCGCGACGACCGCTTCGTCGCCGCCTTCAACCCGAACGAAGGCGACGGCGACCGCAACATCACGCTGGCCTATGTCGTGCGCGCCGTGACGCCGGGCACCTACGCCCATCCGGCGGCGACGGTGGAGGACATGTACCGGCCGCAATACTCGGCCCGCACCGCCACCGGCGTCATGGAGGTGAAGGCCGAGTAGCGATGAAAAGGTCGCCGAAATCGCCCTTCTCCCCGTGTCGATGCGGGGAGAAGGTGCCGGTTCACCCTCCGAAGCTGCAGCGCAACTGCTGCGAAGGACTGGCAGGCGGATGAGGGGCAGCACCATGCTCTCCAGGAAATTCCTCAGACGCACCGCGATCGCAGGCGCCTGCCTCGCCGGCTTCGCGGCGCTTTCGATCGCCGCGCTCTGGGTGCTCGACCGCGCCTTCCCGCCGCCATTGCCGGCAAAGTTGACGGTCTCGACCGAGGTCCAGGACCGCGATGGCCAGCTACTGCGCGCCTTCGCGACGCCCGACGGCTATTGGCGGCTCGAAACCCGCCTCGACCAGGTCGATAGGCAATTCGTCGACATGCTGGTTACCTATGAAGACAAGCGCTTCTGGGATCACCGCGGCGTCGATATCCTGGCGCTTTGCCGTGCCGCGGGTCAGCTCGTCACCAGCGGCCACATCGTCTCGGGCGGCTCGACCCTGTCGATGCAGCTTGCCCGGCTGATCGAGCCGCGCGATAGCCGCAGCCTCGGCTCCAAGCTCAAGCAGATGCTGCGCGCCATCCAGATCGAGCGGCGCCTGTCCAAGCAGGAGATCCTCGAACGCTACCTGACGCTGGCGCCCTATGGCGGCAATCTCGAAGGCGTACGCGCCGCATCGCTCGCTTATTTCGGCAAGGAGCCGAAGCGGCTCACCGTGTCGGAAGCCGCCATGCTCGTGGCGCTGCCGCAATTGCCGGAGAGGCGCAGGCCAGACCGTAACCTCGACATTGCGCACGCCGCGCGCGATCGCGTGCTGACCCGCATGGTCTCGGCCGGCTTGCTCGGCGAACGCGAAGCCGCTCGCGCCGCGATCGACGATGTTTCCGGCCTGCGCCGCAAATTGCCGGCGCTGGCCGCGCATGCCTCCTATGCCATGCTTCCCAGGGCCGTGCACGGCAAGCCGCTGCAGCTCACCATCCGCAAAAGCGTGCAGCAGGGGCTGGAACAGGTGGCCAGCGATGCCGCCAGGAAGCTCGGGCCGAAACTTTCCGTCGCCATGGTGATGGCGGATGCGCGCACCGGTGACATCCTCGGCGAAGTCGGCTCGGCCGATTTCTTCGACGCCAGCCGCTCCGGCTGGATCGACATGACCAGGGTGGTGCGCTCACCCGGTTCGACGCTGAAGCCTTTCATCTACGGACTTGCCTTCGAGCAGGGGCTGGTGGCGCAGGAGATGATCATCGAGGACAGCCCGGCCGATTT
>RXJA01000122.1 GCA_003963455.1 Hyphomicrobiales bacterium
GCCGCTGGGCATCGGCGCCACGGCGCTGACGCTCCTTGTCGGCACGCCGGCCATCACCTTCATCGGCGCCGCGGGCGCCGCGGTGGCGGTGGCGCTGCCGCGCGGCGGGCTGCTGATCTCGGTGCTGGTGCTGCCGCTCACCATCCCGGTGCTGATCTTCGGCGTCTCGGCAAGCTATGGCGCCGTGGCCGATCCGGCGCCGTTCCTGCAGCCTTTCCTCATTCTTGCCGCGCTGACGCTGTTTCTTGCCGTGCTCGGGCCGCTGGCGGCGGCGTTGGCGCTGCGGCACGGGACGGACTGAAGTGGCGGGACCGTTCCTTCACTGCGGCACAGCGACGAATTGCGGGACGGACGCGGCGAGGCTAAGGGAAGACATGATCGCGACGATGAGCATGGCGGAGAAAGGGGGGCGGCTGGGATGAGCGTGCATGCCGTTTTCGTCACTGCCGCCTACGCCATAACGGTCGTTGTGCTCGCCGGGCTGATAGGCTGGATCCTGCTCGACCAACGGGCGCGCAAACGCGAGCTCGCGGCGCTGGAAGCGGCCGGCGTGCGGCGGCGTTCGGACAAGGCCGCCAGGTCATGAGCACCGAAACCGAAGCTCCGGCGCGGCGGCGCCGCCTGTTCGTGCTTTTACCGCTGCTGGTGTTCCTGGGTCTGGCGGGATTGTTCCTGTCGCAGCTTCTGTCAGGCCGGGATGTCGCCGAGATCCCCTCGGCGCTGATCGGCCTGCCGGCGCCGCAGACCAGCCTGCCGCCGCTGGAAGGCGTGAACCTGCCGGGGCTCGATTCCAAAAGCTTCGCCGGCAAGGTGACGCTGGTAAACGTGTTCGCGTCCTGGTGCGCGCCATGCCGGGAAGAACATCCGGTGCTGCTCGGCCTGTCGCAGGACAGGCGCTTCACGCTTGCGGCGCTGAATTACAAGGACCAGCCGGAAAATGCCCGCCGCTTCCTTGGCGATCTCGGCAATCCCTATCAGGCCATCGGCATCGACCCGGCCGGGCGCGCGGCAATCGATTGGGGCGTCTACGGTGTTCCGGAGACCTTCGTCATCGGCAAGGACGGCAAGATCGCCTACAAGCATGTCGGCCCGCTGACGCCGGAATCTGCCCGGGACCTGCTATTGCCGCAGATCGAGAAAGCGCTGGCGGCGCCGGGTTGAGGCGGTCCGTTTCGTCGTCATTCCAGGGCGAAGCAAGGAGCGGAGCGACGCGCGCAGACACTGGAATCCATTCCGTGACGTTGATTGAGGAACGTGGCGGTCCAGAATTGGCGCTTGTGGGCGCGCGTGTTTGCGTCGCCGCAGCGCTCGAAAGTCACGGACTGGATTCTCGGGTCAAGCCCGAGAATGACGAAGCGGCCGGATGATCGGCCTGTCGATCAGCCGTAGATCTGCTTGCGGACCTGGTAGAGCATCTCGGAACGGTCGGCGCGCAGATCGGCGAGATCGCGGCCGGACAGGTTCTCGATTTCGGCGACGAGGCGGTTGTACTGGCGGCGCTTGGCGATGCTGGCGCGGGCGCGGGAGACAAGATTGTCGAACATGACAGGGTTCCTTCTAGTTGTTCCTCCCTGACGATTGTGAGGATGACATAGGAATGGTGCGTTGCAAAAGAAAGATGTTGCAATGCACCATTGCAACCAGCGCATAGCCGGTTAATCGCGGGCTAACAGGCTATGCGTCCGGCGCGGCCGGCCCGCTTCACGCGGTTCTCATCCGTTTTGTCATACAAATTGCTGGCTTGCCGTCTTGCCAGAACGATTGCGGGCTGGCTTGATCCACCGTCACCTGATGCCGGGAGGAATGCATGGCGGCCGCAGACTATTACGAGGTTCTCGATCCGCGTTTCGCGCGCCTGTTCAACGGCAGCGCGCAAGTGGAAAAATTGTTCACCGGATGCCGCTGGGCGGAAGGGCCGGCCTGGTTCGCCGCCGGCCGCTATGTCGTCTGGTCCGACATCCCCAACAACCGCATGCTGCGCTATGACGAGACGGACGGCAGCGTCAGCGTGTTCCGCCAGCCGTCGGGCAATTCCAACGGCAACACGGTCGACCGGCAGGGCCGGCTGGTGACCTGCGAGCATTCGGGCCGCCGCGTCAGTCGCACCGAATTCGATGGCTCGGTCACCACCATTGCGGCCAAATGGAAAGGCAAGCGGCTGAACTCGCCCAACGACGTGGTGGTGCGCTCCGACGGCTCGATCTGGTTCACCGATCCGAGCTACGGCATCGACACCGACTATGAGGGCGACAAGGCCGAAAGCGAGATCGGCGCCTGCAACGTCTACCGCGTCGATCCGGATACGGGCGATGTCGAGGCCGTCATCACCGACATGGTGCGACCGAACGGGCTCGCCTTCTCGCTGGACGAAAGCCTGCTCTATGTCGTCGACACCGGCCGCACCCATGGCGAGAATAACCCGGCGCATATGCGGGTCTTCACTGTCGGCAAGCATGGCAGGAAGGTTTCGGGCGGCAAGGTGTTCGCCGACTGCACCGCCGGCCTGTTCGACGGCTTCCGGCTCGATTCGGACGGGCGCATCTGGACAAGCGCCGCCGACGGCATCCATTGCTACGACCCGGACGGCACGCTGATCGGCAAGGTCAAAGTGCCGGAAGTGACCGCCAACTGCGTGTTCGGCGGCAACAAGCTCAACTGCCTCTACATCGCCGGCACCACCTCGCTCTACATGGTGCGGCTGATGGTGAACGGGGCCAAGACTTTTTGAACTGGCTGCGGGCTCTTTTCCGGCGGGTTCTCGAGGCCTTTCTGGGCGTTCCCGCAGCGCCAGCCGCGCCGCGGTTGCCGCAACGGCCGCCCGGCCCGGCTGAGCGGACCGCCAAGGAATTTGCCGGCGCCGGGCGCCGGTACAGCAAGGGAGGACATCATGCCATTCGTCAACATCCGCATCGTCAAGGAAGTGATCGCCGCCGATCCGGCCGGCAAGAAGGCTGACATCGCGAAAAAGGTGACCTCGGCCATCATGGAGGCCACCGGGCTCGGCAATAATGATGTCTGGGTGGTGTTCGAGGAGGTCAATGCGCGCGACTGGTATGTCGGCAAGACCGACGTCGAGACGCTGCGGAAGGGGTAGGGCCTTCCCCTTCTCCCCTTGTGGGAGAAGGTGGCCTCGCGAAGCGAGGTAGGATGAGGGGTGTTCCAGCTTGGCGACGCCGTTTGCCCAGCGACGAGGTCACCAACGTCTCACTCCGCTGGAACACCCCTTGTATCTGCACGGAGGAGACTTTGTGCGATGGAAGCGACTGAGCCTCGAACCGGACGGCCATCCGA
>RXJA01000093.1 GCA_003963455.1 Hyphomicrobiales bacterium
CGGGTCCTGGTCGGCCGCGCCGAGATCGGCGCCGCCTGGTCCAAGCGCTCCAACGAGGGCCGCGACTATCTGGGCCTCAAGCTCGACGATCCGAGCTTCAACGCCCCGATCTACGCCAATCTCTTCGACGACGAGGAAGGCGAAGGCTTCAGCCTCATCTGGTCCCGCCCCAGCCGCCGTAACGGCGAGTAAGCGGCTTGAACAACGCCCCGCCCGGAAACACCGGGCGGGGCCGAGCCCTTTTCGGGCGACCGAATCAGTTCGGGCTAGATTCCCCAAAGCCAGCTCCGCGCGGCACTTTTCTCTCGCCATATCACCAAAGAACGACTATTTTAGTCGTAGTTCTGGCGTGCGCATTTAGGTCTGTAGGAGGTGGTCATGCATGATCACCGCCCGACAGACCCGGGCCGCGCGCGCGTTGCTTGGTTGGACGCAGGAGACGCTCGCTGAGAAGGCCCTTGTATCGCTGACCGCTTTGAAGCGCCTTGAGTCCGAGAACGACTTCAAGGTGTACGAGACGACACGCGATCAGGTGCGCCGGTCCCTTGAGAGCAGCGGTATCGTCTTTCTGTCCTCCGACCAAGGGGAAGGAGTGATGCTTGTTCGTGCGAAGATCGATTACCCCGGTTCGTCCTAGCCTCTCACGGACGGCGCGGCGATGCGCCGCGCGCATCACCTGATGCCTTCGTGCACTCGCGCATTCACCTGCCAGTCTATATTGCTGACGATAATGCAGACGCTGCGATGACTGGCTGCGGGAGATCGGCGTGACACAAGAAGCGTTTCTGGACCAGCCACCAGAGAGCCAAGAGCTCACCAGGTACGATCGCGAGCACATGAAGCTGTATATCCGCCTGCTTGACGCGGCCGCGGACGGTGCCGACTGGCACGAGGCGGTCTCGATCCTCTTTGGCCTAAATGCTGACCTTGAACCCGAACGGGCCCGTCACGTCTACGACACCCATCTCGCCCGCGCACGCTGGATGACAGAGCACGGCTACCGCAAGCTTGTTCGCGAGGGCCGTCACTAACTCGACCGCGATGCAGCGCCCGCATCGCGCGTTGTCCACACGAGGGCTTCCCGAGGTCTTTCCATCCGGCAATCGTGTCGCTCCCAGCATGTACGAGACATGCACGCTTGGAGGACACTGATGCGGCCGGACACATCACAGTGGCGATCCTCGTCGACGTACGACTATCTCGACGACCTCGTCGCCGCCGACCTCGCATGGGAATGGCTGCGCCGCAATGTCGACTATCAGCGCGACTATGCTGAAGTCGAACACCCCGACGCGGACAGTGAGCGCCTGACGAACATGGTGCGAATGCGCTGGGGGCTGCGATTTCCCTGTCGACCCGACTTTCAGTGCCATCAAGACAACAGTGTTTTGGGCGCCGGGAGCCGATCCGGGCACAGTCATGCTCACAGCGATCCCGCCATTGCCATTGCTAGGCTTGCAAGGCTTTGCGCCACCTGATCTCGATCCCCGCAACGCGCAGTTAGGCCCGGAAGGGCTGAGCATTGTGCATGGCAAGGGTGCCGCCGCCATCCGCCTTCTGGTGCTCGGCGATGCGCGGCCCGATCAGCCGCTGGCGGCCCTTGTTCCGCTTGACGCCGACGGCCTCGATCGCATCGAGGCCGTCACGCGGCTCTGGCGCGCACTGCATAGCCGTCGCGTTTTCCCCGATACCCGCCTGACGGCACAGCAACGCCGAAGGCTGCGCCACATGCTGCAGGCCGTCGACGGCAGCATGAACGGCGCGAGCTACCGCGAGATCGCAAACGTCATCTACGGCGCGCCGCGCGTCGCAGCAGATTCCTGGAAGACCTCGGCGCTTCGAGACAGCACCATAGACCTCGTCAAGGACGGCCGCGCGATGATCGCCGGCGGCTATCGCAAACTTCTGCGCCATCGCCGCAAGTCCTGACACGCTTCGTGCCACAACTGGGGTGCGAATTTAGCTCACCCTTCTTCGCCATCCCCCCTCGCGGCTCCTCTCCGCCACCGTGGCCTTCGTCCGCCGCTGATCGCCAGCGGCCTCAATCAACCCACGGAGGCCCGATCATGTCCGCCAACCTCACCGGCTTGCCGCCGCGCTTTCTGCGTACTCCCGAAGCCGCTCGATTCCTGGGTCTGTCCGGCCGCACCCTGGAGAAACACCGGACCTACGGTACCGGCCCATCCTATCGAAAGCTCGGCGGGCGCGTCGTCTACGCGATCGACGACCTGCAGGCCTGGGCGGACCGGGGCGCCGTTACTTCGACCTCCGATCCCCGCGGCACTGTTCTCCCCGCAAAGCGCCATCAGGCCGTGACGCCCGTCGTTGCCGGCCGTCACGCCCGCTGATCGTCGTGCCGGTTTCCTCAATGCCGGTGCGCCGTCGCCCCCTGTCGGAACGCGGACAACTCGAACTGTTCCGTGCGCGCGGCAGCGATCTCGCACCCCGAGACACGCAGGATCTCATGGCCTATCCCTTTTTCAGCCTCTCCAAATCCCATCGGATACAGCCCATCGACTTCTCCGTCGGGGACGTTGTCATCCGCGTCGAAGCCGTGCCCGAACATGGTATGGCGACCATCTGGGACGCGGATATCCTGATCTGGGCCGGAAGCCAGATCGTCGAGGCGCGCGACGCCGGACTACGCACGTCGCGCCTCATGGCGGCCACGCCCTACGAAATTCTCACCTTCATCGGACGCGGCGTCGGCGCTCGCGACTACCAGCGCCTGAAGGCGGCGCTCGATCGCCTCCAATCGACGACGGTGGCGACGACGATCCGCCAGGCAGCGCAGGGTCGCCGGCACCGCTTCTCCTGGATCAACGAGTGGGTCGAGCGCATGGATCGGCGCGGGCGTCCCGCCGGTATCGAGTTGATCGTCCCCGACTGGTTCTACCAGGCGGTCCTGGACGATGCGCTCGTGCTCACGATCGACCGCGACTATTTTTCGCTGACGGGCGGGCTTGACCGCTGGCTCTATCGGCTCGTGCGCAAGCATGGCGGCCGACAGCGCGGCGGCTGGCGCTTCGACTTCCGCCATCTCTACCTGAAGTCCGGTAGCCTCTCACCCTTCAAGCGGTTTGCCTTCGAACTGCGCGACATCGTCAGACGCCAGCCGCTGCCCGGGTACACCCTGTTCATCGAGGTTGAGATCAGTGGCCGGGTGCTGCTCGCCTTCGAGCCATCTCCCCGTGGAAAACCTGTGGACGGCCTCGTGCTATCGGGAACCCGCACTATCGTGCCATCGGGAACCCGAGGCTCGTGCTATCGGGAACCTAAACCGGGGTTAACCGACTGCACGGCAAGCGAAAATCGCGCCCCTAACTTAGAATCTAACACAGAAACTAACTCTTATGGCGCGCGCGGCATCGTCAAAAGCTCTTGTCGGTGCGACGAGTTTCGCGAACCGGCGCAGAGTTTCGTGTACCGGGGCGAAGTTTCGCGGACTCGATTCACGAACCGGGAGCCAGGTCATGAGTAGGCTTGGCGCGTGGTCCCCTTGGCTTCATCGACCCCCACAGACGCCGGCGACGGCGGACGCTGCCTGGCCTCCTGCTGCGGTGCTTCTTCAGCAGGTTCGATGCGATGTCGAGGCTCAGCTCGATCCCGAACAGCGCCTTTGCGCGAGCAACGATGGCATGACGGTTCTGGTGTGCGCGGTCGGCACGGATCCATTGCGCGAGCGCTTCGGATTGAGCCGACGTCAGAGCGGGCCTCCCGGTCGGGCGTTCGAGCGCCGCTTCGAGCCCATGTTCGATCCCGCGGTCGAGCCAGCGATAAACGCTCATCGGCTGGACACGGGCTATCGCTGCCGCCTCCCCGACGGTCGCCCCCGCCTTGAGTGCGGCAAAGGCCGTCAGCCGCTGGCGCCGGTGCTTGTAGCGTTCGCGGGCGGCTCGCTCCCGCAGTTCGGAGGCGCTATCAGGCAAGCTTTCGATCCAGGGATGCCACGCACCTCGTCCGACCGCCGGCGTGGCTATTGCCGCCGCCAGGATCGTGCGCAGGTGTGCGGCTATATCGTCGTCGATGTCGTTGTGGCGGCCCAGGAGACCTTCGAAGCGGACAGATTTCAGGATGCTGATCGCCACAGGGAGGCGGTGCGGCAGGTCCGCCACCAGCCAGTCGAGCATCAGCAAGCTTCCATAGTTCGAGCCAAGCGAGAGCGAGAGCCGATCTTCCCAACCCAGATCAAGTTCGCGGGCGATCCGGTTGAACAGCTGCTCGCGGTGCTGGGTGGCGACACCGGTCCAGATCATGCCGAGCAGCATGTCTGCAACCGCCATCATCGTGGCCCACTCGACCTCGCCCACGCTTGGCAGGAGCACGACGCCGGTCTTCTTCCCCGCAACAAGCAGCGATTGCAGATCGACCGACCGATCATTCGCCCGTTGCCCCTGCAAGCAGGCCAACCCTCGGCCGCACTTCTGGCACGCAAGCAGGTCGACTGGCGCCTTCGCGTTCAGCCCTTTGAACCGGATCGGACACCGGCATCCCGGGCATTCCCCGATCAGCCGGGTCCGGTGCCGCGGGCAGACACCGATCCAGCCCAGCAGCCAGAGCCGCCTCAGATAGGGTCGCTCGTCTTCCGCCAGACATTGCCCGCAGACATCGACACGCCGGCCTTTCCGGCGGCCCAGCTTCGGGTTCCAGCGCCGGCTTGTGAAGCGCTGCGCGCCCTCATCATCACGTGCGATCGACCAGCCCAGGAGCGTCATGGCTTTCAGCCGGGCCTGCTCGACTCCGGTCCGTTCGGCGATCGTTGCGAGCTGGCCTGCCGACGGACGACGCCACCACTCGGGATCACCCGCGGCATCCACCTTGAAGCCGTGCCGGCTGAACATGAGCGGAGACTGTCGGAGCGCCCAGCTCAGCTGGACGAGCCACGACACGAGCGCCTCATCCGCCGCCGGCTCGATGTGAACGGGCAGCATCGCCCGTGCCGGGAACGCCTCGGGCATGGCCGAGACGGCGAACAGATCAGACCGCAACACGCCGACGCTCGGAGGGCCGGATGAAGCCCGCATCCTCGATCATGCGTGCCGAGATGGTCTCCGTCCCGGTCTCGACCGCCAGCACAGCCGCCCGCACGACGACGGCGATAATCTCGCCCAGCACGCCCTCCGCCGGCGCAAGAATGCGGCAAGCCATGACCGGATCGTCGAGGTGCGACGGCTTGCGCAGAGGCAAGGCCGCTTCGAGTGTCGCGAGAAGCCGCCGATATTCCTCGTCATCTTCCCACACGGGCAAGGCGAACGGTTCGAACCGATTTACGAGCTGGTCGTCGCTGCGGATCGCCCGAAGCGCCTCGGCCGTGCCGACGCCGACCAGCGGTATTTGCAGTTCGTTGCCCAGCCAGCGCAGCAGGTTGAGCAGCCGACGCTGCTGCATCGAGGTGCCCGACAGCAGATTATGCAGCTCGTCGATCACCAGCAGGCGGGTGTCCGTCGCGCGCATCATGCGCACCGCGATATCCTGCTTGGCGGCAATGCGGTCGCGGGGGCCGAACGGCACCCCAAGCCCGTCGAGGATTGCGCCGAACAGCCGCCCTTCGTCCGGTCCGGGCGGCATCTGCACCCTCAACACCGGCAGGACTGCAACGCCGTCCGCCGCCTCGACAGCAGTGAGCGCCGGATGCGCACGCCGGAACTTCTCCACGATCATGGTCTTGCCGTTGTTCGTCGGGCCGACCAGCAGCAGATTCGGCATCCGCATCCGCTTCGGGAACGTCAGCAGGTCCTCCATAGCCGCCAGGGCGGCGTTCGCCCGTGCATAGGCGATCCAACGATCCGTGCGGATGCGCCGGACGCGCACCTCTGTCGCCTCGTCCACGAACGGCCGGACCGCAGGGTGGAGGTGCGGATAGTCCCCGCTCACGACCATTCCTCGAACGGGAAGATGCGATCCTCCAGCGGCACGTCGGCGTCGGCGCGCCGAGCGGGCTTGCCCAGCTCGGGACCCACCGCCGGCTCGGGCGCGCTGCTCGACACGACCCGGAGCCGGCGTTCTCGCTGGCGGCGTGCGGTCTTGGTGGTGTGGACCGCGTCATCGGCGATGGCGCGCATGGTCTCGACCGCCCGGAAGATCGCGGCTTCGTCGACATGCGAGCGCCCTTCCTCCCGCAAGCGCTTCAGCGCCAGTCGATGCTCCCACAGGCTGATCGGTGGACGCCGCAGATCGCGGTAGCTCAGGTCATAGTAGGCGCCGTCCGGCCCCAGCAGGTAGATCCGGCTCAGGTCGCGCGGATCATAGCGGACGATCATCGGCTCGGGATGGCCGATCCAGGTGCTGAGCACGTCAGCCCAGTAGGCTATCGAGTGCAGCGCCACGCCATCACGCCGGACCCTGCGACGCTCGATCGGCAGGAAGTCGATCAGGAAGCGGCGAGGATCGGGCACGGCGACCGGCGCGCCACGGCCGAGCGTGGCGCCGTCGCCGGCGATGCCCCGCTGCCAGGCCGCCAAGGGCGTCATGCCGATGCCCCGATGCAGATCGCGGTGATAGACGCCGGCGATCGCATGGCCGAGCCAGCGCTCGACCTCGTCGATCGTCATGGCGGCGCTCTTCTCGGGATTCAGGTCGCCCTTCTCCTGGACGCTGGAGAACGTCGTGCCGGGCAGCAGGTGGACCTTGCCCATCATGGTGCCGATCAGCCGCTCGATATGGCCGCCATAGTGAGGCGTGCGCACCGGCCGATGGTCGATCGCGATCCCATACTGCTCGCACCCGCGCTTCAGCGCCTCGGACCGGAATTCCTTGGCGTTGTCGAGGTGCAGGCGTTCCGGGATGCCGCGAACCGGCCACTCTGCGTCGATGGCGCGCTCGGCGAGCCAGCTATCCTTGGCGAGTGCAGCGTGGGTCAGGCAGAGCGCGACGGACGTCGCCGAGGGCGGCTCCAGCGACAGGTGGAAGCCGGCGACGCAGCGCGTGCAGACGTCGATCGCCAGGGTCAGCCATGGGCGCTGGATCGGTGCGCGCGTCTCGCTGTCGACCACGACCACGTCGACCAGCGTGTGGTCGATCTGGATCAACGACAACGGCCAGTGAGCCTCCAGCGAACCGACGACAGGAGCGTAACGGTCGCGCGCCGCCTTGGCGCCTTGGCGCTTGGCGATCACCTCCCGACCCGGGCGGGCGCGAAGCCGGGCTGTGATGGTTCGCCGGCTCGGCGCGGTGAGGCCGCGCGCCGCGCACTGGCGCAGCACCTCCTCGACCAGGTGCATGATTTTGGGCTTCTGGCGCGTGAGATAGACGCCGTCGATCGCCTCCTCGACCAGCACGTCCACCTCGTTTTGGAGCCGGGAGAAGCCGGCGCTCGGCCCTCGCTTGCGCGGCAGCAAGCTCGTCAGTCGTGGATCAGCGACGTAGCGGCGGATCAGGGCATAGACGTGGGTCGGCCCACAGCCCAGTTCCGCCGCGCCAGCTTCCACGTCCGCTCGGGTTCGGGTCGGATCGTCCGCCAGGCGCCGGATGATCGGCAGGAAGCGGCGGGCTTCATCCCAAGCGGTAGGGCTCACGGTCGCGATGTCGGGCACGCTCACGCCGCACCCACGCGCGTGCTCGGCACGATTGGCGCCGACAGATCGACGACAAGGGCGCCGCGCGCAATCAGGCGCCAGACCACGGCCAGTCCGGCTTCGCGCGTCGTTGGCAAGGCGTCGACCAGCCCGATGAAGTCGATGGCGTCGGCGCGCGCCCGCACCACGGCCAACTCCGCCAGCACCGTGTCGATCGGCACGTTCCTGAGCGGCAGCAACCTCTTCGCCGCATCGAGGCGCGGACCGCGGATGCCGCGCTCCGTGGCGATCCTGAAGCGGGCGCCATGCTCGCCGGCCCAGGCCCGGGCGGCGGCGAACGCCGGCCTCAGCCGGTGCCAGTCCGATCTAAGGTCGGCGCGATATTTGATCTCGACGATATCGGAGCCCCCGGCGCTCCAGTCGACGCGGAAGTCAGGCGTGTATCGCCGCGACCGCTGCCCCTGCCAGAACCGGATCGTGACCGGCTGCTCGGTCACCACCGCGCCCGCATCCGTCCAGCTCACAAGCGTCACGAAGTCTCGTTCGAGGGCGCTTTCGTGCTCCGCCACCCCCGTCGCAAGGGCCTGGAACCCGGTCACATGCGACCGCCGGCTGAGGGGAATGCGCCGCCGCATCGGCCTCCACCTTCAAACGACTCAGTACGCAAACATCGCACATTTTGGGGTCAGTTCACAAACATGGGACAATATCTATGTCGCCAAGCCTTTGCGCGGACTCAGTTTCCGCTCCGCGCCGATTCACGAAACTCGTCGCACCGACAGCTCTGCCGACGACGGCAATCGCGACGAAACACAGACGCTTCAGCCCCCGATCTTCCCGCATACGTCTTTCAGTGAATCCGGTGTTCCGACACCTGGACTTCCCCTCGAACCTAAGCCGCGAGGGGCAAAATGATCGTAGCGCTCCTCAATCAGAAAGGCGGCGTCGGCAAGACGACGCTGGCGCTGCATCTCGCCGGGCAATGGGCCAGGACGGGAAAGCGCATCACGCTGATCGACGCCGACCCGCAGGGCTCGGCTCTCGATTGGTCGCAGCAGCGCGCCCGGGAAGGTCTGCCACGGCTGTTCGGGGTTGTCGGCCTGGCGCGCGATACACTGCATCGCGAGGCGCCCGAACTGGCCCGTGGTGCCGATCATATCGTCATCGATGGGCCGCCCCGTGTCGCCGCGCTGATGCGCTCGGCGCTGCTCGCGGCCGATCTTGCGCTTGTGCCGGTTCAGCCGTCTCCCTTCGATGGCTGGGCGTCGGCCGAGATGCTGGCACTAATCCGAGAGGCGCGGATCTACCGCCCCCAACTTGTCGCTCGGTTCGTACTCAATCGTTGCGCATCGCGTACCGTCATCGCCCGCGAAACGGCCGAGACCATGGCCGATCACGATCCGCCGGTGCTCGCCGCGACCATCGGCCAGCGCGTCGCCTTTGCCGATGCTGCACAATCGGGTCGCCTCGTCTTTGAGACAGACGAGGATAGCCGGGCTTCACGCGAGATTGCGGCCTTCGCTGCCGAAGTTGGAAGGATCACGCCATGAATGGGCGATCCCCGAAGCGCGGCTTCATCGCCCGTCCCGGCACCGCCGAGGACTGGATCAAGGAATCCGGGATAGCGCCGGGTCGAAGCAGTGACGGATCCGCTTTCACCGCCCGGCTGACGATCGACGTCACACCCGAGCAGCGCGGTCGCATCAAGATCGTCGCCTTCCAGCGCGGCCAGACCGTCGCCGACATGCTGCGCGCCCTGCTCGCCCGCGAATTTCCCGAGAGCCAAGGAGACACTCCGTGACCCGAAACCATGCGCCTCGTATGCACGGCGGCCGACAGTCCGACGTTGCCACACCATCCACAACTCTCGTTGAGCTGACCTGGATCGAGAAGCGGATCGAGCACTGGATCAGGTTCGGTCGCAAGGTTCACGAGCAGGTTCTCGACCAGCGCCACCGTGTCGTCGGGTTTGCGCCCAACACGACCTTCGCCTTCGTCCGCTGGGCCGCGAACGACTTCGGCACCATCATCTCGCGCATCGACATCCTGCGCGCGGTTCGTGACGGCGAACCGTTCCAGACGCTGCCCTTCGTCAGACCAGGCGGCGACATCCTGCTGAAAGTCGACCGCTGGCCGAAGGTCGAGCGCGTGCTGCAGGCCATCGACGCCATTGAGGCGCTCGGCATCGATCCCGCCGATGTCGCGCCCGACCATTGGCGTCATGTCGACAACCGTCTGAAGGCCGACCAAGAGCCACGCCCCTACACAAGCGGGCGTCACGACGCCTGGCTGCAGCGCCGCAGGACAGAACGATGACGCGGTTTGGCTACATCATGACGACATATTTCGCCGTGCTCGCGATCGGCGGGCTGTCATTCACCCATGTGCCGCCGAAGCTGGTCTGGAACGCGTCGACTAGCACGCCGATCGGGCTCTACCGCATCCGCCCGGCCGGGCGGCTTGCTGTAGGCGATCTTGTCGCTGTCGATGCTCCGGAACCACTGGCGGGCTTCCTTGCCGACAACGGCTACCTGCCGCGCGGTGTGCCGCTGATGAAGAGCGTCACCGCCCTTCCCGGACAGGACGTCTGTCGCAACGGCCTCGCCATCACCGTCGATGGAACCGAGATTGGCAAGGCGCTCGAACACGATCGCCTCGGCCGCCCACTGCCGGTCTGGCAGGGCTGCCGCCGCATCGTCAGCGGCGAAGTCTTCCTCATGAATGCGCAGGTCCACGACAGCCTCGATGGTCGCTACTTCGGGCCGTTTGCGGCCAGCTTGATCATCGGCCGCGCCACCCCGCTGTGGACCGAGCAGGATGGGATCGGCGGCTACAAATGGCGCGCCCCAACCCACTGATCGCGTCCAAACCTTCAAACACCCATCGCAGAACGGAGCAAAGAAATGTCACAGATCGGAGAGTTAACCCGCACGAAGTCCGGATATTCCGGCCGCGTCCGCACGCTCACCCTCGACGTGCAACTCGCTCTCGTTCCAGCCGAGCCGTCGGACGCCGAAAAGGCGCCGGACTATCGCATCCACATGGGCGAGGATGGTGACGGACCAGACGTCGGTGCAGGCTGGAAGCGAACCGGAGAAAAGGCCGGCGAATACGTCTCGTTGCTGATCGACGATCCGGTCTTCGCGCAGCCGATCCGGGCAAACCTGTTCCGAACCGACGCCGACAATGAGTTATGGTCGCTGCACTGGCACCGTTCGCCCAAGCGCGGCGAGCGGGAGTGACGCCATGCCGACCTCCCGCCATCCCGCCGCAGGCGGCCTTCCCAAGTTCACCCGCCGCGGCGCATTCCTTCTCATTTCCGGCCTTCTCTCGATCGCTGCCTTGCCGCCCACATCGGTTGCGCAGAATGCGCCGATAGAACGAACGGCTTCCGGTGACCCGTACGCGGCTTTCATCGCAGAGGCCTCGCAGCGCTTCGGCATTCCGAAGTCCTGGATACGCGCCGTCATGCGCGCCGAAAGCACAGGCGACGTTCGGGCGATCTCACCTGTGGGCGCCATGGGGCTGATGCAGATTATGCCCGAGACGTGGGCCGATCTTCGTCTTCGCCACCGTCTCGGCGGCGATCCCTTCAGCCCACGTGACAACATCCTGGCGGGCGCGGCATATCTGCGCGAGATGCATGACCGCTATGGCTCTCCGGGCTTCCTCGCCGCTTACAATGCTGGCCCCGGCCGCTACCAGGAATTCCTAGCCGGCCATCGCCCGCTACCTGCGGAAACGCGCGCCTACGTCGCTTCCCTCGCGCCAATTGTCGGAGGTGGAAAGTTGGATCGCCCTTTCGTAGCCGCGGCCGTCGAGCGCGGTGACTGGACGCGCGCATCGCTGTTCGCTGACCGGACCAAGCACATGCCGTCCGTCGATCCTGTGCAGTTCGATGGCCAACCCGATGACCCTCCGGTTGCAACGCCCGTGCACGATCTCTCGGCCATCTCACCGCTGTCCGATGGCCTGTTCATTGCCCGTCCTGGGTCTGGGGGCTCGCGATGACGAGTTTCGCCGGATCACGCAGAGTGGCGTGGAATGGCGGAGGGTGGAGGGAATTGCAGGAGTGGCGAGAAAACACGAGCTTAGGACGGCAAGATAAAAGAGGCTCGCCGGTCGTCGTCCAAGCCATTGATATGGCTTGTTTTCCGGCGTGCCTGTCGGTCGGGGCGCGTGCCGCTCTTGAGGCTTTTCTCAACGATTTCAATGCTATCTTCGGCACTGCTCGCCTAGTGCCTTCATTGGTGGGCTGGCGATGAGCGAGGGCGACAGCGACTTTCGCATCCGACCAGGACGCATTCGCGGCACCCGCGCGCCAAAGCCCAAGAGCTTCATCAATCAGGTGATGCGTGCCGCCAAACGCGCCGGCCACACCGATGGCGCTTCCAACTCGGTTGTCAGGGGCGGCCGCTCTCCCATTCTGGGTCGCTCGAACTTTGGCCGTGGCCGGATTAGCTTCAGCCGGAACCGGCTTTTCTCTTCCAGTCGACGTGTCGTCGTCGCCGCGCGGATTGCGAGGCATTCGGGCAAGGCGTTTCGCTCCGCCCCGTTGTCCACACATCTCTCCTACTTGAAGCGCGACGGCGTGACTCGCGATGGCGAAAAGGCGGTGATGTTCGACGCCGGCGGCGACCGCGCCGACGACGTCGCCTTTGCTGAACGCTCCAAGGACGACCGCCACCATTTCCGTTTCATCGTCTCGCCCGAGGACGCCGGCGAGATGACGGACCTGCGCGCCTTTACGCGCGATCTTGCCAAGCAGATGGAGTCCGACCTCGGCTCCCGGCTCGACTGGGTAGCGGTCGATCACTGGAACACCGACAACCCCCACGTCCATCTTCTGGTGCGTGGCGTCGACGACACCGGCGCGGACCTCGTCATCTCGCGCGACTATATCGGCCGTGGCCTGCGTTCGCGCGCCGAGGAGTTGGTGTCGATCGAACTCGGACCGCGGCCTGAGCATGAAATCCGCAACGCGCTGGAGAAGGAGATCACGGCCGAGCGCTGGACGCGCCTCGATGTGGAAATCCGCATCGCCGCCGACGAGACCGGGTACATCGACCTGCGCCCTAAGGCGACCGGCCCCGCCGATCCCGAAATCCGTCGCCTTATGATCGGCCGGGTCCAGCATCTGGAGAAGATGGGCCTCGCCACCCCGGCCGGCCCCGGCGAATGGATGGTCGGTCTAGAAGCCGAACGCTCGCTCCGCGACCTCGGCCTGCGCGGCGACATCATCAAGACGATGCATCGCGCATTCACCGAGCGGGGCCAGGATCGTGGCGTCGCCGATTATGTGATCGACGCGGGCGCGACAGGCGCACTCATCGTCGGTCGGCTGGTGGACAAGGGTCTTCAGAACGAGCTGACGGGTGAGGCCTACGTCGTGATCGACGGCACCGACGGCCGCGCGCACCACGTCCGCTTCCGCGGCATCGAAGCGTTCGAGCACGCACCGCCGATCGGCGGCATCGTCGAGGTCCGCCGCTTCGGTGGTCCGCAGGACGAACGGCCGACACTCGTTCTGGCCAATCGCTCGGACTTCGACCTGAACCGCCAGATCACGGCGCTGGGCGCGACATGGCTGGATCATCGCCTTGTCGAGCACGACCCGATGCCGCTTGCGATGGGCGGGTTCGGCCGTGAGGTTCGCGACGCCATGACGGCCCGTGCGGACCATCTCCTCGATGAAGGACTCGCCCGCCGACAAGGCCAGCGCATTATCCTGCAGCGCGACCTCCTCAATACGTTGAGCCGTCGAGAGTTGGATGCCGCAGCCGCGCGGCTCTCAGCAGAAACTGGCCAGCCTTACATGAAGGCGGCCGCCGGCGAGCATGTCGCCGGCGTTTACCGTCAGCGCCTCACGCTCACGTCAGGCCGCTTCGCCATGATCGACAATGGCCTCGGCTTCCAGCTCGTGCCGTGGGCGCCGCCACTCGAGACAAAACTCGGTCAGAGCATCGCCGGCATTGCCAAGGATGGAGGCGGCATCGAATGGAGCTTCGGCCGGAAACGGGGGCTTGGATTGTAGTTAGCACCGTGAAGGCGGAACCCCGCCGTTCACTGTCGCCAGCGGAACGGATGGCTTCAACAATACTGGGTGGCAGTCGTTGTCCGATCACGGTCGGTCGCCGACACCCGGAGCATGTGCGCAACCGTCACCGCAACGGCTGGGCCAGCGCGCCCTGCGACCGGATCACGTCGCCGGCCCGTCTTTACGCTGCGGCGTCCTTCTACCGCACGACCGATTGGGCGCCCTTCCCCCATTGTTCTGAATGAGTATTTTGCCGAACTCTCGCAAATTACCACGCGCGTGACACAGCACATGCTCAAGCCGCGCATTCACCCAAAGACATTGAGGATGGAGATACGATGATCACGGCGCACCTTCTCGACATGGACGGGGTTCTGGTCCGTGGCGGCCGACCGATTGCAGGCTCGATCGACTATGTCGCGGCGCTGGTTGCTACTGGCAAGCCGTTTCAAATCTTCACAAACAACTCTCGTTTTACGCCAGAAGATCATGCCGAGCGTCTCAGGGCGGTTGGCTTCCCCGTAGCCCCTGAACACATCTACACCTCGGCACTGGCCACCGCGCGGTTCGTCGAGTTGCAAAAGCCCGGATCATCCGCCTTCGTCATCGGCGATCATGGGCTGGTCGAGGCCCTGCGGTGTGCAGGCTGCCGGATCACGGAATTCGCCCCCGATTTCGTGGTCCTCGGTGACACCACTTCGTACCACTACGAACAGATCGCCACTGGCGCCGAGCTCGTGGCAAAGGGAGCGTGGTTTCTTGCCACCAATCCGGATGCGACCGGCCCGACGGAGCGCGGATTCCATCCAGCGTGCGGCGCGGTTGCATCACTGATCGAGAAGGCTACCGGCCGCCAGCCCTACTTCGTGGGGAAGCCGAACCCATTCATGATGCGAAGCGCGCTCGACCGCCTCGGAGTAAGTGCGGCCGATACGATCCTGGTCGGCGACAGAATGGATACGGACGTGGTCGCCGGACTGGAATCGGGCCTGAAGACAGTGCTTGTACTTACTGGTGTGAGCACGCGCGCTGACATGGAGCAGTTTCCATTCAGACCGGATCACGTGATCGAGCGCCTCGCCGATCTAGGCGGGGTCATCACGATGGAATGAACATCCCTAAGGACGCCGCAGGATGGCTGCCGCCACCAACGTCTGATCGACTATCAAATAGCGCGCTTCATAAGTGCGAGCAGTTCCACTGCCTTCGCCCGCGGATGACGGAACCAGGGCCGCCCACCGCAGTCGCCCATCTGCTCTTTCTCCTGTCTATGTTCTCTAGTGTCGCCGGGACTGCGACCTGCGAAGATGACGCCTTGCAATCAGCTGTACTGACCACCGACCTTGATGGCATTGCTGTTGAGGAACCTGCTAGTGTCCGCCACGAAAATCCTCTGGGGCCAGATCACTGTCGTCTTCCTGATCGTGCTCGCCACGACCTGGGCGGCGACGCAGTGGACGGCATGGAGGCTCGGATTCCAGCCACAGCTCGGCGCGCCATGGTTCGAGTTGGCGGGGGTCCCATTCTATTATCCGCCGAGCTTCTTCTGGTGGTGGTACTCCTACGACGCCTATGCGCCGTCGATCTTCGTCGAGGGCGCCTGTATCGCAGCCTCCGGCGGCTTCATTTCCATCGCGGTGGCGATCGGCATGTCGGTCTGGCGGGCGCGCGAAGCAAAGAACGTCGAAACTTACGGCTCGGCGCGCTGGGCGACCCCAAACGAGGTCAAGTCCGCTGGTCTGCTCGGCCCTGATGGCGTGGTACTCGGCAGGCTCGATCGCGACTATCTCCGCCACGACGGACCCGAGCATGTGCTGTGCTTCGCTCCGACCAGAAGCGGCAAAGGCGTCGGCCTCGTCGTGCCATCGCTTCTCACCTGGCCAGGCTCGGCCATCGTCCACGATATCAAAGGCGAAAACTGGCAGCTCACGGCAGGCTTTCGCGCCAAGCACGGGCGAGTACTGCTGTTCGACCCCACGAACTCGAAGTCTTCCGCCTACAACCCACTTCTCGAAGTGCGCCGCGGCGAGTGGGAGGTGCGAGACGTCCAGAATGTCGCCGACGTGCTGGTCGATCCCGAGGGCTCGCTCGAAAAGCGAAATCACTGGGAGAAGACCAGCCACTCCCTGCTCGTCGGCGCGATCCTGCATGTCCTCTATGCCGAGCCCGACAAGACGCTGGCCGGCGTCGCTGGATTCCTGTCGGACCCCAAGCGGCCGTTCGAAACGACGCTAGCGGCGATGATGACAACGCCGCATCTGGGACAAGCCGGCCCGCATCCTGTCGTGGCGTCCACCGCACGCGAGCTTTTGAACAAATCCGACAACGAACGGTCCGGCGTGCTGTCCACCGCAATGTCGTTTCTCGGCCTGTATCGCGACCCGGTTGTCGCCGAGGTGACGCGCCGCTGCGACTGGCGCATCGCCGACATCGTTGCCGACGCGAGGCCCACGACCCTCTACCTCGTCGTGCCTCCGTCCGACATCTCGCGCACCAAGCCACTCATACGCTTGGTCCTTAATCAGATCGGCCGGCGCCTGACCGAGGATCTTCACGCGAAGGACCGTCGCCATCGCGTCCTGATGATGCTCGACGAGTTTCCGGCGCTCGGCCGGCTCGATTTCTTCGAAAGCGCCTTGGCTTTCATGGCGGGCTATGGCCTGAAGGCCTTCCTCATCGCGCAATCGCTCAATCAGATCGAGAAGGCCTACGGCGCCAACAACTCGATCCTCGACAATTGCCATGTCCGCGTTAGCTTCGCCACCAACGACGAGAGAACGGCCAAGCGTGTCTCAGACGCCCTTGGCACCGCCACCGAAATGAAGGCGATGAGGAACTATGCCGGGCACCGGCTGTCGCCGTGGCTGGGGCATCTGATGGTCTCGCGCTCGGAAACGGCGAGGCCCTTGCTCACCCCCGGTGAGGTCATGCAACTCCCGCCGAGCGACGAGATCGTCATGGTGGCCGGCTCGCCGCCGATCCGGGCGAACAAAGCGCGCTATTACGAGGACGGGCGGTTCAAGGCGCGCGTGCTTCCGCCGCCCGATCCGGCAAACTGCGGCCGGTCGGTTCGCCCGGACAACTGGTCGGCGAGCGTTCCGCAGAAGCCGCCGCCCGCAATCCCAGCCGATGCCGAGAAAGCCGAGCAGGATGCGGCCAATGGTGGCGTGCGCCGCGAACCCGACCTGCCCGATCACGTCGCTATCGCCAAGGAGACCCCCGGTCTGAGGCCACAGGAAGAGTTCGCCGTCATCGAAGACGACGATCCGGAAGACACCGCACGACAGGGCCGCATCCTGCGCCAGCAGATGCGCGGAATCGCGCGCCAAGTGGCGCTCGATCCCAACGACGGCATCGAGATGTGAGGCTGGATCATGCGCGACCGGATGAACGTCTATTTTCCGCCCGCGATGCTGAGAGAGATCGCCGAGCTCGCCAATCGCAAGAAGCTCTCTCGCTCGGCGATCGTGGAAGCAGCGGTCGCCTCATTCCTGTCGCCGGACGGCGCCGACCGGCGCGAGGCAGCGTTCACCCGTCGCCTCGACCGGCTCTCGCGACAGGCTCAGCGGATGGAGCGAGACATTGGTATTACCGCCGAAACCCTAGCGCTGTTCGTCCGCTTCTGGCTGACAATTACACCGCCCTTGCCTCCCGACGCACAGGCGGCCGCACAGACCAAGGGGCGTGAGCGCTTCGACGGGTTCGTCGAAGCACTGGGCCGGCGCCTGCACAAAGGACAGAGCTTTCTGAGGGAAATTCCCGACGACATCGGCGGCGTCGCGTCGACTGACGATGCCGTCGAGTCGGGCAATGAAGGCTGATTAGCCACAGCAAAGCGGATGCTCATATTCCAACATCCCGCCGTTTCCCTGTCTCTTTACGCCAGCCTACGACGCCGCAATGTTGTTGTTGCCAGGTCCCATTTCCTGCCCTTTCTGATCATCCCCGAGCCACGGCCGTCTTTGCGGTTCATCGGCGAAAAGGGGACGATATGTCGGCTTCTCACCAGCAATCCGAGGCGATCATTCGCGGCGCACGCATGCTGCGCACCGCACTTGGCCCGGCAATAGCCGGATTTCTGGAAGATCCAGAAATCGTCGAGGTGATGCTCAACCCCGACGGGCTGCTCTGGGTCGACCGCCTTTCGCATGGTCTCGCCTTCACGGGCGAGAGGCTGTCGTTTGCCGACGGCGAGCGCATCGTCCGTCTCGTCGCCCACCACGTCGGCGCTGAGGTCCATTCTGGTCGCCCCCGCGTCTCGGCCGAGTTGCCCGAAACGGGGGAGCGGTTCGAGGGGCTTCTGCCTCCTGTCGTGGCGGCCCCGACCTTCGCGATCCGCAAGCCAGCCGTCGCCGTCTTCACACTCAGTGACTACGTGGCGGAGGGCATCATGACCGCCGACCAGGCCGAACTCCTGCGCGCAGCCGTCACGGCCCGCAAGAATATCCTCGTCGCCGGTGGCACCTCGACCGGCAAGACCACGCTTACAAACGCGCTGCTGGCCGAGGTGGCCAGGACCGGGGATCGCGTGGTGCTCATCGAGGACACCCGCGAGTTGCAATGCGCCGCGCCCAACCTTGTCGCGCTGCGCACCAAGGACGGCGTGGCTTCGCTCTCCGACCTTGTGCGCTCATCACTTCGCCTTCGCCCCGACCGCATTCCGATCGGCGAGGTCCGCGGCGCCGAGGCGCTGGATCTGCTCAAGGCCTGGGGCACGGGCCATCCTGGCGGGATCGGCACCATTCACGCTGGCAGTGCCCTGGGTGCGCTGCGCCGCATGGATCAGCTCATCCAGGAGGCCGTCGTCACAGTGCCGCGGGCGCTGATCGCCGCGACCATCGATCTGGTGGCTGTGCTTTCGGGTCGCGGATCGCACCGCCGTCTTGCCGAACTCGCCCGCGTCGACGGGCTGGACCGGACCGGTGACTACGCCATCATCCCCGCAACGCTCGATATCCAAGGAGACCGCACATGATCCGCCCTGTCCTCAACATCCGCCGTCACATCGTGACCGCAGCCTTCGTCGGCTACGCCGCGCTGATGCTCCCGACTGGTGCCCACGCGGCCGGCTCCTCAATGCCCTGGGAAGCACCACTCCAGTCGATCCTCGAATCCGTCGAAGGGCCTGTCGCCAAGATCATGGCGGTCATCATCATCATCGTCACCGGCTTGACGCTTGCCTTCGGCGACACCTCGGGCGGTTTCCGCAGGCTGATCCAAATCGTGTTCGGGTTGAGCATCGCCTTCGCGGCCAGCTCCTTCTTCCTGTCGTTCTTCTCCTTCGGCGGCGGGGCGCTGATCTGATGGCGGGCGTTCTTGACCATGGCGGCGAAGTTCCAGGTTTCACCGCCCCGGTCCATCGCGCGCTGACCGACCACATCCTGCTCGGCGGCGCGCCGCGCTCGGTTGCCATCCTGAACGGGACGCTTGCCGCGGCTCTCGGTCTTGGTCTGCGGCTCTGGCTGGTCGGCCTGGTCCTTTGGGCTATTGGCCATTTCGCGGCCGTGTGGGCAGCCAAGCGCGATCCGATGTTCGTCGACGTGGTGCGCCGGCATTTGCGCATTCCCGGCCATCTGAACGTCTGAAGCGAAGGATCAGGAGTCGGCCATGATGAACCTTGCCGAATATCGCCAAACATCGTCCCATCTAGCCGACTTCCTGCCGTGGGTCGCCCTCGTCGGCGAAGGCGTCGTCCTCAACAAGGATGGTTCCTTCCAGAGGACCGCGCGCTTTCGCGGGCCGGATCTTGAATCATCGGTGCCCGCCGAACTGGTCGCAGTCGCCGGACGCCTCAACAATGCCTTCCGCCGGCTCGGCTCCGGTTGGGCAATCTTCGTCGAGGCCGCTCGGCTGTCGGCACAGCGGTATCCCGAGAGCCGGTTTCCCGACGCGGCGTCAGCTCTCATCGATGCCGAACGCAAAGCCGACTTCGAGGAAGAAGGCGCGCATTACGAGTCCAGCCATTACCTGACCTTCCTCTATCTACCGCCGGCCGAGGACGCCGCGCGTGCTGAGAGCTGGCTCTACGAGGGCAAGGTGCAAGGCGGCGTAGACGCCCGCGCGATCCTGCGCGGCTTCGTAGATCGTACCGACCGGGCGCTTCAGCTCATCGAAAGCTTCATGCCCGAAAGCGCCTGGCTCGATGACGCCGACACACTGACCTACCTCCACTCGACGGTGTCGACGAAACGCCACCGCGTCCGTGTACCCGAAATTCCGATGTATCTCGACGCGCTGCTGGCTGACCAGCCACTGACCGGCGGCCTCGAGCCCCGGCTCGGCAAGTCGCACCTGCGCATCCTCACCATCGTCGGTTTTCCGACTTCGACGACGCCCGGCATCCTCGACGAGTTGAACCGGCTCGCGTTCCCGTATCGTTGGTCGACGCGGGCAATCATGCTCGACAAGACCGATGCCACGAAGCTGCTCACGAGAATTCGGCGGCAATGGTTCGCCAAGCGCAAGTCGATCGCAGCGATCCTGAAGGAGGTGATGACCAACGAGGCATCGATCCTTGTCGACAGCGATGCGGCCAACAAGGCGGCCGACGCCGATCTAGCGCTCCAGGAGCTGGGGTCCGATCTCATCGGGCAGGCCTATGTCACGGCGACCGTCACTGTCTGGGACGAGGATCCAGGCATCGCCGACGAGAAGCTGCGTCTGGTCGAGAAGGTGATCCAGGGGCGCGACTTCACCGCGATGGCCGAAACCATCAACGCAGTCGACGCCTGGCTCGGCAGCTTGCCCGGCCAGGTCTACGCCAACGTCCGGCAGCCTCCGATCTCAACACTCAATCTCGCCCACATGATCCCGCTTTCGGCGGTGTGGGCGGGGCCGGAACGGGACGACCATCTTGCAGCGCCCCCCCTGCTCTTCGCCAAGACCGAAGGCTCGACCCCGTTCCGGTTTTCCCTCCACGTCGGCGACGTCGGCCACACTCTCGTCGTCGGTCCGACCGGCGCCGGCAAATCGGTGCTGCTGGCGCTGATGGCCCTGCAGTTTCGGCGTTATGAACGCGCTCAGGTCTTCGCCTTCGACTTTGGCGGCTCGATCCGTGCGGCGGCGCTCGCCATGGGCGGCGACTGGCATGACCTTGGCGGCGACCTGACAGATGGCGCCACGGCGTCCGTCTCGCTCCAGCCGCTCGCGCGCATCCATGACACGCGCGAGCGCGCCTGGGCCGCGGACTGGATCGTGGCGGTCCTCATGCGTGAGAGCGTCGTCATCACCCCGGAGGTGAAGGAGCATCTGTGGTCGGCGCTGACTTCGCTCGCGTCGGCCCCAGTGGCAGAGCGCACGCTGACGGGCCTCTCCGTGTTGCTGCAATCATCGGCCCTGAAGCAGGCCCTTCGACCCTATTGTGTCGGTGGACCATACGGTCGGCTGCTCGACGCCGAGATGGAACGGCTTGGCGATGCTTCGGTTCAGGCCTTCGAGACCGAAGGGCTGATCGGAACGGGCGCGGCGGCCGCGGTGCTCTCCTATCTGTTCCATCGCATCGAGGACCGCCTCGACGGGCGACCGACGCTGCTGATCGTCGATGAAGGCTGGCTCGCTCTCGACGACGAGGGGTTTGCCGGCCAGCTCCGAGAATGGCTGAAGACGCTTCGCAAGAAGAACGCCAGCGTCGTGTTTGCCACGCAGTCGCTCTCCGACATCGACCGCAGCGAGATCGCGCCCGCCATCATCGAGAGCTGCCAGACGCGACTGCTGTTGCCGAATGAGCGGGCGATCGAGCCGCAAATCACGGCGATCTATCGGCGCTTCGGCCTCAACGATCGGCAGATCGAGATTCTCGCGCGGGCAACCCCGAAGCGCGACTATTACTGCCAGAGCCGCCGCGGCAACCGCCTGTTCGAGCTTGGTCTCGGCGAGGTGGCGCTCGCCTTCACCGCCACCTCGTCCAAAACGGATCAGGCCGCGTTCGAGCGCGTCCTCGCCGAGCACGGCCGCGACGGCTTCGTGCCCGCATGGCTCCGGGCGCGCGGTGTGGCTTGGGCCGCCGACCTCATCCCCGATCTTGTCAACCTCAGTCCCCAAACCCAGCCGGAGGCCCAATGATGACTACCCGTTCCCGTTCGCTCGTCGCCCGCCTTGCGATGGCTCTCCTCACCGCGCCAATTTCGCTGTCGCCGATGATCACGACATCGGCCCAAGCCTTCATCGTCTTCGATCCGACGAACTATGGGCAGAACGTCCTTCAGGCAGCCCGCGCACTGGAGCAGATCACCAACCAGATCACCTCGCTCCAGAACGAAGCGCAGATGCTGATCAACGAGGCCCACAACCTCGCGAGCTTGCCTTACTCCTCGCTCCAGCAGCTGCAGCAGTCTGTCCAAAAGACGCAGCAACTCCTCTCCGAGGCGCAGAGCATCGCCTTCGACGTCCACCAGATCGACCACGCCTTCCAGACGACCTACGGCAATGCCTCGCTCTCCGCCACGGACCAGCAGTTGATCGCTGGCGCCCGCGAGCGTTGGCAGAACACCGTCGGCGGCCTTCAGGACGCCATGCGTGTCCAAGCCGGCGTCGTCGGCAACATCGACACCAATCGAACCCAGATGTCTGCCCTCATCGGGCAGAGCCAGGGTGCCACCGGCGCGCTGCAAGCGGCGCAGGCCGGCAACCAACTCCTCGGTCTCCAGGCACAGCAACTCTCCGACCTGACTGCCGTGGTCGCCGCGAACGGCCGGGCGCAGGCGCTTCAATCCGCCGAGCAGGCGGCGGCCGCCGAACAAGGCCGCGAGCGGCGCCGCCGCTTCCTGACGCCGGGCGCCGGCTACCAACCGGGCAACGCCCGCATGTTCCAGAACGGCAACTGAGGGCAACGTCATGGACGGAAAAATGCTTGCCCGGCTTGGCGCCGTCGTGTTCGTCGCGGTCACTGTCACGGCGACCGCAATCGAATTGACCCGTAAGGAGGATCGCCCCTCGGCCTCGTCGGTCGGCAGAACGGGGACTGCCAACGCCGATCCGCTGCGTGGCGAGCTGATCCGCTGCCGGGAGCTTGGCGAAGCAGGCGCGCGCGATCCGACATGCCTACGCACCTGGGCCGAGAACCGCCGCCGCTTCCTCACGCCCGTGACGCCCGCGATCGATCGAGTGGAAGGCCGATAGCATCATGGGTGGCACCGGCGTCATCGATCATTTTCTCGAGGTCTTCACTCGATACATCGATTCCGGCTTCGGCCTGCTCGGTGGCGAGGTCGCCTTCATTGCCACCTCGCTGATCGCGATCGACGTGACTCTGGCAGCGCTGTTCTGGTCCTGGGGCGCCGACGACGACATCATTGCGCGCCTGGTCAAGAAGACGCTCTTCATCGGGGTGTTCGCTTACATCATCGGTAACTGGAACAATCTCGCCCGCATCGTCTTCGAGAGCTTCGCCGGCCTCGGCCTCAAGGCTTCCGGAACGGGATTTACGACGGCCGACCTTCTGCGTCCCGGCAAGGTAGCCCAGACAGGTTTGGACGCAGGGCGCCCCCTGCTCGACTCCATCTCCGGCTTGATGGGCTATTGGTCGTTCTTCGAGAACTTCATCCAGATCGCCTGCATGTTTCTGGCCTGGGCACTGGTGCTGTTCGCTTTCTTCATTCTGGCGGTCCAACTCTTCGTCACCCTGATCGAGTTCAAGCTGACCACGCTTGCCGGCTTCGTGCTGATCCCCTTCGGCCTCTTTGGAAAATCCGCCTTCATGGCCGAGCGCGTGCTTGGCAATGTCATCTCCTCCGGCATCAAGGTGCTGGTGCTCGCCGTCATCATCGGCATCGGCTCGACGCTCTTTTCCGAATTCACGGCTGGCTTTGGCGGCGCAACTCCCACCATCGACGACGCCATGGCGATCGTGCTTGCCGCGCTCGCGCTGCTGGGCCTTGGCATTTTTGGCCCCGGCATCGCAAACGGCCTCGTCTCCGGCGGACCGCAGCTCGGCGCCGGTGCTGCTGTCGGCACAGGTCTCGCTGCTGGCGGCATTGTGATGACCGGCGGCGCCGCCCTTGGCGCAGCCACAGGCGGCATCAACGCTGTGTCAGGTGGTGCCTCAGCTGCGGCGCGCGGTAGCGCCGCGCTCGCTGGCGGTGCAGCGGCCTCCTACAGCCTCGCCTCTGCCGGCCAGGCAGGAGCGGCCGGCGTTGCCTCGGGCGTGAGCGGCATTGCCCGCGCCGGCGCCAGTGCAGCCACATCGCCGTTCTGGCGCGCCGCGTCCCGCGCCGCCGGCGGCATGGCGCAGAGCTTTTCCAACGGCGCGAAGTCCGCATTCGAGGCTACCGGCGGCTCTTCGACGAGGGGCTCGCTCGGCGACACCGCGGAGGCCGCCAATGATCCTTCCTATTCCGTCGGTCCCTCGACGCCGCCCGCCTGGGCCAAGCGCATGAAGCGCGCCCAGACGGTTAGCCATGGGGTCTCGGCCGTCAGCCACGCCGTCCGATCGGGAGACGCCCATGGCGGCGGTTCATCCATCAATCTCTCCGAAGGGGATCGCTAATGTTCAGACGCTCATCCACCCACTACGGCAAGACACCCGAACCCGAGACGCCGTACCAAAAGGCCGCTCAGGTCTGGGACGAGCGCATCGGTTCGGCGCGCGTCCAGGCAAAGAACTGGCGCTTGATGGCCTTCAGCTCGCTGCTGCTTGCCGGCGGCTTTGCGACGGCGCTGGTCTGGCAGTCGGCGCGAGGCACGGTAGTGCCCTGGGTGGTGCAGGTTGACCGGCTTGGACAGGCACAAGCCGTAGAGCCGGCCGTCGCCGACTACCGCCCGACCGATCCGCAGATTGCCTGGCATCTGGCCCGCTTCATCGAAGAAGTCCGATCGATCCCCGCCGATGCGATCATCGTGCGCCAGAACTGGCTCCGGGCCTACGACTTCACCACCGACCGCGGCGCGCTGGCGCTCAATGACTACGCCCGTGCCAACGATCCTTTTTCGAAGGTCGGGAAGCAGCAGATCGCCGTCGAAGTGTCGAGCGTTATCCGGGCATCGCCAGATAGCTTCCGCGTCGCCTGGACGGAGCGGCGCTACCTGGACGGTTCGCTCGCATCCACCGAGCGCTGGACTGCGATCCTCACGGTCGTGATCCAGCCTCCGCGCGACGCTGAGCGGCTGCGCAGGAATCCTCTCGGCGTCTTCGTCAACGCCATCAACTGGTCGAAGGAGCTTGGCCAATGATTACTCAAATTCGTAGAGCCATCGGGCCGTATCCACTGAAAGCTGGATTTCCTCACTTCCGCAAATCCATGTTTCCGCTACTGCTGCTTTCCGCAACCGCGCTGGCGGGCTGTGCCATCAAAAAGCCGCCGCAGATCTCATACGACGATCCGCAGCGAGCTGTGTTCGCGCCCGCGCCGCCGGCGCCGGTCCAGGTCGTTGAAGTTCCCCGACCTCTGCCCCTGCCGGACCAGTTGAAGCCAGTCGCAGAAAAACGCCGGACGCCGGAGCCGACCGAACCGACCGCCCGGGTCAACCAAGCCAACGCCGCTGCTCGCATGCAGCCGGTTCGCGATGGATTCATCAATTCAATGCAGGTCTACCCGTTCACAGAGGGCGCCCTCTATCAGGTCTATGCCGCGGTTGGACAAATCACCGACGTCGCCCTCCAGCCCGGCGAGCAACTTGTTGGCTCCGGCCCCGTTGCCGCCGGCGACACGGTGCGCTGGGTTATCGGCGACACCGAAAGCGGATCGGGCGCAACGCGCCAGATCCACATCCTCGTCAAGCCGACCCGTGCGGACCTGACGACGAACCTTGTCATCAACACCGACCGCCGCACCTATCACATGGAGCTGCGTTCGACCGAGAAAACCTACATGGCTTCAGTGTCCTGGCAGTACCCACAGGACCAACTCATCGCCCTTCGACGCCAGAACGCCCTGGTTGAGGCCGCCAAACCCGTCGCCACCGGCGTCGACCTCGCGTCGATCAACTTCCGCTATTCCATAGAAGGAGACCGCGCGCCGTGGCGGCCGCTGCGCGCCTTTGACGATGGCCGCCAGGTCTTTATCGAATTCCCGCGCGGCATCGGCCAGGGCGAAATGCCGCCGTTGTTCATCGTTGGCCCCGAAGGCGACACCTCCGAGCTCGTGAACTACCGCGTCCGAGGCAATCACATGATCGTCGACCGGATGTTCGCCGCAGCCGAACTGCGCTTCGGCAGCGGCCGCAAGCAACAGCGCGTCCGGATCGTCCGCACTGACGGGAGGCCCGCGTCATGAGCGAGGACCGGGAAGAGGAAGAACAGGCGCGGGCCGCAGGCGGAGCGCCTGGTCTCGCGCCCATGCGTCTGCGTGCCGAGACGCCTCGCGTCACCCGCCTGTCGCGGCGTGTGCTGGCCGGGCTGGGCCTGGTCGCCAGTCTCGGCATCGGCGGCGCCTTCGTCTATGCCCTCCAGTCCCGCCATGGCGGCGCTGGGGGCGAGGAACTCTTTTCGACAGAGAACCGGACCACGGCCGATGGGCTCGCCGGATTGCCACGAGATTATTCCGGCCTGTCGCGGCCCATTGTTCCACAATTGGGTCCACCGCTTCCAGGAGATCTGGGGCGTCCGATACTGAGCGCCCAGAACGGCGGTCAGCCTGTTACAGGCGTCAGCAGCGAGGAACAGCGCCGGCTCCAGGAAATCGATGCCGCGCGGACCAGCCGGCTTTTCGCAGGCACCGAGGCGCGGTCCGCACCGGCCACGCCGGTGCCCGCACCTGGGGAAACGCAGACAGCCGGGTCGGCGACGCTCGCCAGCCTTGGCCTCGCGCCGGAGCCGGCGACGCCGACGGCGCAGGAACGGCAGTCCGCCTTCCTCAACGCTGCCGTCGATCGCCGCACGGTCAGCCCGGATCGGGTTGCGGCGCGAGCCTCACCTTACATTCTGCAGGCCGGGTCGATCATCTCGGCGGCCCTCATCACCGGCATTCGATCCGATCTGCCCGGCCAGATCACGGCCCAGGTGACCGAGAACGTCTATGACAGTCCGACCGGACGCATCCTCATCGTCCCACAGGGCGCACGGCTGGTCGGTCAATACGATAGCGGCGTCGGCTTCGGCCAGCGTCGCGTGCTGCTGGTCTGGAACCGCATCGTCATGCCGAACGGCCGGTCCATCGTGCTGGAGCGGCAACCCGGCGCCGATGCGGAGGGCTATGCCGGTCTTGAGGACGGCGTCGATTATCACTGGCGCGAGTTGTTCAAAGCGGCCGCGCTCTCGACACTGCTCAGCATCGGCGCCGAGACCGGATCATCGAGTGATGAAAGCGATATCGTTCGCGCGCTACGTCAAGGGGCCTCCAACAATATAAGCCAGATCGGCCAGCAGATCGTTGGTCGCCAACTCGACATCGCCCCTACCCTCACCATACGGCCGGGCTTTCCCGTTCGCGTGATCGTCACCCACGATCTCGTCCTCGAACCCTATGGAGGGTGATCCATGGCCAAACTGAAACTTGGAGCTATTGCCGACGACAAGCCGGTCAAGATGTCAATCGAACTTCCGGCAGCTGTTCATCGGGATCTCCTCGCCTACGCCGAGGTTCTCGGCAGGGAGACTGGCCGGCCCGTTGGCGAACCGGTTAGGCTAATCGCCCCGATGATCGAGCGCTTCATGGCTACGGATCGGGCTTTCGCAAAGGCTCGGCGGAACCGGAAACCCTAGGTGACAGCGAGGGATAGCGCTCTTCCAAAAGCGCGAGGAAGTGCGCCAGTGCCGGGTTGTCGTTGCTGCTCTGCCAATAGGCGGCGTAGCTGATTCGGCTCGGGCCAGTGCCGTCCTGCACATCGCGATAGATGACCCCTGAGCAACTGGCGCCGATGCCAGCTTCGCATGTGAGGCTGACTCCGAAACCCGCGCCCACCAGGCTCTTTATGCTTTCGCGGCTGACGTCCTGGCTGACAATTTTGGGCTGGACGCCGGGAGAAGCCAGTTTCGCCAGCAAGATGTCCCCGAGTTCCGGTCCGGGATCGCGCTGGCTCAGCAGGAAAGTTTCGCCTCTGAGGTCGGTCCAATAGACGATCTCGTTCGCTGCCAGTGGATGGCTCTCCGGGAGCGCGACCATGATGCGTTCGCCCCACAAGGCCATTGCTCCCCCGGTGCGAACGGCCGGCTCGCCGGTGACGATGGCAACGTCTAGCGTGCCATGCTCCAGACCTGCGAAAAGACTCGCTCGCGCTCCCTCGACCGTACGGATTTCCACTTGCGGAAACCGTCGAGCATACTCCATCAGGCTCGCGCGCAAGTTCCCCGCCGACAGCGATGTGAAAAAGCCGATGGCCAGCCGGCCGGCCTCCCCTCGGCCTGCGGCCTTGGCCGACGCCATCATGTGGTCCAGACCATCGACCAGATGCCGAGAAGTGCGCAGGATTTCGGTGCCCGCAGCTGTCAGCCGCACGCCACTGCTCGACCGTTCAAACACCGCGACTCCGAGACGATCCTCCATTTGGCGAATGCGGCGGCTGAGCGACGACTGCTTGACACCAAGCGCGTCGGCCGCACGACGGAAGCTGCCGTAGTGTGCGGCGGCGACAGCGTAACGCAGATGGCGCAGTTCGATGGCCATTGTTGACTAGGAGTAGCCGTGATCACGCCGCCGCTAAGTGAGTGAAGCGAGTGCCCAGCACGGGCCCCTGGAGTTGCCCCATTTCACGGACGTTCATCAGCGCGGATTCAGAGATCGGCAAATGACCGCCCAACGCCTTTGTGTCGCCAATCTGCATTGGTGGAGCAAAGCGCTCCAAAGGCCATCCGGCGCGCCTCAAGATACGCTCGAATCGAACGTCCGTCACGGTGACCACCGCCTCCTGATCCTTAGACAGGCCCCATTCGAGAATCCCCGCAAGGAGACTGAATGTCGCGTCACGAAGCCCAGTTGCGGTTACGCTGTCGCCCGCGCTTGTATCCACGCAGAAGCGCGAGCTTTCGAACATCTTGTCGCTTCGCGGAGAGGGATTCGATCCAAGTAGCGCAGGGAAGGTGTTCGCCAGCATCGTTGGCCCAGTCGTCGGCAGCAGCCTCGCACAGCCGGCCACCGAGCCGCTGTCATCGACACAAATGATGTATGTCGGCTTGAGCGCGTCGTAAGCGTCGATCTCCATGTCGCCCGAAACAGAGACATCCCAGTTCAGGCGATCCCGAAAAACGCGATAGCGCAATCGATGCATATCCGCGATTAGATCAGCAAGCTCAGTGTAGTCCGATTGGGTAACTGGAATTGCGTGCATGGCAGCAGGCTCCTTTGTTTGCAGAATACAAAGAGCACGGCGAGCCGAGCCGCGTAGCTGTAGAGTTTTACAGGGTGAGTAGGCGAGGATGCGCTAGCGTAGAATTGGCGACGGCGACCGCTGCTACGAAAATAGTTGTCGCTGCATTTTTTGGAGATGGCGATCGAGCAAATCGGCGCGACTGCGTCCGCGACGGCCTGATGGAGGCGAGTCGATCCGCTCTGTCAGGACAAGATGAGGCCGCGATGCGCGGCCTCGGCGACGGCTTGCGTCACCGTGGCCGCGCTCAGCTTCGACCGGGCGTTCTCAAGATGGAAGACCACGGTTCGTGTGGTGATGCCGAGAATTTTCGCGGTCTCGGGCATCTTCTTGCCGCGCGCCGCCCAGAAAAGACACTGCCGCTCTCGTTGGGTGAGCGGAGCACCGGCGAGCCGAGCCATCCCTAGTTGGAGTTTCGCATAGACGTGCGCATGATAGTAAAGCCCGGCAAGTTGCACGAGATCAATCATTTCCGCTGGAAGGCCGTCGAGACCTGCGTCCATGCCGCCCGCGAGTGTGAAGGCTGCGAACCGGCGAAACCCTCCAAGTATCGGAACGGTCACGCCACGGTAGATCCCGAATTTTCCTGCTTCGGCGAAGAAGCGCTGTTGCGACGCTGATGACAGTCGCAGTGTCCGGCGATCCCACTGGAACAACCGTTTCGATGATCTAGCGAACCCAATGACGGGGTCGATTTCCTCGTAGTGTTGCTCGATATATTCCCGCGCCCATGAACTGGGATATGACGAAAGCACTTTGAGCACTGGTTCCGAGAACCCGAGATAAGCAAACCATCGGAAATTTAGGTGGGCCGCAAGACGGTCAGCCGCTCTCTTGAGGCCGACTTCATCATAGGCGGTTTCCAGCGTGTCTACGAAATCACCAAACGCCGCATCGAGAAGGGTCATTGTGCGATCCTGCCAGCGATCAGTCACTACGCCAAGAAATCGTTTTCTCATTTGATGTTCGTAGGGTGATTGCCATCTGGCAAATCAAGGCGAAAACCTGAATAGACTTGGTGGACGGCGCGCGATGCCGACTCGAAACTCGAAGGCTTCCCTTCCTCTTAGCCGCTGATGATGCATCGGGCAGTCAAATTGCCAAATGCAATATGGCTAGCGAAACGCCCACAAGAAAGGAGGGCACCCCAGTGACCATTGGGTCCCGCGACTTGAAAATGGGCATGTGACCCAGTTGGCGAGGACTTGGCACTCGGCCGGGGCACGGGCACTACCAAGGCATATCGTTTCCCAAATTGTCGAGATAGCGGCCATTGTCGGCTGGACCGGCGAGATCGATCACCTTCTTTACGTTGGCTGCACTATCGCCGGGGAGCAATGGTGCGTCGGCACCGCCCATTGTAGTGCGCATCCAACCTGGATGGATCATGAGCACGCAAATCCCGTCGGAGGACCAATTGCGGGCAATGCCGCGCATGACGCTATTAACGGCGGCCTTGGACGAGCAGTAGTCGTAAGCCGTTCCGGGGTGGTTCGAAATGGAGCCCCAATCGCTCGAAATGGTCACCAGCTTGCCGTTGCCCGACCGCGCCAGACTCTCGCGCAATGCGAAGGAGACACGGGCGGCTCCCAGCGTATTGACTTGGAGGGTGGTCTCCCAGTCGGCGAAGGAGACACGTTCCGGCATCGACCATTTGCGGAAGTGGACACCCGCATTGTTGATGACGACGTCGGCGGATTTGTTATAAAACCGATCAGCGAGCGCAGCCACCGAGCCTTCCTTCGTGACGTCGAGCGGCACCACCAGGACATTCTTGTGTTCCGCTGACAACGCTCTCATGTCCGACGTATCGGGCTTCAGGCAGCCTGCGACGACCTCGTGGCCGCCAACGGCATAGGCTCGCGCCAATTCGAGGCCAAGGCCCTGCTCCGCGCCGGTAATGACAATGATAGACATGGCCTCTCGCCTCGTTAATTCTGAACGGCCGCCTTTGCGTAGACGGCATCGATTGTGGTCATGTTGCCTATCGGATCCGCGCCTTCGGTCGGGAGGTGGGTGCCGTCTTTGAGCGCGGCGACGATCGCCGCAAGCTGGTAGTCGAACGTCGTTCCACCCCCGATCGTGTACTGGCGGAAGCCGCCGTCGATCCTTTCCAGGATTGAGTGGCCGAGGTGCGGCAGAAGGCTGTTCTCCGCAACAAGTGTACCGCGTTCCCCCTCGATCTTGAAAAGCGCATGATAATGCCAGCCCGGCGTCATTAGGCACTCGATACGGGCTTCAACCCCCGACGGAAATATGAGCGTAGCGCGCATTTCCTCATCGTAGCCGTCGGGCTCGAACATCGCGCTTGCTTCAACCACCTCCGGCTCCTCGCCAAGCAAAGACCGGCACCAATGTACCGGATAGCATCCGAGGTCCATCAGAGCGCCCCCACCCATCGAAGTGATCCTGCGAAACTCGCCCGGCTGGCGTGGGATGGTGTGATTGAAGATGCCCCAAAGCGTGGTCACCTTTCCGATCTGCCCCGAGCGCACCCGGTCGAGAAGGTGCAGAAAGACCGGATGATAGCGGTCGTGGAAAGCTTCGATGATGCGCCGCCCCGTGCGCGCGGCTGCCTCATTCATCCGCCGCGCCTCCGCCGCGTTCATAGCGAATGGCTTTTCGCAAAGGACGTCCTTGCCTGCCTCCAGCGCCTTTATCGACCACTCCGCATGAAGATGTGGTGGAAGCGGATTGTAGACGAGATCGATCGATGGATTAGCTATCACCTCCTCGTAGTGCTCATGGGCGCCGGCGATCCCGTAGCGCTCAGCGAATGCCCGCGCGGCACTACTGCGACGAGCGGCGATCGCCATTACACTCACGTCATCCCGACGCGCCACCGGTTCCATCAATGCCATCGGTACGATGCGCGAAGCTCCGAGCACGCCAATCTTCAACATGTTCCCTCTCCTCCTTCCTCATAGCCGAACCTACGGACGTGGAAGTCCGTCCAAGGCGGGAGCACCGCCTTGGCACCACCACCTTAGTGAAGACTTAGCCGTCTGGACCGACTAGCCTACCCATGGTTCTCGCCGGCCGATCGCGATGTGGATTGACTTGATTTCCGTATACTCTTCGACTCCGTAGACGCCGGTTTCGCGGCCCGTGCCGGACTGCTTGAACCCGCCGATCGGCATTTCCGGGCCACCCGTGATCGTGGTGTTCACCCAGGTCCGCCCGGCCTGCACGCTCCGGATCACCTGCAGCGCCTTGTCGATGTTAGACGTCCAGACGCTGGCTGCCAGGCCGTAATCGTTGTCGTTGGCGAGTTCGACCGCCTCTTCGAGCGAGTCGAATGGAATCGACGACAGGACCGGACCAAATATCTCCTCGCGGGCCACCGCCATTGTGTTCGAAACGCCTGATAGGAGTGTCGGATGAATGAATCGCCCGGCTTTGGTGCCGATGGCCTTACCGCCGCAGGCGATCCTGGCGCCTTCCTCCTCGCCCTTCTTTATGTAGCCGAGAATTTTTTCATTGTGCGCCGGCGATACGATCGCGCCAAGCTGCGTGCGCGGATCAAGGGGGTCACCGATCCTGACCTTCGCGAACTTCTCGACGACCAACCGCTCGAACTTCTCCGCGATCGACCGCTCGACCAGCAGCCGGCTGCCGCTGACGCAGCACTGGCCGGCGTTGAAGCAGACCCCAAAGACTACGCCATCTGCGGCTTCGTCCAAGTTGGCATCTGCGAATACGATCTGCGGGCTTTTGCCACCGAGTTCCAGCCCCACCTTTTTGAAGTTTGACGACGAGGCCAACAACACATTTCGACCCGTGACTGTCGACCCGGTAAAGGAGATCATGTCGATATCCATGTGGGCGGCCATGGCCTGACCTACCTCTGGCCCGGTGCCAGTCACGACGTTAAATACACCGTCCGGCAAGCCCGCCTTGGTCAGGATCTCCGCCATGATAAGTGCCGATGCGGACGTCAGTTCGCTGGGCTTGGCGACTATGGTGCAACCGGCCGCCAGCATGAAGGGAATTCGCTCGGCCAGAATGAAGAAAGGGAAGTTCCAGGGGATGATGAGCCCCACCACGCCGATCGGCTCGCGTGTGACCAACCCCAGCATCTTGTCGCCGAGATTGTTGAAGGTGTCGCCATGCAGCGAGCGTGCCGTGCCGGCGCAGTATTCGTAAATGCTAGCCGCTCCGTCGACCTCGTTGCGCGCCTGCGAGATTGCTTTGCCTGTCTCCAGGGTTTCCCAATAAGCGATCTCCTCGGCGCGTTCTCGGATGCCTGCGGCCGCCTTGAGCAGAACATCAGCCCGTCCCGTACCCGATAAGCCGGACCAACGCCGGTCCTTGAACGCCCGCCGTGCGACCCGCACCGCATCATCAAGATCATCCTTCGTGCACAGCGTGATACGAGTCACCGGGATGTCATGGCCGGGGCTCACCCGCTCCATGTGTTTGCGCAACCCACGCTCGATCCAGCGCCCGCCAACGTAGAATCCGAATTCCCGGGGCGAATCCGGCAGAGATAGACTGGGGCTTATTGTATCCATGTTAGTCGCTTCCTGATGGTCGTTTCTAGAGGAACCCTGCGTAGGGCTTCAGGGGAATGATCTGAAATTCGATCATATTCGCTTTGGCGAAGGGCAGCGTGGCGAGCATATTGCGCGCTTCGGCCTCGTCCTTCGCCTCAACGATCTGGCAGGCACCGGCGACATCTGCCCGGTGCCAGATCTGGCGGGTGAAGTCCTTGCCGTAGAGGACGCGCGCTTGCGTGCCCTCATCCCCGACAAGAGCCTGAAAATCTTCGTCGGAAAAATGCTCGGTGCGGCGGGAGGAAATGACCAGAAACTGCATGACTACGCCGCCGCCTTGACCATTTCGGCACCCTTTTCACCGATCATCATGGTGGGACCGTTGGTGTTGCCGCTGACCAGCACGGGCATTATGGACGAATCAATGACCCTGAGCCGCTCGACCCCACGCACGCGCAGTTCGGCATCGACGACCGCGTCTTCGTCACTGCCCATCCTGCAAGTGCCAACGGGGTGGTAATCGCAGCAGGCGTACTGCCGGATATAGGCCATAATCTGTTCATCGGATTGCGCTGCCAGTCCCGGTAGCCTTTCACTCTCGATAAGATCAGCGATGGCGCTCTGAGCCAATACTTTGCGGATCGTTCGCACCGAGAGAATGGCCTTCCCACGGTCATATGGATCGCTCATGTAGTTGGGATCGATGAGCGGCTCGTCCGCAGGGTTCGGCGACCTCAGCTTGACCGACCCACGGCTGCGCGGCCGAAGGAAGGTGGAATTGACCGTGAAGCCGAAGCCAGGAATACGGGTTTGGCCGCCCCGCACCACGGTAGCGGGCGCCACATGAATTTGTAGGTCGGGCCGATCCTCGCCTTCGGTTTGAAAGAAGCCTCCCCCTTCGACGATCACTGAGGCAGCCGGTCCGTTGCGATATAGAAGCCACTGGATGCCATGGACAAGGTCCTTGGGGAACCGGTCATGGCCGTCGTAGCTGATGCGGCCGCGGGTCGCCACGTGGACGTTTGTGCAAATGTGATCCTGCAGGTTTTTGCCAACGCCATTGAGGTCGTGGATCGGCTTGATGCCGATTGCAGACAGTTCGTCCGCCGGACCAATGCCCGACAACATCAACAGACGGGGTGAGTTGATAGCGCCGCTGGAGACTAGAACCTCCCGGCCCGCCTTGAAGACCGTCTTTTTTGAGCCGCGTCCTGAAACCTCTACTCCCACAGCTTTTCCGCCTTCGATGACAAGTCTGGTGACGCGGGCGTCCGTCTTGACGGAGAGGTTGCGACGCTGGCGCACCGGGTGGAGATAGGATACGGCCGCAGAACGACGGCGACCGTCGCGGCAGGTCACCTGATAGAACCCAGCCCCATACATCGTGTCGCCGTTGAAATCCGGATTAAACGGGAGGCCGTACTGCTGAACCGCGCGGACGAAGGCGCGAGTGATTGGATGCGGAGAAATCTGGTCTGAGACCCAAAGGGGACCACCTTGGCCGTGATACCGATTGACAAGCCGGTCATTGTCCTCTGACTTGCGGAAATAGGGCAACACGTCCTCGTATCTCCACCCCGAATTGCCGAGTTCTGCCCAGTTGTCATAGTCTTCCCTTTGACAACGGATATAGATCATCGCGTTGATTGAGCTCGAACCGCCGAGTGTCTTGCCTTGCGGATACCAAACCTCGCGGCCGTCCAGATTAACCTGTGGAACCGTGTGGAAACGCCAATTCACGCCCGGCCCAAAAAGCTTTCCGATCCCAGCGGGAATATGGATCATCGGATTCCAGTCACGGCTTCCTGCTTCTAGAAGAAGAACCTTGACCGCCGGATCCTCCGATAGCCGATTCGCGAGAACGCAACCTGCCGATCCCGCCCCAACAATTATGTAGTCCCACATATAATATCTTCCCTAAAGACCGGCTGTCGCATGCAAATTTTTATCGACCTGTAAAGCGAGGCTCTCTCTTCTGGGAAAAGGCTCTGAGACCTTCCATTCTATCTTCCATCCCAAAGGCTTCGATAGTGAGCGCATGCTCCAAAGCGATGCCTTCCGCCAAGGGCAACTCGTCGGCGGCCCTCACCGCGCGCTTGGCGTAAGGGGTTATGGCGGTTGATTTGAGCGCGATGTCGCGACCGATTTCTAATGCGCGCGGCAGCAGTTCCTCGGGGGGCAACACCTCGGATACGAGTCCTTTTCGCTCGGCAAGTCTGGCATCTACAGTCATGCCAGTCAGCACCATCTGCATGGCAAATGACCTGCCGACCAAGCGAGGTAGCCGCTGCGTGCCCCCGTCTCCTGGGAAGGAGCCAATCTTAATCTCGGGCGTGGCAAACTTTGCCGTCTCGCTTGCGACGACGATGTCGCAAAGCAGAGCAAGCTCCAATCCGCCTCCAAATGCAAAGCCGTTGACTGCGGCGATGACGGGCTTGGCAAACGACTCAATTGCGCTCCAGCACTGCAGCCGCCGGGGATCCGAATACGACGCGACCCCCCGTTCCAACATGTCCGAGATGTCCGCACCTGCCGAGAAGGCGCGACCGGCACCCGTCAATACCACGCAACCGACGGACGGATCCGCGAGCGCCCGCCCCAGCGAGTCCCTGAGTTGCTCGAGCAACGTCTTGGATAGGGCGTTGAGCTTACCCGCCCGGTTGAGCGTCAGGAGCAAGACGCCGTCCGTGGAGGGGTCTTCAATGATGAACTGCGGAGGGGTCATTCTTGGCTCGTTCGAACGGCACCACCGAGGACGGTGACGCTATGTGGTTGCCACGGAGAAGATCGGCTGCTTTTTCTCCGATCATCATGGAGGGTGCATTGGTGTTGCCGGAGACCAATCTAGGCATGATCGAAGCGTCCGCTACGCGCAAGCCCTCGATGCCTCTAACCCGGAGTTCCGGATCGACAACGGCCATCTCGTCCAAGCCCATCCGGCACGTGCCCACTGGGTGGTATCCGGAACGGGCCTGCGACCTCACGAACGCCTCGTAGCCAGCCCGCGAACGCAACTCCGGACCAGGCAGGAACTCGTTAGAAATGAACTTAGCGATCGACGGCTGGGCCATGATCTCTTGGCCGATCATCACCGCTTCGATTGTACAATCGAGATCGGACTGTACGTCGAGAAATTTGGGGTCAATCGACGGCGCCGCTGCGGGATCGGCGCTTCGCAGCGTGACTTGGCCGCGCGACAGGGGATGCAGGAGATAAGCGTTAAGGGTGCAGCCGTTGCCGGTCGACGTTCCGCTGGTGACCTTCTCGATACCGGTGCCGGCTAAGAAATGATACTGTAAATTCGGCGTATCGAGGTGTCCGCTGGTCGACCAGAACGCGCCACCTTCGACCACATTGGCGCTCACCGGTCCGTTCCGAAACAACGCGTACTGCAGACCAGCGACCAGTTGCCAGTGCATTTTCTTGTAACGGTCATAAGTGCTGAGACCGTGCACGTTATACATCATGAAGATGTCGAGGTGGTCGTGCAGATTTTTGCCGACGCCCGGAAGGTCAAATGCGGGCTTGATGCCATGACTCGTGAGGTGATCTGCTGGCCCTATGCCAGACAGCATCAAAATCTTGGGAGAATTGATAGCTCCGGCCGACAGTATGACTGCCTGGTCGGCTCGCTCGGTCACGCCTCTTCCGCCGTCCAAGTATTCTACCCCCACCGCGCGTCCACGCTCGATGACGATCCGCCGCACCGCGCAGGCGGTCCGCACCGTCAGGTTGGAGCGCTTGCGGGCGCGCGCCAGGTAGGCCACGGCTGCGCTGCACCTGCGGCCGTTCCGATTGGTGATCTGGTAAAGGCCCGCGCCTGCTTGGTCCTTGCCGTTGAAGTCGCCATTGAACGGCATGCCGAATTCTTGGCAAGCCCGCGTGAATGCCTTGGTCAGCGGGTGCGTGTGGCGCTGGTCAGACACAGAAAGCGGTCCCTCGGTCCCATGATATGGAGCCGAGAGGCTCTCATTGGCCTCGGACCGACGAAAATAAGGGAGAACCTCCTCGTAAGACCAGCCGGGGCACCCCATCGTGACCCAGTTGTCATAGTCGGCGGCTGAACCGCGGATATAAACCTGAGCGTTGATCGAGCTCCCGCCGCCCAGCACGCGCGCCTGGGCGAAGGCGGGAGTGATGCCTTCTTGGTGGGTCTGCGGCTCGAGTTCAAACCCCCAGGTAAGTCCGCCTTTAGTGGTCTTATAGTAGCAGACGGGTAGGTGGATGTAAGGGTGCCAATCCCGCGGGCCAGCCTCCAACAGAAGCACCCTCACGGCCTCATCTTCCGAAAGCCGGCTGGCGAGCGCACAACCCGCTGAACCGCCGCCTACTATTATGTAGTCGTACATTGTCTGGTCCTAAACCTGCGGGGAGACCCATTTGAGGATGTGCTCGCCGACGCAGACCAACTCGCCCTTTTGGTTCGTAATCTCAATTCCGGAAAGCGCCCTCCGCGTCTCCGCATCGACCGTCCGAACTTTGTAGCGCAGTTCGATGCTGTCGCCGATGTAGACCGGCTTGAGGTATCGGATACGGTCATAACCGAGTGAAACGGGCGTCTCCGTTGCACGGACCCCAGGCACTCGCTCAACAATTTTAGTCGAACAAGCAGACATATAGGCGACGAGCAAGGCGCCATGTGCAATGCGCCCACTGTAGGCAGACGCCTCGCCAGCCATGACGTCTTCGTTGACATGATTAGGCGAATGATCGCCACTCAACTCCGCGAAAGCACTTACCGCTGCCTCAGTGACGTCGCGCTGAAGTGTCACTTCATCGCCAGGTTTTAAATAGAAACTGCTCATGGAGAGAGCTCCAATAAAATGAATATTAGGCTGCATACTTGTAGACGGATGCGGGGGTAAGTGCCGCCTGCTCCAGCATCCGGGCGATCTTGGCCAGTTCCTCGGTAGATGGCTTCACTAGCGGCGGCCGAACATAGGATTGCTTCATACGACCGAGCAGAACCAGAGCCTCCTTCATGCGATTGTGCATGTCGAGCAGTGGCTGATCGTAGAAGGCGCGCACCGTCGGGTAGATGCGGTCATTAATCGCCTTCGCGCAGTTGAGATCGCCCTCTTGGATCGCTTTGAAAAGCGCCACCTGCAAGTCAGCAATCACACTGCCGGCGCCAGACAGCATCCCGTCGCATCCAAGTGCCAGTGAACCGAGCAGCCAAGCGCTATGCGTGGTCAGCGTGCGGACCGGGCAATCCAAAGCCTTGAGTTCACGAATCTGGCGCTCGTGAAGGTTCCCGTCACCGCATTGATCCTTGACTGCGCGAATGGTCGGATAGCGGCTGCACAGTTCAAGCAGTGTCGGCAGCGGATAAGCAAGGTTAGAGACTAGCGGATACTGGAATAGGATGATCGGCAGATCCGACGCGTCAGTGATGCGCCTTAGATGCTCATAGATCATCTCAGGCCGCAGGTACCCCCCAAGCGCCATGAAATCGGGCGGGAAAACCAGCAGCGCTTCCGCGCCCTCGTCCTGTGCATCGCGAGCCATACGCGCCGCCTCAAGGCTGGAATTGGTGTAAACGCCGACTATCGTCGGAACCTCATCCTGGAGCTCTTCTTTGGTTACCACCACCACGCGGTGCTGTTCTTCAATTGTCAGAGCATGCACTTCGGCTGCATGACCATTTATCGTAATTGCTGTTATGCCGCTCACGGAAGCGACATCGCGCAAGTGTGCCCGATAAGCCCTCTCGTCGATTGCCAGGTCTGCTCCAAAAGGCATCAACACAGCAGGAATAACGCCTTTGGGGTCGAACGCAGTTTTCATCATACTTGTTGTCTCCGTCTGGGTGGAAGGTGGCTGCCGCATGCGTCTATGCGGCAGCCAGGAATCAGAACCCCGTCCCGAGCATGTCCTTGACATTGCTTGGATCAACTTTCTTGCCAGGGAGAACTACTTCGGCTGGAACCTGTTCGCCCTTCGCTACTTTGTAGGCGATCTCCATGCCCTCCGGCGCCACGTAGGGATAGGTAAATGTCGCGGCCATTTTGCCGGCGTCTATCGCCTCAAAAGCCAGTTCCTCGCCGTCCACACCCACTACCTTGACTTCGCCCAGGCGATTAGCTGCTTCCAGCGCTTGGATGGCGCCAAGGGCCATCTCATCGTTGTGAGCATAGACTGCCTGGATTTCTCCCGGGCCGAAACGCTGTAACTGGTCTTCCATGAACTTCACTGCATTTTCGCGCAGATAGTCACAATTCTGGGAAGCAACAACCTTAAGACCAGAACCCTTGAGCGCGGTCTCGAATCCATTGTGTCGGTCGACCGTTGCCGACGCGCCGCCGGTTCCCTGTAGTTCGATTACATTGCCTTTATTGCCCAGAGCCTCAATCAGGAACTTGCCGGCGTCCTCGCCGATAGGTTCGTTCAGAGCACCGACGTGAACGGTGACAGCAGTATTCACCTTGCGATCAAGCGTTACCACCTTGATGCCAGCATCTAGTGCTTCCTGAACCACCGGTGTCAAAGCGTCTGCGGTCAACGGGCTGATCATCAACACTTTGACACCGCGGGCGATAAGACTTTCGACGTCGGTGACCTGTTTTGCAGAGTCGTTTTGCCCGTCGGTGATTACGAGTTCGACATCCGGAAGGTTTTTTTCTGCATACTTCTTGTTGCCTTCCACCATGGCCACGCGCCAAGGATGGTTCATAGTACCTTGGCTGAAGCCGATCAGGATCTTATCCTGTGCCAGAGCGGCCCCTGAGATCATCGCAACAGCGAGAGCTGCGGCAAGCGTTAAGCTTCTGGCCTTCAACAAGTTTACAGACATATCGTTCTACTCCCTTTTTTCGTTCGACTTTTGCCGGTGTCCCGGCATTCCTCCGCCTTGCGAAGCTCTTTTCGGGGACCCGGTCACCTGCGCTTGCGAACCATTTCATACAAAACGGCACCGATGATGATCGCCCCCTTGACGATCTGCTGGGTAAACGGGGAGACCCCGACCAGATTCATTATGTTTGCGAGCACCGCCAGGATACCTGCTCCGATGATGGTTCCGACGATCCCACCCTCTCCGCCGAACAGACTTGTGCCGCCGATCACGGTTATCGCGATTGCTTCCAGTTCCATGCCTGTGCCCGCTGTGGGTTCACCAACGGTAAGGCGGGATAGGAAAATGAGCCCGGTTAGGCTCGCCAGAAACCCGCTGATCACGTAGACAGAAAAGTTGATCCAGTGGACATTAATGCCCGAGAGGCGTGCTGCTTCAGCATTCGATCCGACTGCATAGATCTGACGGCCATAAGCGGTGTAGCGCAGAACAAAAATTGCCACTGCAGCCACGATTGTGAAGATCCACACGGGCACGGGCACGCTGAAGATCGACCCTCGACCCAACCAAGCGAACTGAGCAGCTTGCTCCTTTAGGCCGATTGGCTGGCCGTCGGCGAGTGTGAGTGCCAAGCCGCGTGCCATGACCATCATGCCGAGCGTCATGATAAAGGGGGGAACTCGCCCGAGCGTGACGCCCGCCCCGTTTATTGCGCCGAGCACCACCCCGATACCCAGCCCCAGCAGAACGGCAACGGAGATGGATGAGCCGTCCGTGAGCAAGAGAGCAGCCGAAACCGCTGTCACACCAAGAATAGAGCCGACCGAGAGGTCAATGCCCTTCGTCAATATGACGAAGGTCATGCCGACACTGACGATTCCGAACAGCGCAACCTGACGAGCGACATTCAGAAGATTTGCCGTATTCAGGAATGATGGCGAAATGAATGCGGCAACCACACAAAGTAAAATAAAGACCCAGATCAAACCGGAACTCCGAACGACGGTCGGAAATACCTGCTTGCGCGTTGTCTGAATCGAGGATGTACTTGTCATTTGATCCACTTTTGTTTCAGCCCATGCGTTGCTCGCTTGGACCTTTGGCCCAATCAGTATTCCTGCAGCCGCGGTGTCGATTGGTCGCAGCTCAACGGCCGCGTGTCGGGGAAGGCGGTTCGCCCTACTTGCTCCTGCAGTATCCAATTGAATCCTTCGGCGATGCCGCCTTGATCACACGAAGAGCCCACATAATGAGCCAAGCGCTTGGCCTCGGGAATGGCATTTCCCACCGTCAATGCGACGCCCGCCCATGCAAGCATTTCGAGATCGTTTTCAGCGTCCCCTGCCGCCGCGCATTGATCTGGTTTGAAACCAAGGCTGCCGGCCAGATTTGCAACCGCGGTGCCCTTTGAAACACCTCGTGCGCAGATTTCCAGCAGTCTGGGGTGTGAACTGGACATCGCCAGTCTGCCGCAGAAAGCCTCCCGGACTGCTTCGATTTTGGTCAGATGCTCGGGTCGGTCCGCTATGCACATAATCTTGTGGGGCCCGGCCACCAGATCAGCTAGGGGCGTCACAAATAGTGGTTCGCCGGTTTTCGCTGCCTCACGCTCGGTCAGATCGTTGCGCTTGATGACATGAACACGGTCAAACTCGTACCACATGGGACTTAGGCCGGCTGCCTGGGCAAACTCCATCACGTCGGTTGCCGCCTGATTACCGAGAGTATGACTGTCGAACCCACAACCTTTGGCAAGATCACCGGTCCACGCGCCATTGAAACAGATGGTGGGTCCGGTCAGTCCGAGTTGCGTCACATAGCGGCTGACCCCAATCGGTGAACGGGCCGTAGCAAGCACAACGCGAATTCCAGCAGCTTCGGTTGCACGTACCGCATCAACGACCCGCTTCGGCAGGACGTAAGCGTTGGTGAGCAACGTTCGGTCAACGTCCGAGACAATAAGCCTGATGCCTGGCTTCGTGCCCATGCTAATGCCAGACAGCATGTGACATGATGGATTCCTCGGTGCAGCCATGGCCTTCCAGGACCGCCGAAATGGCCCCTTGGCGCATCACGACGATGCGGTCACACAGCCCAATGATCTCGGGCAACTCAGAGGAGACCATCAGAACACTGGAGCCTCGGCTTGCGGTCAAATCGACCAACAGATCATAGATCTCCCGCTTGGCCGCGACGTCGACGCCGCGCGTCGGCTCATCAACCAAAAGAATCTGCGCGCCACAATTCAGCTGCCGGGCAAGTCCACATTTCTGTTGGTTGCCACCAGAAAGATTGCGCACGCGAGTACCAGGTCCGGGCGTCTTTATCTTCATCTGTCGGATGTAACGCTCAGCGACCTGCACCTCGCGCCGCGCATTGAGCGCCACGCCGGACCGTATGGTACGCAACGCAGAGATTGTTATGTTGAAAGCGACGCTTTGGTCGAGAAAAAGGCCTTCTGTCTTTCGATCCTCCGGCAATAAGCCAACACCGTGGATTAAAGCCTTCCGTGGCCCGTCGAGACGCAAATGCTTCCCGTCGACATGGATTTCCCCCGCGTCAATCCTGTCTGCTCCCGCGATGGCTCGAAGCACTTCCGTTCGACCGGATCCGGCAAGTCCGCAAATGCCAACGATCTCCCCCCGCCGTACATCAAAACTGATATCCCGAAGGATGCCGGCCCTCTGCAGATTCCGTACCGAGAGGCGAATATCGGATTTTGGCGGCACGCGTTTTGGAAAAATGTCGCTTAGATCGCGACCGACCATCTGCTTGATGAGGCCAGCGGTGCTGGTCTGTCTGATCGGGGTGGTAGCAATTACTTGACCGTCGCGTAGTACGGTTACCGAATGGCAAATTTCATAGAGTTCCTTAAGCCGGTGGGTGATGTAGATGAAGGAAACTCCTTCTTCTCGGCTAAGGCGCCGGATGGTCTCAAAAAGAAGCCGCAACTCCTGCTCCCCGAGAACCGCCGACGGCTCATCCAGCACCACGAGCCGGGCGTTGCGCGCTATCGCTTTCGCGATCTCCACCATTTGCCGTTGGGCAACGCTTATTGTATCAATGCGCGCCATTGGATCGATGTTGAAGCCGAGCTTTTCGAGGGCCGCAGTCGCTTCTGAATTGGCCCGCCGCCAATCCACCATACCCAGTCGGTTGGTTGGCATGCGTCCTAAGAAGATGTTTTCAGCGACAGTAAGGTGCTGCGCCTGAGCGAGTTCTTGGTAGATAACCGCAACGCCGAGTTGTAGCATCTTCTCTGGCGTGGGCGCGATGATGGTTTCGCCGCCAATGATGACATGGCCCTCGTCAGCCAGAAACGCACCGGCGAGCACGCGCATCAGCGTGGATTTGCCTGCACCGTTCTCCCCAACAACGCCGTGCACGGTTCCCTTGTCCACCGTAAAGCTAACGTCCTTCAGCGCATAGACGCCAGGAAAGCGCTTGTGGATGCCAACCATTTCAAGCATCGGCATGGTCATCGTATGCCCCAGTTTGAGAAATCGTTTTCAGAAGTTTGCTCGGTTTATGCTTTCAGAGACGATGAATTTGCATCCCACCGCCGATGTGGAAGATATCGCCAGTGCTGAAAGGTATTGCCCCTGTGGCGAGCGCACCCACACATTTGGCGATCTCGCCAGGCTGGCCCCATCGTCGCATCGCCGAAAGAGCGCCTGCCTCGATCGGGCCTGAATATTTGTCGAAGACCTCGGCGGTCATGTCGGTCTGAATTAAACCCGGACGAATCTCGTGAACACGAATACCAGCGTCCGCAAGGCGAAGTGCAAACTGCTGGGAGGCCATCGAAAGGCCTGCTTTAGAAATGCAATAGGGACCTTTTTCAGGCGATACCAACCCAGCATTAGCCGAGGTAATCGTTATCAAAGAGCGTTCGGCCCCTGTACTCGTTTGTGACGCCATCCGGCGTGCTACTGCCTGAGTGAAAAAGAAGGTCCCCCGCAGATTTACGTTCATGAGATGGTCGAATGCGTGCTCCGTTACGTCGAGAAGATCTCCGCGTATAGCGACCTGGACACCGGCATTGTTCACGAGGCAGGTGATCGCGCCCAACTTGTCTTCTATCTCACTGACAAAGTCGCGATGACCTGGGGTATCCGCGACATCCCGTCGGAAAAAAGCTGAGCGGCCGCCGAAAGACCGAATGATCTTCATCGTCTCGTTTGAGCTTTCATCGTCGGCGATATCAACCATCGCTATGTCAAAGCCTGCTGCGCCGAGTTCGCTACAGATTGCCCGTCCTATACCGCGCCGGCCGCCAGTGACGATGGCAACCCCGCGAGCCGATTTGTCCGAGGCGGAGGGAAGTGATTCAGTCTTCTCGATGGGCTGGGCCAGCACTTAGGACACCTTTCTTTCGATTGCTTGATCGCGCGAAGCGAGAACGGCCGCGGACGCAATGAGATGTTCCGTCTCAGCCTCGGTGTACCCAAGTTCCGACAGTATCTCGCACGTGTGCTCACCAATCTCGAGCGCCAGAATCCTGACGTCTGGGACGTGTCCGTCGTAACGATTGGGATGATTGACCAAGTGGATCGTTCGACCGCGCACCGTGACTTTCCGGAACACTTCATTGTGCACCAGTTGCGGATCTTCCAAGAGTTGGTCGTAGTAGCTGATCGGCGCCCACCAAACGCCGAAGCGGTCAAAACGCTCTCCAAGTTCGGCCGTAGCAAATCGCCGCGTCGCCGTGCTCACCATCCGTGCGTAAGCGTCGCGCTGGGTATAACGGTCAATGCTGGCATTTGCGCGCAGCTCATCGCTGTCGACGGCCTCGGCGAACGTGTTCGCATCGCAAAGCGAAATGACTACGTGCGCGTCAAGCGTAGGATAGACGCCATATGGAGCCGAATGGAACCAAGTGGCCAGATTTTCTTCTCTGTTAAGACGGCCGCGCTCAATCCCGCCGGCGAAAAAGTTGACCAAGGCCTCTCCCTGCAGGTCGATCGCTGAGTTGATGAGGCTTGATTCGACGCGCGTCCCGACGCCCTCCCGCATCCGGCGAATAATGGCGCCAAGAATACCCATGGCCATGAGGGCGCCCCCGTGCTGGTCTACAATCGCTGCTCCCACTGGAGTTGGCCCCCGCGATGGGGTTCCGGTGACGCTGATCAGCCCCGACCGCGCTTGAGCTAGAATGTCTTGGCCAGGCTTTTGCGCCATTGGACCTGTTGATCCAAAACCGCTCGCCGACGCAAAAATAAGCTTTGGATTGATTTCACTAAGACTCGCTTGATCAAAACCTAACCGCGAGAACACGCCAGGGCGGAAATTCTCAGTGACTACATCCGCAGATGCAATCAGTTCGCGGGCAACCGCGTTGCCGGCGACGCTTTTGAGATCAATGGCAATCGACCTCTTGTTGCGGTTGGCGCAAAGGTAGAAGCCGCTCACTCCCTCAACATAGACATCTGCCCCCGACCAGTGGCGCTCATAGGCACCCATGATTGGTTCGACTTTTATGACGTCTGCGCCCATATCTGCCAAATACTGGTCCGCGGCGGGACCTTGCAGAAAATGGCAAAAACTCACGATCTTAATACCGTCAAGCAGCACGTAGCCTCCCTGGTCCAAATTCTAACGCCGTTTGAACCTTGTGAAAACGATTTCACAAATTGGGCCTGCCGTCAACCTGAAAGCTCATTTTTTTGCTAACTTGGCACACACTTTTGCAGGCCGTATGCTGCCTCGAAAGAAATCGATATCTTCACGCGAACTCTTAAGTGATCCATGCAACCAGACTCGACTGATCCCAAGCTCATAGACGTTGCGCGCATGGCTGGCTGCTCGCCTGCGACTGTGTCTCGCGTGCTGAACGGCAATTCTGCGGTGAACGACGCCGCGCGGATACGCGTGATACACGCAGCACAGATCCTGGGATATGTGCCCAACGGTTCAGCACGGGCGCTGAGATCGACCAAGTCGCGTTTGGTCGGTGCAATCATCCCGACCCTTGACCACGCGATCTATGCGACGATGGTCGACGGATTGCAGGCAAGATTGTCAGAAAAAGGCGTTTCGCTGATTATCAATACTTCAACATACGACATTGACGTGGAATACGAGCAGGCGAAACTTCTCGTCGAACGTGGTGCGGAATCGATCATCCTTGTGGGGTCTACGCATCGGCCAAAGACGCTGGCGCTGCTAAGGCAAAAACGTGTGGCGTATGTGTTCACCTATACGAACTCGGCAGATTCGGATGGCGCAGCGATCGGCTTCGATAACGAGCGTGCAGGACAGACCGCCGGGCGCTTCCTCCTCGACCTCGGGCACACGAGGCTGGCGATGATAGCAGGCGTTACTTTGGACAATGACCGCGCCAGGGGCCGGCGGGATGGCTTCCTGAAGGAACTGGCGAATTCGGGGGTCGAGCTGAAATCGGTCACGGTTCTGGAAGGCGCTTACAAGGTTGAGAGTGGTTACGCGTGCATGGAAGCTTTGATGGCGCTGCCGAAGCCGCCTACGGCAGTGTTTTGCGGCAGCGATATTCTAGCGGCGGGGGCCCTAAAGTTCTGCCGCGGCGTCGGCATCATGGTCCCTGACGATGTGTCAGTTATGGGATTCGACAATCTCGAGATCGCAGAGCTTACCGCTCCTGAACTTACGACCCTCGAAGTTCCATCAAAGGAAATGGGACGGATCGCGGCCGATTACGTTTTGGCCACACCACTTCAGCGCTTACATATGCGTCAACGAGAACTTGCGATCAGACTTGTTGTTCGAGGCAGCACACGCCCCCTACCGCGGCGCTAAACACGAAACTGCCTTGTCGTTGCTTTCTAGTCTAGAAATTCGATCGGCGGATCATGTCTGCAGCTTTCTCGGCGATCATGATCGTCGGAGCATTTGTATTCCCGCTGACGATGGTCGGCATAATTGAAGCATCGACCACGCGTAGCCCCTGGATGCCATGGACACGCAACCTGGCGTCTACTACCGCATCCGGGCCCGAGCCCATCTTGCAGGTGCCCGACAAGTGATAGTTGGAGTCCACCTTCTTACGGAGATGTGCTTCGATCGCTTCATCTTCGATCAGTTCGGAACCGGGATCATATTCCCTTCCCCGGAAGCGATCAAACGACGGTTGCGCTAGCAGTTCGCGCGCAAATTTTATCGCTTCACGCATCGTGACAAGATCATTCCTATCTTCGAAATAATTGAGATCGATGGCGGGCGCATCCCGTGGGAATGCAGTGCGGGCAAGAATGTGCCCTCTACTTCCAGGTCGCTGCAACGTGAAATATATCATGTAGCCATGATCGCGCAGAATCAAACGCCCGCTATCCTCATAGATAAGAGGTATGAACGTGTATTGGATGTCAGGCGCAACTATGTCGCGGCGCGATCTCCAAAACGCGGTTGCCTCCAGACCATTGCTGGCCGCAGGCCCGCGTCGGGTGGCTAGATAGCGCAACAAAGCTGCGAACGACCGCCCCAGCCCGACGTTGGGGGCCAAGCTGACCGGCTCGGTACAAAACTGTTTTACGGCGAAGGCGGGATGATCCTGAAGATTGCGCCCCACGCCTGGCAAGCCATGGCGAACGCCAATACCAACTGACGATAGATGGTCGGGGTCGCCGATACCAGAGAGTTGGAGGATATGTGGGGAGTTTACGGCTCCAGCGGACAAAATGACCTCAAGCCGTGCATGGTGCCGCACCATACTTCCATTCCCCACTACTTCAACGCCGACCGCCCTGTTTCCCTCGAGTATGACCTGTGAAACATGAACGCCCGTTAGAATGCGCAGGTTTGCTCTGGCCTTGGCTGGCCGAAGATAGGCAACCGATGAACTGAAACGGCGCCCGCCCCCGATCGTGGCGTCCATCGAACCAACTCCCTGCTGATCAGTGCCGTCATTGAAATCGGGATGGAGGTGCAAACCCTTTTGCAGCGCGGCAGCGACGAAAGCTTTCGCCAGAGGGTGCTGGACCCGTGATCGAGACGTCCGCAAAGGCCCTCCGACTCCACGAGCTGCACCGATTGGGCCGTCATATGCTTCAGCGAGCTTGAAATATGGGAGGCATTGTTCGTATGACCACTCCAGATTGCCCATCTGCGCCCAAAGATCGTAGTCGCTGGCCGCCCCGCGCATGTAAACCATGCCATTGATAGCGCTCGACCCACCAAGAACCCTGCCACGCGGTACGTGCATGACCCTGTCGCCGAGGCGCCTCTGTGGAACAGAGTTGTATTGCCAGTCCAACGAACCCGACTGCATTAACTTTAGAAATCCCGCAGGAATGTGAATGAAAGGATTGCGATCTTTCGGGCCGGCTTCGATTAATAAAACCTTCGACTTTCCATCTTCCGAAAGTCTATTGGCAAGTACGCAGCCAGCCGAGCCAGCACCAACGATGATGTAATCGGCTTCCATGCCGTGCATTCCTTCCGCATTGAACTAGTGGCCCGCTGCAAATGACGCCGGCTAAGTCCATTTCATGACATGATTGGCCGCACAGACGAGATCACCGTCCTGGTTGAAAGCCTCGGCTTTTCCGATAGAGCGCCACTTCTCCGGTATGATCTCCGAGACCTCATATGTTACGGTGACCGTGTCCCCGATGAACACGGGCCTGAGGAACCTGATTCGATCAAAACCCAGGGAGACGCCGATCTTTGCTGAAGGCGCAGCCTTCTGCAGAACTAAAGTTACGGTCGTCGACATCATGCCGACGATCAATACTCCATGAACGATCCTTGCGCCGTAGACGGATTTCCTCATCATATTCTCGTTGACGTGCACTGGTGCTAGGTCGCCGGTGATCCCGGCAAACAGGTACACGTCGCTTTCAGAAATCGTTTTGACGAATTCGGACTTGGCTCCCAGAGGGAGTGGATAGTTCTCCATGTTGCTCACCTACTGTACTTCTTTAAAACTTAGTCGTTGACAGACCAGGCCTGCTCCGACCCTTCGCTGGCCACAACCGCGCTGCACGCGATTAGTCCATCGATCTCGACACTTGTATAGCTGAGTTCCCGCAGAACCTCGCGAGTATGCTCCCCGATTTCAAGGGCTAGAATGGTCAAGTCTGGCACGTTGCCGTCATACCTGTTGGGATGATTGACCAGGTACATTGCTCGGCCGCGAACGTTGATCCGCCTGAACACCTGCATATGGTTCAGTTGTGGATCGGCCAAAAGCTGATCGTAGTGCTGAACAGGAGCCCACCACACATTGTGCCGGTCAAGCCGGCTTTCCAACTGCTTTATGCTGAAGCGCGCGGTTCCTGACCGGACACTCCGAGCAATCTCATCGCGCTTCTCGTAGCGGTCCTCGCCGGCAAGCAACACCAACTCTTCGGACTCGAGCGCCGTCGCTAAATCCATCAGTTGACAAAGGGAGATAACGATATGTCCATCTCGCGCGGGATAGACGCCATACGGTGCGGCGTGGAACCACGTGGCCAAATTGCTTTCGCGATTCAACCGATCGCGTGTAATTCCTCCAGCGAACCAATTCACAAGTGGCTCGCTTTGAAGATCTATCGCCGAGTTTAACAGACTTCCCTCAACACGCGTCCCCTTGTCCTCCCTCGCTAGACGCACCAGCGCGCCAACGATACCAAGAGCAAGCAATGCGCCGCCATGCTGGTCGACAATTGTAGACCCGATCGGGACCGGGCCAATACCTTGTCCTCCGGTAGCGCTCATGAGCCCAAACCTCGCCTGAGCAAGCAGATCCTGACCGGGTTTTTCAACCAGAGGGCCGCTGGATCCATATCCACTGGCGGAGGCAAAGATCAGCTTGGGATTGAGTTGGTTGAGCTTCTGTTGGTCAAAACCTAGTTTAGCAAAAACTCCCGGCCGGAAATTCTCAACGACTACGTCAGCCGAGGCTATCAGCCGTTCTGCGACCTCCTTCCCGTGCTCGTGCTTGAGATCAATTGCCACCGAGCGCTTGTTACGATTTGCGGATAGGTAGAATCCGCTGATTCCGCCTACATAAACATCCGCCCCCGACCATTTCCGCTCATAAGCGCCCTGCAGCGGTTCGACTTTGATAACGTCTGCCCCCATATCGGCTAAATACTGATCGCAAGCCGGTCCTTGAAGAAAATGGCAAAAGCTGACGATCTTCACACCGTTAAGCAGCATATTCTCTCTCATCAATTTGTGAAAACGATTTCACACGCGCCATCAAAGCTGTCAAGAATTCAAAGTCGACGGGCGCCACATTGCCGTGGCGCCCGTCGCCCGCGGTCAAAGCTTGGGAGGAGTCATCAACGCTTCAACGGCAGGATCGCCCTTCGTCAGGATCTTTACGCCGGTGTCGAGATCAGCTGTCGGAACCTGGCCAAAGCCCGGATTTGTCATGCTGTCGAACTGGGTCGGATGAGCGGCCGACCAGAGCTGCCAAAAGGACTGTACGCCCATCATGTATGGGTTCTGGGCTACCGTCATGGTGAAATCGCCATCTTGAACGCCCTGTAGGATAGGCACGTCGATCGCCCAGGCAACGACGTCGACTCTGTTGTCGCCCTGGTCGCGGCCGACATTGCGTGTCGCGGCCAAGGCTCCCGTCGCCGGATTGCCGTGGGCGCAGAAGATCACATTGATTTCGGGGTTCGCCTGAAGCATCGCGGTGTTGACGGTCTCGGCCTTCTGCAGGTCCCCCTCGTCATTGACTTCGGTGACGATCTTGGCGCCCGGAGCAACAGAGGCTAGACCGGCTTTGAACCCTTGGATGCGTTGGTTGACCGCGTCGTTGCCTGCGAACAACGAGATGCCAGCACGAGCCTTGTCCCCGTGCTTGTCGCCGATTGCCTTCCCTGCAGCAAAGCCAGCATTGAAGTTGTTGGTACCCACAAAAAGCAGTCGCTTCGATTTTGGCGAGTCGGAATCGAAGGTCAGCACCGGCACCTTTTTCTGCATCGCAGCGTTGATCGAGGTGACAAGCGTATCAGCATCACCAGCGGTCACGGCGATGCCTTTGACGCTCTTGGCGACGAGTTGGTCAACAGCTCGCGCCTCAGCCGAGGCGTCCCAATCTGCGGGACCCTGTAGTTCGGTTGTCGCGCCGACGGTCTTGGCAGCATCCTGGAAGCCGGCATAAGCCCAGTTGAAGAACTCCGACCCTTTTAGGAACACCACCATAGCATAGTGCTCCTTTCCTTCCTGCGCATGAGCCGGGGCAGCCGCGAGCGTTGCGGCAACCCCGCATGTCAACGCGATGGCAAGCAATTTCCGTATAGATTTCATGTTCCTTCTCCCTTTGTTGTAGGTCTGGCTGCGATTTGATTCATCTTTGCCTCGCGTATGCTCAACAGCGACCAGACGTTCTGGCGTTGGATGAATCTGCTCAGGAGGACGGCGACGAGGAGCATCAGACCGTTGACCACGTCGTACCAGAAGGGATTTACGGCCGATGTCACGAAGGCATTGTGCACGACCGCAAGGAATATCACTCCCAGAACCGTACCCCCGATGGTTCCGCTGCCGCCATTAATGTTGGCTCCGCCAATCGCGACGGCAGCAATTGCCTTGAGTTCTGCCAGGTTGCCGTGACCCCAGTGAGCGGCACCGTAGCGGGCTGCCGCCATAACCCCGGCTGCCCCAGCAAGTAAGGCGGACAATGTGTAGATGACGATCTTCACCCGATTAACGTTTATGCCTGACAGCCGGGCGGACCGCTCGCCGCCGCCAATAACGTAGAGCTGACGCAGATATCGGTGATGCGCCAGCATGACTCCGAGGAGAACGGCGGCCACGATGAAGAACAGAATTGGTATTGGTAAGCCGAGAACGTTTCCGGTTCCGAGGAACAGAAATGCATCGGAGAACCCTGAAATTGAACGGCCGTCCGTGATGGCGAGATTAACGCCGCGAACGGTCAGCAGCGTGCCCATTGTGATAATCAGCGGATGAACTCGAATGCCAACGATCAACAAGCCGTTGAGAGCGCCGATCGACGCGCAGGCGAGCAGAGTCAAGACAATCGACGGAACGATCGGCATGCCGTATTCGACCATTAGTTTCGCGACAAGTATTTCAGCGAAGGCAAACACAGAGGCCACCGAGAGGTCGATGCCCCCGGCGATGATCACGAAAGTCATGCCAAGCGCCATGATGCCTTCGAACACCATGTTCATCGCCAACACTTCGAGGTTAGCTTCGCTTAAGACGTTGCCGAAACTGGCGTGGACACCGAGGATAACCGCCACTGTGACAGCTGAGAGCGCGAGATACTGAATAAGTGCGACATTGGCGCCCAATTTTTTGAAGAGGTTTGTCATCTTTGTCTCACTGGCTCGCAGCATGGCTCATCACCGTTTCCTGGGTGACACGGCCAGTGCGGTTGTCGAGGTTGGCGACGACAGCCCCGTTGCGGAAGACAAGTAGCCGGTCGCTCATCCCGATGACTTCGGGCATCTCGGACGAGACAAGGACAACGGCTATTCCTGATTCTGCCAACTGGCGAAGCTGAGCGTGGATCAGAGACTTCGCGCCCACATCAACGCCACGCGTCGGCTCGTCCACGATCAGCACCTTCGGCCGCGCGTCGAGCGCCTTAGCGAGCAAGACTTTTTGCTGGTTACCGCCAGAAAGATCCATCGCGCGTGCGCCTTCGTTCGGCGGGCGGATATCCATGGACTTGATGTATTCCAGCGCCTTGGCGCGTAGCCGCGCCCCAGACAAGAATCCGAAACGGTTTCCATAATTGGAGAGGGTGGACGCACCGATGTTCGCGGCCACGTCGTAGCCAAGGAAGAGGCCACTGCCCTTACGATCCTCGGAGACATAGACGATGCCTTTGGCAAGCGCGTCGCTCGGATCTGCGATATCTATCGCGTTGCCATCGAGGGTGAACGTTCCGGATGACCGGACGTCCGCATTGATCAATGCGCGCATCGCCTCGGTGCGGCCCGACCCGACCAGCCCCGCAACGCCTACTATCTCGCCCCGTCGCACGTCGAAGGTGAGATCGCGCACTGTCCCAAATTGCGAGACGCCTCGACAGGAAAAGACGACGTCGCTGATCGTCGTTGCCTTCGGCGGAAACAGGTCCCCGAGATGGCGACCGACCATCATCTTGATGATTTGTTCCGTCGTCACGTCATCAATCGCGCTGGTCGCAACGTGGTGACCATCCCGAAAAACGGTGATCCGATCAGATATCTCGAACAACTCAGAAAGCTTGTGCGAGATAAAGACGATTCCGAGGCCCTTGGCCTTGAGATCGCGTACCACCACGAACAGTTCGGCAATCTCCTTCTCAGAGAGGGAGGATGTTGGCTCGTCCATGATGATCAGCTTGGCCTCGAGGGAGATCGCCTTGGCCACCTCAACCAATTGCTGCATGCCTATGCTCAGGCTGCCCACGAGAGCTGCCGGGTCTATGTCGACTCCAATTCGCTCAAAGATCCTGCGCGCCTCGATCCGCATCCCGCGCCAATCGTTGAGGCCCAGTAAGCCGGTCATCTCATGGCGCAGGAAAATATTCTCAGCCACCGTAAGATTGGGCACCAAGCTAAGTTCCTGGTGAACGACGCTAATCCCGGCGCGCATCGCCTCAAGCGGATGGTCGAAATCGACCGCTGTGCCGTCAAAGGTAATAGTCCCGCTGTCGCGCCGCAGGATGCCTGCGATGATGTTGACGAGAGTTGATTTCCCTGCGCCGTTCTCGCCGATAAGGGCGTGGATCTCGCCGCTGCGCACGTCGAAGTCGACGCCGTGCAGCACGACGTTCCCAAAAAAGCTTTTGGTCACTGACTGAACACTCAGCATCGCTTAGCGCCTCGTCCGATAGGTGCGTACTGCGTCGAAACCGACTGCAGCTATGAGAACAAGGCCCACGGTGGCCTGCTGCCAGTTCGGGTTGCCGTTCAGGAGCACGAATCCGTTGCCGATGAGGGCGAGCATCAGCACACCGAGAAAGCTGCCGAGAATGCTGCCAGCGCCGCCAGCCATGCTGGCACCCCCAACGATCGCAGCAGCCAACGCCCGCAATTCTGCGCCAATGCCGTAGTTGGCATAACCGATGCGGTTCGCCGAGGTCATCAGCACTGCTGCCAGCCATACGAAAACGGCGGCGATCATGTAGGAGCCGATGACATAGCGATCGACCCTGATGCCAGAGAGGTTCGCGGCTTCCGGGCTTTCCCCGACATAGAAGGCTCGGCGCAGGACCGCCCAGTGACCGAGAAGACCGGCGAAGACGGCAATGGTTGCAAGAACGATAATCAATGGCAGTGGAATGCCATAAAATCCGTTGCCGATCTGCAGACGAAATTCAAACCGGCCGAACTGAGTGAACCAGCGTTCGGCGCGCGGAAACGAGATGTACTGACCCGTGGTCAGAACTGTCGCAAATCCCCTCGCCACGGACATCATACCAAGCGTGACAAGGAACGGCAGGATGCCTCCCTTGGCCACCAGGAAACCGTTGATGAAGCCGCATATGAGTGCCACGCCCAGGCCAGTCGCCAGCGCCGGCACGACGGGCGTGCCTTCGCGCAGGAGAAGGGCCATGACTACGGAGGCCAGCGCCATGACCGACCCGACCGACAGGTCAAGGCCGCGGACGATGAGCACCACCGTCATCGCCACTGCCAGGAGCAGATCGTAGGTCATAAGCGAAAGAACGGCCTTGATGTTCGTCCAACTGGCAAATGCCTCCGGACTCATGACGGTAAGAAAGATGAAGATCGCCGCGTTGACGGCAACTAGCAGCATCTCCCTCGTTCCAATGGCACGGCGTAACACCGTGGAGCGCAACCAGCTCATCGAATAACAACTCCTCCCTGCGGCCCTAGGGCCTCGAACGCTTTTGCAGGTTCTCGCCACCGCAATCGGTGGCTGAATCCGCGATATTGTGGGCTGTTTCAGGCCGCAATCCGCCTCCCTGATCGCAGTCTCGGGTGGACTGGTGGCTCGGCGCCGGCGAGCTCAGCTAAAATCCCCATTGGGCCTGAACCGAAAAGCCTTTCGTCCATTGGCTTCAGCGACGCCGAGATCTTTGGCGCGAAATCCATCTGCGCGAGGATGTCGTTCTCAAGTGAGACGCGCTTAGCGATTTCAATCAGCTCGAGTTCGCCGTTGATTAATCGGAAAACCGCGCGCTCGGTAATAAACAGCACCTCCTGCCGTCGCTCGGCGGAATAGCGGCCGCTGAAGCTGACCTGGTTCACTGATTCGACGAACTTTCTGCTGCGGCCCTCGTTGACGATTTTTAGCCCGCCTTCCCCGCAGGCGACCTGCAGCCCGCCGGCCGTAAATGTGCCTGAGAACATCACTTTCTTGGCGTTCTGGCTGATGTTGACGAAGCCACCGACGCCGATGATCTTGTCGGCGAACCGGCTGATGTTGACATTGCCGTTGCGATCGATTTCCGCCGCGGACAAATAGGCGAGGTCGATGCCACCGCCGTCATAGAAATCGAACTGGTACGGCTGGTCGATAAGCGCCGAGTAGTTGCGGCCGGCGCCGAAGTCGTAGCCATCCACTGGGATGCCACCGACAACCCCCTGCTCGTTCGTCAGCACAATATGGTCGAGTATCCCCTCCTCAGCCGCGATGAGCGGTAGCCCGGTAGAGATTCCCGAACCGATGTTGCAGATCGCTCCAGGGGTTAGCTCCAGGGCGCACCGCCGCGCAACAATCTTGCGGGCGTCCAGCGGCAGTTGCGGTAGCGATCCGACGGGAACGCGGATCTCGCCGGCATAAGCTGCGTCGTATTGAGTGCGGAAAGTCTGCGACTGGTCGGGCTCGACTATGACCGCGTCAACCAGCATGCCGGGAACCTTGACGGACTTACCCGGAAGCGAATCGCGGGCAGCCATCCGCTTCACTTGCGCGAGGACCAGGCCACCGGAATTACGGGTCGCCTGTGCCATTGACAACATCTCGCCGTAAACGGCCTCGTGCTCCATCGAGATGTTGCCGTCCTCGTCCGCGGTGGTGCCGCGGATGAAGGCAACATCAATTTTGAACGGCTGGTAGAACATCCAATCACGATCGCCGAGGCGAATGATCTCGACGAGCGGCTCGATGGCCGTTTCGCTTTGGCGGCCGCCGCCATGGCGCGGGTCTATGAACGTATTCAAACCGACATGTGTAATGAGCCCTGGTCGGCCAGCGGCGATCTCCCGGATCAGCTGCGACAGCGCCCCCTGCGGTAAAGTGTAGGCTTCGATCAAATTGGAAGCTGCCATGGCGGCGATTGGCGGCGAGTCAACAAAGGCGCCACATACGATGCGCTTCAACAGGCCGGGATGCGCAAATCTAGACGCGCCCTTACGATCACGGTCGCCGAGTCCGACCGGGTGTACGCAGCACAGATTGCGAGGCTGACGGGTCGCGAGGAAACGCTGCTCTACGGCTTCCATAAGAGCGTCCGGCACAGAATGCCCGCCGCCGGATCCTCCTATTAAAATTGTGTCGCCGTCCTCAACGAGAAGTGCCGCTTCGGCAGCCGATAGAATTTTCATTCACGTCCCCGTTCCGAGCTATTTGCTGGTCTCTCCTATAAACGAGCGAACCTATGCATAAGTCAATAGCTGTCAGACAGGTGACGATGGACAAGACACTTTTCGCATAAGTAATTGTTTATACGTCACTTTCTAGCCATAGCCAACAGCTTAAGGCCAAATACGGCCACAAAATAAACTTATTGGAAGGTAAGTTTTTTTGTTGACGCTCCGCTCCGCCGGACGCTAAGGTCAGGCCTCTTAAAAGGGGATGAGGATGTCGGATTTTGTTTGCCTAGATCAGATAGACGGAACTGCGGAGATCATGCTGAAAAGGCCCTCCAAATTGAACGCCGTTACCGCTGAGATGGCCTCGGCGCTCGTCGACATAAGCCGAGTGGTCGACGACGATCCAACCGTGAAGGTAGTTCTGCTACATGGAGAAGGCAGCAAAGCGTTCTGTGCGGGCAGCGACTTGAATTCCTTGGCGCAATATCCGTCCCTTTGGGCATACAGAAATCGCAAAGAGTATTCGGCGGCTTTTAGACATTTGAGAAAGCCGCTAGTAGCCGTTCTTCACGGATGGTCACTAGGCGGGGGTGCGGAGATGGCGTTGTCGGCGGACATCAGGATCGCGGAGTCGAACGTAAAAATCGGCTTCCCTGAGATCAAGCGAGGCTGGGTAGGCGGAGGTGCCGCGACCCAACTCTTGCCCCGCATCGTTGGTTATGGAGCCGCAATGAAATTGTTGCTGACCGGCGATCACATTGAGGCATCAGAGGCAAAACGGCTCGGCTTGGTCGAAGAGGTCGTAGAAATCGGTCAGGGTCTGGCCCGGGGGCGAGCGATCTGCTCACAGTTATGCGAATTCAGATCTGTTGCGCTAGAAGCAATGAAGTCGGCTGTACGAGCGTCCTTATCTATGCCCTTGGAAGCTGGGGCGCAGTATGAAAACGAGATGACTACTCTTTGCTTCGCCGAGGGGCGACACAAAGACGGGATAGACGAGTTCTTCAGTCGTCGGCGGTAGCTGTCTTCAAGATCGAATACTCGTTCATGCCGGATTTCTATAATTCAACAAGCTTTAAACGGCGGGAAATGACCAATCCAAGTGAGTTCATCATTGTAGGCGGCGGGTCCGCCGGCTGTGTCATTGCGAACCGGCTGTCGGCAAATCCGGCAAACAAGGTAACACTGATCGAGGCCGGTGGCTGGGACCGCAATCCCTTGATCCATATGCCTGCCGGGTTTTTGCCACTTATGAAAACGGGAATCCTTGACTGGGGTTATCATAGCGAACCTCAAAAACACCTGGGAGGTCGGCGCCTCTATTGCCCGCGAGGCAAGGTAATCGGCGGATCGAGCTCAATAAACGGTATGGTGTACATCCGCGGCCATCCCTCGGATTTCGACCAGTGGGCACAGTTTGGTAACATCGGATGGAGCGACCGAGACTGCCTGCCCTATTTCGAGCGAGCCGAGGGATTCGTCGACAATTCGCGGAAAGGACGAGGGCTCGAAGGCCCTTTGAAGACGTTGCGTCACGGGATTCACCACCCCCTCAGTCGCGCCTTTGTCGAGGCCGCGCAACAGATGGGCCTGCCATACAATGACGACTTCAATGTCGGAGAGCAGTTCGGGGTCGGGCCGACAGACAGCACGATGGCCGCAAACCGTCGGTGCAGTTCCGCCTCCGCTTATCTAACTCCGGTCAAAACGCGATCCAATCTGACTGTGCTCACACGTTGTTTGGTCACACGAGTGATTGTCGAGCGCGGTAAAGCGGTCGGCGTCGAATATCTACGTGGTCGCGAGACCGTACGGCTTTATTGCGCAGGTGAGGTCATCCTGTCGGGTGGCGCAGTCAATTCACCGCAATTGCTGCAGCTTTCCGGTATCGGCGACCCTGATGATCTGGCGCAAGTCGGCATTCAACCCATCGTCGAACTCAAAGGCGTGGGCAGAAACCTGCAAGATCACCCGGCAGCAACCGTCAAACAATTGGCTTCGCAGCCTGTTTCATTGCTGCCTTTCACCCGCCCGCTACGCTCGGCCATAGCGTTTGTTCAGTACGTGACCACTGGTGGTGGGCCTGCGAGCTATCATGGCGGCGAGGCGCAAGCATTTGTAAAAACGCAACCGGGCCTGGCGGCTCCAGATCTGCAATATTTTATGACCAACATAATGTATACGAACAATGGTCGGACGATTATTCAAAAGCATGGATTTATGCTCTATTTTACACTCCAAAGGCCCGAAAGTGTCGGCTACGTGAAGCTCAGATCCTCGAATCCACGGGATAAGCCGCTTATTGATCTAAACTACTTTTCCAGAGGCCGCGACATCGAGACAATGCGTGACGGCATCAAAATTGGCCGTGAAATTTTCGCGCAAAAAGCCTTCGACGACTACCGTGGCGAAGAGTATGGGCCGGGTCAAAATGCTCAGAATGACGCCGACATTGATGACTACCTTCGGAGGGAAGTGACTTCCAACTATCATCTCAGTGGGACATGCAAAATGGGTATTGACCCACTCGCTGTTGTGGATCCAACACTCCGGGTGCAGGGGGTCGACGGGCTGAGAGTAGTGGACGCATCAATCATGCCACGGGTTGTCAGCGGCAACACAAATGCACCGACAATCATGATTGCCGAAAAGGCGGCCGACATGATCTTGGGATACGACGCTCCATCCACCGCACTTCATGCTGGTATGATACCAACTTCACTCGCCAAGCAATAGGTCGGGGCACTCAGAGATCCATGGCAAAGGTTGGAGATCTTACAAAGGGGCAAATTAGGGCGGCTACCGTCGAGCTGCTAATCGTTAACGGCTATCGCGGCACCAATTTCCGGCTGATTGCCGAGCGACTGGGAATCACGACAACCAATATCCATTATCACTTTGGCGGGAAATCAAGCCTTGTCCTCGACGTCGTGGCGGAATACGTCAATGATGCAATAGCTCGACAGCAGGGTGTTTGGCTTCGACCTCACACCAGTTTAAAAGAGAAACTGCAACTCGCATCAGGTTTGAACCGCAAGCGCTACCTCCAGTTCAATCCGGGAGAAAACACCAATAGACCTTGGAGTTTGATCTGGCGCCTTCGAATGGAGAAGGAAGCCCTCAGCCCAGATATTATCTCCCAACTGGAATCCTACACAACTCACCTGGCAACCTTTGTCCGAAATGCAGTGGAAAGCGCCTCGCGAACAGGTGAGCTTGCCCCGACAGCCCCGCTCGACAAAATTACGACGATCCTACTCAGTCTCGTGAATAGTGCAGCCGCAGTGGCGCTCGACTCTGGCTGGCATCAGTTGGAGGCGTTATACGCTGCCACCGGCGACGTTGTTTTTTCGGCCTACTGTCCCGTGAATAGTCAGTCTGACACTGGACCATAACCCCATCCGATCAATCGCACTCCAAGAGGCCAATGTGTCACTACGCGTGAGGCTGCCCGTAGACGAGAAAACCATCGAGCAATACGTCCTGCGTGGAACTCCAACAAAATCGCAGGATTTCGTTCCACCGTTCAATCGCATCGCGTACGCTGCAGCTCACGTCGTGGCAGACCCTATTTTGAGTCGTGATCCGCAAGGCCCGGCGGTCATCGACTGGGATTCGACGATGGCTTTCCGTCGTCATTTATGGACTCACGGTTTCGGCATTGCCGAAGCCATGGACACAGCTCAGCGGGGCCTTGGACTGGACTGGCTAGGCGCACAGGAGCTCATTCGGCGATCAATTGCGGAGTCCAAGGCAATTGTTGGGGCCGATCTAATTTGCGGCGTCGGAACTGATCATCTTGAGACTGATGGCGCAGCGTCGCTGGACGACGTCGTTTCAGCGTATTCGACGCAGTTCGAGTTCGTGGAGAAACATGGTGGACGGGCTGTCATGATGGCAAGCCGCATGCTGGCGCGTATTGCTGTAACTTCCGACGATTACCGGGAAGTCTATGGACGTGTTCTTAGTCAGGCGCAGCAAAGGACTGTGCTTCATTGGTTGGGAGAAAGTTTTGACACTCAGCTATGTGGCTACTGGGGCGAAATCAATTTCGAACAATCGCTTGATGTTGTCCTCTCTATAATTTGTGATAATCGCTCGAAGATCGACGGGATTAAAATATCCTTGTTAGATAAATCAAAGGAAATCGCGTTGCGTGACCGATTACCAGACGGTGTGGTTTGCTTCACTGGTGATGATTTCAACTATACCGAAATGCTCGAAGATGACAGATATGGTCGCCATAGCCACGCGCTTCTCGGCATATTTGACGCCATAGCACCGCAAGCCTCGCGAGCACTGTCGAAGCTGGCGGCCGGAGACATTAATGAGTTCCGTAGCATTTTAGAACCCACAGTCGCCCTTTCCCGAAAGATCTTTGAGACCCCAACTCAATTCTATAAGGCTGGCATTGTCTTTCTGGCCTGGCTCAACCGCCATCAAAGTCATTTTATCATGCCCGCAGGGCTGCAATCGACGAGGAGTGTCCTCCACTACTGCGAAATCTTTCGGCTGGCGGATCAGGCCAATGTTTTGGACGAGCCCGACGTTGCGGCAGCGCGCATGAGGCAGTTCCTCCATTGTGCGGGCGTGAATCAATAGAGCAAGCACGTCATTTGGGGCCGAGTACGCAACGTTGTTCAAGACGCCGTACCACCCCGGTTGCAAGCTGGACTGGCAACAGAAGATGGTCGACGTCGCGTTAGCCACCGCAGCTGCGCCGAATTTCTTCTCAACCTATAAGAACGGCGCCCGCCAATTTGCCGATGGCGGCGTATGGGCGAACAACCCTATCATGACAGCGTTGGTGGACGCCCTCGCCTGCTACGAGATCGACCGCCATGCCGTCGGCATCCTTTCTCTCGGCTGTGACGAATGGGGCTTCGCCTTAAACGCCCTTGGCCAGCAGACATAATGCCAAACTTGGATGCCCAAGGACACAAGCTCGCGGGATTCGCGATAGCGGCAAACGGCGCCTCAAGCGAACCGTTGGTCGCCTCATCGCATGAGCGAAAATAGAAGAGAAGCAGAACTTTCGTGTGCAGTATTGCACACGCCATCCGATAACCAGCTGATTTTCCTCACTTGTTTGTCCTATCCATCAATGGGCGCGGTTGCATCTTTTGGGGCCGAGCCAGTTCGACCGAGCCTCACGGCTTTGCGATTGTGGAAAGCGGGCCATCCGATTTCTGTCCAGCCATATCCGTTGTCACTACTACCCTCCTCCGTGCCTTCCATTTCTCGTGCACAGAGGTCAGTCATAGCCGTGCTACTGCATGATCAACGGTTCGGGAGCGTGCCCGAGCCTGCTCGCAGCCGGCGGTCGGATGCCAGAGTAGCGCAACCGCCGGCAGACATAGGAAGGCCCCGATGAAGTATCTGACGGCGGAGGAAGTCTCGGAACGCTACCGTGGTAGCATCTCTGTCGGGACGCTTCGAAACTGGCGAGCCATGAGGATTGGTCCGCCCTACATCAAAATCGGAAAAGCGGTGCTGTATCCCATCGAGGAACTTGAGATGTGGGACAACAGAAATATTGTGGTGTGCCGAGCGTCAAAGCGCCTCACGATGGGCGCGCGCGAGTGAGCGTGATGATGATGCATGAGTGTGCATCGCCGAGGATCGGCGGCCGGGCTGTCGTAAATCGAGCCCGTATCCGGTCTCGGCCGGGCTTCGAATCCTGATGCTGGATGCGGACCACCGCGGACGGGGACAGTCGGTCCCGGGTCCCGTCCTGCGGCCGGCGCTATGCTGACATGGGGTAATTGCGGGCGATGCTAGATTCTTCGCCGTCAATGATTCTCATGGAGGCCAACATGGACCAATTTGTTGGGTTAGACGTCTCGCAGGAGATGACCCACCTGTGCGTTATCGGCAGCGACGGTAAGATTGTCTGGCAAGGAAGGTGTCTGTCGACGCCAGAAGACATAGCCGGAAACATCAGATCCAAAGCACCCGATGTTGTACGCATTGGGCTCGAAAGCGGTCCTTTGTCCACCTGGCACTGGCATGCGTTGAAGGCGATGGGGCTACCGGTGCTATGTCTTGATTCCCGCCATGCGCAGGCGACCATGAGTGGCCAGGTAAACAAGACCGACAAGAATGATGCATATGGATTGGCCCAGATCGTCAAGGCGGGCTGGTATTGGGAGGTTGGGGTAAAGAGTCTCGACAGCCACGCGGTCCGCTCGATGCTTGGAGCGCGAGCACAACTCGTCGGAATGCGGGTAGAGGTCACCAACCAGATCAGGGGCATTCTCAAAACGTTCGGCGTCGTTCTGTCAAGACGAACGGGCGTGCCGTTCGAACGGCTCGTGGATGAGGCGTGCGACAATAGCGACCCCGTGCTCAATCAAACCGTGCGGTCGATGCTGCGTGTTCATTCTTGCCTGAAGGAACAGATTCAGCAGCTTGACCGCCAACTGATGAGCCGTGCTCGAGGGAGTGCCGTGTGCCGGCAGCTTATGGCCATTCCTGGCGTGGGCGTGCTCACAGCCCTTGCGTTCGTGACAGCGGTCGATGATCCGTCCAAGTTTGCGAAATCCAGAAGCGTTGGCGCCTACTTCGGCCTGACACCGCGATGTTACCAGTCGGGTGAAATCGATCGCAACAGGGGGATCTCAAAATGCGGAGACGGTCTTGTCCGTACCTATTTATTTGAGGCCGCCGGCACGCTCCTGACGAGGGTCGAGAAGTGGTCGGCGCTCAAAGCCTGGGGCCTGCGGATCGCCAAGCGCAGCGGCTTGAAGAAGGCAAAGATCGCCGTCGCACGAAAGCTAGCAGTAGTCATGCACCGCATGTGGGTGGATGGCGTATCCTTCCGATGGTCGGCCGCTGGAGCGGAGGCAGCCGCATGAAGATGGAGGTGAACCCGAAGAAATCCGTCGCTCGACGGTAATCTTGTCCCTTGCCGAGACGAGCAGCGGCAAACCCGCTAGGAGCTATGCAGCCCTTCCACCGAAGCGGATTGCGTTGCTGACATTGGGAGCCGCAGCGTCCGATGCCATGCTGTGGCGAGCGCTGTTCGACCACGAAGAGAACGCTGAAACCGGCAGGAGGCAGGTCATTCGTCCAAGAGCCAGTAAGAATTTTATCTGGCGATCGACGTGTTGCTAGAACGATCCGCCAATTAAGGGCGTGAGCGGCTATTTAGGTTCTGGGGACACTTCAGCACCGTATGCTGACCGCCGAGGAGCTGCGTGAAGGTCAGCCTGCCGACCTGATCGCACTGCACCTCGATCCAGCCGCTGTGCGTTCCGTGACATCGGCCAAGGCAAGAAAAACGGTTGACCCCGGGCCCGCAATTAGAGAACGTTCCTACGGCTGTCCCGTCACCGCCCGCGGCGGAGACGAATTTCCTCCATTCCGCGCGCGACAATCGTCTCTGCGGACGCGCGCAGGATTGCGGTTTATACGCCGTACTTTCCTTAGAGCGCCGGCAGTCGCCGGCGCGGAGATCGACGAGCGATGAGGATGCCTTCCAGCCGCATCCGGATTTGCCGGCAAGCCTTTACAAATATCGCCAACACCGCTCTGCTTATTTTGCAGAACGGCACGCTGCAGGTCTCGCGGCCGACACTGTTTAACGACCTGTTCGACATCAACTTTGCCGTCGTCGGTATTCACCGAGCGAATAATTTCAGTCCTGAAACGATGCGTCGTAAATTGACGCACTTGCGAAGCACCTCTGGCCATGGCTGGTGGTGCACCTGCCCGGCGAGCGCTCTATCCTGGTTACTGCTCACCCAGTATGGCAATCATAGGAACTGCATTCTATAAGGGGAATTCTCTTTGGCAGACTAGAAGGGTTACCTTGAGCCCCGCCTCTCGCGACGACATCCCGAAGCGCTCCTCTAGGGCGGCACTTCACCATGACGGCACTCACTGGCTGCTTGCACCGCAGGCGAGCGAACGGACCGTAAGGCCGCCGCCCGGACTGGTGCCTGCGCTGGAGAACGCCGTAGCGATCCTTCAGTTTCTCAACGACACGCCGCCGCATGAGGCAGCGCTTGTCGACCTCACGACGGCGCTGGGCATTTCAAAGACGCATTGCCACTCGATCCTGAAAACGCTGGTGCATTTCGAGTGGCTCAAGTTCGATCACAGATCGAAGACCTACCGCCTTCACTCCGGGCTTCTATCCACCGCCTCCAGCCTGCTCAACTCTCCGGTTTTGGAAGCGGTACGGCGCAGCCTCAGCGCACTGGTGCAGCGGATCGACATTCCATGCCTGCTTACGCAGCCCATGGATGACGACACCTTCATCGTCATCGACAAGTTCAACGGCCCGAAGTCCATGGAGATATCGTTTCCGATCGGACATCGGTTTCCGCGTGATGCCTGCGCCCAGATGCGCGCGTATCTCGGCTGGCAGACGCCGCAGCGGCTCGATCTTTGGATGGAGCATTGGACGGCTGCCCGCTACACCTCCAAGACGCCGCTTGACGCTAAGTCAATCCGGGCGTCGGTCGCTGCCACGCGCGAGCGAGGCTATGCTCTCAGCCAAGGCGAATTCACGGAAGGCATCATGGCGATCGCCCTGCCGATCTTCGACCGCGACGGGCAGGTTTCCCTCATCTTCAACTGCTCGTTCATGATCGACAGCTTTCTGCCCGAGGAGAAGAAGGTGGCCGCGGAGATGATCCGGGCCGCCACTGAAATTCATCGCGCCACGCTGGCGCGGCCGCCGGAAAGCTTTCCTGTCCTGTAACGAACGGCCGGCGGCGCCACGCGTCAGTAGGCGAGCTTATGAATGCCGGCGGCCAGCAGCCTTATGCCGGCGACAATGTCGGGGATTGACGAGAACTCTTCTGGTGTATGGCTGCGGCCGTCCTTGCTGCGCACGAAGATCATGGCGACCTTCGCGATGGTGGCCATCTGCTGTGTGTCGTGACCGGCGCCGCTGGCCATGGTCAGGATCGGGATCTCCTGCTCGGCTGCGCATTTCTGCAGCATGGAAACGACCCCCGGGTCGCTGCGGCATGGGCGGTGGTCGATCTGCACCGTCCAGTCGAGGTCGAGGTTCCGGCGGGCGGCCACTTCGCGCATCATCGCTTCGTGGGTCGCATAGAGCCGTTCGCAGCGTTCGGGATCGGGATGGCGTGCGTCGATGGTGAAGCGAACGCTGGAGGAAATGACGGCCGTGGCGTTCGGCTCCGCGACCACACGCCCGACAGTCGTTACCGCCGGCCGCCCCCAGCGGTGGGCCGTATCGACCGCTCGCGATCCAATCTCCATGAAGCCGGCCATCGGGTCGCGGCGAATATCCATGGGGAAGGCGCCGGCGTGGTTCTGCGTACCGCGCAACTCAACGCTGTAGTGCCGGATCCCTGTCACCGCATTGACGACCGCGACGGGAATCCCTGCCTCCTCGAGTATGGGACCCTGTTCGATGTGAAGCTCGATGAACGTATCGATGTCGTTGCGCCTGGCCTCGGGAATCCGCCTCGGGTCCAGACCGACGGCCCGCATTGCCTCCGCGGCGGTTTCTCCGTCGAAGCCGATCGTATTGTCGGGATCGTCGCTCTTGATGCGCCCGGTAATCGCACTGGAACCCCAGAAATTCGCCGAGGGAAAGCGGCTGGATTCCTCCTCGCAGAATGCGACAGCTTCGATCGACCGGCGCGGCTGTCCGAACTGCTCCTTGAGAGCCTTCACCGCGATCAGGCCGGCAAGCGCACCGAGCGCGCCGTCGTACCGGCCTCCGGGCTTCTGCGAATCGATATGAGAACCCGAAACGATGCTGGAGGACGATGCGTCCGATCCCTGCAACCTGCCCCAGACATTGCCGACAGCGTCGCGGCTGACGGCGAGGCCGGCATCACTGCACCACGAAGCGTACTGGTCGGTGGCCGCAACCCATTCCGGCGAATAGACCGTCCGCCAGACCCCGGTGTCGCTGTGGGAACCGTAGGAGGCCAGCGTCAGGATGTAATCCTCGACGAGTTCGGGATCGATGACGATTTGTGAGGTCATGACCGTTGCGTCTCCTGCCTGGCCGGACGGCTTGTCGATACCGTGCCGCGATGAATGTACCTGCCCCGTCCGGTAGCGCCGGTGAAAGCGCCGCCCTGGACAATGACATCGCCTCTCGAGATCACCGTCTCGGGGGCACCCAAGACCTCCATGCCCTCGAACATCGTGTAGTCGACGGCCGAGTGCAGGTCGTCTCGCGTCAGCCTGCGCGTGATATCTGGATTCCAGATGACCAGATCGGCGTCGCTGCCGACGGCGATGGTCCCCTTGCAGGGGTAGAGCCCGAAGATCTTGGCGGGCGTTGTCGCCACCAGATCCACGAAGCGGTTCGGCGACAGTTGGCCGTTGGCGACACCCTGCCAGACAAGCGTCATGCGTTCCTCAATGCCGGGAGCGCCGTTGGGGATCTGCCTGAAATCGTCGCGCCCGATATCCTTGCCGCCGACGAAATTGTACGGTGCATGATCGGACGACACGACTTCGAGATCGCCTCGCGCCAGGGCATCCCAGATGAGCTTTGGCTGGTGCGAGCCTCGCGGCGGCGGGGTGAAGACGTATTTGCCGCCCTCGAAGCCCGGCGTGTCGAAGACGGCATCGGTGATATGCAGATAGTGCGCGCAGGTCTCTGCATGGACGTCTACACCGCGCCGCTTTCCGCGGATCACTTCCTCCAGAGCTTCACCGCAACTGACATGGACAATGTAGATCGATGCGCTGGCCAGTTCGGCTAGCGCAATGGCGCGGGCAGTGGCCTCCGCCTCGACACGCGGTGGACGGCTGAGCGCGTGATAGCGCGGAGACAATTTTCCTTCGCCGGCAAACCTGTCGCGCAGAAATTCGACCGCTTCCCCATTCTCGGCATGGACCATGACCAGCGCGCCGTTCGCCTGCGCCTCGTCCAGCACCCGGATCAAGGTGCCATCATCCACCATGGTGTCGCCCTTGTAGGCCATGAACACCTTGAAACTGGTGACGCCTTCGCCGGGCAGCGACGACAATTCCGCGAGCGTCCGTTCCGAAGGGTCCGAAACGATGGAGTGCAGTGCGAAGTCGATCACCGCCTTCGGATCGGCACGGCGGCGATGCTCTGCCAAGGATTCCAACAACCCGCTGCCTTTGATCTGCGGGCAGAAATTGATGATGCTCGTCGTTCCGCCATGTGCGGCGGCGATCGTTCCGCTGAGGAAATCGTCCTCCGTGTCGGCCAGCAGGCCGGGCGTATCGAGATGTGTGTGGACATCGACGCCGCCGGGCATCACCAGACGTCCGGCCGCGTCGATTATCTTCGTCCTGCTGTCCGCTTCGATCGCATCAGCTATCGCGCTTATGCGGCCGTTCAGCACGCCGATATCGGCCACGAACGTGTCGCTCGCGGTGACGACGGTTCCGTTCTTTATAATCAGATCCACTTTTCCGTTCCTGTCTGCTCGGCGTTCATCGGGGCGCGACCCTCATGAATTGTTGGCTCGGTCAGCGGGCGGTGTAGCCGCCGTCGGCGACCCAAACGGCTCCGGTCACGAACGAGGCCTCCGGTGACAGCAGGAATGCTATCACCGGTGCAATCTCGTCCGGTCGTGCGAGCCTGCCGAGCGGGATGTTCCTGGCTGCGTCCTCTACAGAGAAGCCGAGGCGCTTCTGCTCGCGCTCCATCATGGGCGTATGCACGCCGCCTGGAGCCACCGCGTTGAAGCGCACCCCGCGCGCGGCATATTCCAGCGCCAGCACCCGCATCAGATTGATGACGCCGGCCTTTGCCGAGGCATAGGCACTCAACCCGACCTGGCCCACGGTTCCGAGTTCGGAAGCCGTCGCTACGAAGGCGCCGCGGCCGGACTTGACCAGCCATGGCGCGGTCGCGCGCGCCAGAAGATAGACGCCGCGCAGATTGACCTGCATGACGGCGTCCCAGTTGTTGGCGCCGGTGTCCTCCAGGGCCGCCGTGAAGCTGATGCCTGCATTGGCGACAGCGGCATCGAGCCTGCCTTCGGCGGCAACGATGCGGCCCACCGCCTCGCCGAGTGCCGTCTCATCGGCAACGTCCACCGCCACGCGCTGCAGTCCCTTCATGTCGGGCAGCGCGGCAAGGGCGGCTTCGTCGCGGTCCAACGCATGGACACGATAACCCTTGCGAGCCAGCAGGATGGCAGTCGCGGCTCCAATCCCGGAGCCGGCCCCGGTCACCAGGGCAACAGTCTGTGCGGTCACGTTTTCCGTCCTTCCAGTTTGATTGTTTTCGACTTCAGGTCGCGGCTTCATCTTGCCCGGCCAGCATCAGCACCGCGTTGCGTTTCGACGCGCCGGACCAGGCCAAAAACAGCCCTGCCGTCGCGAAGACCGCTATTGTGAGGCCGAACATCAGGGCCGAAATGGCCGCGATGTCTCCCTTCAACCCTTGCCGTACAGATGCCAGGATGTAGACGGGCAAGGTCGTGGTCTTTGCCGTGCTGACGAACAGCGAGACGATGACGTCGTCGAAGGAGATGGTGAAGGCGAGCAACCCCCCGACCACGAATGCAGGCACCAGAAGCGGCAGCGTAACCGTCATGAACGCCAGGGCGGGACTGGCTCCGAGATCGGCGGCGGCTTCCTCCAGCCTTGGGTCGAGCGCACCGAGGCGGGCGCGCACGATGAATGCCACCAGAGCACCGCCGAACAGCGTGTGCGCTATGATCATGCGCGCCAGCCCGGCATCGAGGTCGATCCTCACGAACCAGATCAGATAGGCAACGGCCTTCACGATCTCGGGAAACGAGAGGACGACCAGCAGCATGAGCCCGAGAGGTACGGCGATAACCGCCGGCCGGCGCGCAAGTATCGTCCCGCACACGCACCCCAGGACGATGCTTGCAACCGCAGTGCAGAGCGCCACGGTCACGCTGGTGCGCAGCGTCGACAGGATGTTCTGGTCGGCAAGGACGCGTCCGTACCAGCGAAGGCCCGCGCCTTTCCAGATGATCAAATAGTCGCCAACATTGAACGAATAGGTCAGCACCGCCACGATTGGAGCAAACAGGAAGGCGGCGACGAGAAGCGACCACAATGCGAGCATGATGGACCTTGGGCGGGCCATGGCGGGGTTCATCGGCTCAACCGCCTCGCCAGGGCCGGCAGGCGTTGGATCGCGGAACCCGCGCCTGCCAGCAGGAGCACGATGGCAACGACCACTACCACCAGCGAGAGGGCCATTGCCGAGGCCAGCGGCCAGTTTTCACCTTGCAGGAATTGCGAGTAGATCAAGGTGCCGATCATCATGCCCTTGGCGCCGCCCATCAGTTCCGGGGTGACGTAGTCGCTGGTCATGGTGATGAAGACGATCATAGCGCCGGCCATGATGCCGGGCGCCGTCTGAGGCAGCGTGATGCCGAGGAAGGTCTGCCATGGACGGGCATAGAGATCCTGGCTTGCATCGCGCTGGTCCTTCGACAGGCGGTCGATAGAGACGTAGATCGGCAGGATCATCATCGGCAGGAAATTGTAGACGAGGCCGAGTTGCACGGCCGTCTGCGTGAACAGCAGGCTTTCGCCCGTTCGCAGCAGTCCCGCCGCCTGCAGCGCCTGCGAAACGATACCGTTGCCGCCGAGCAGGATGCGCCAGCCGAGCATGCGCAAGAGGTAGCTCGTCCAGAACGGCACCACGACCAGCACCAGAAGCCACGGCTTCAGCCGGTCTGGACAGCGCGTGCTGATGAAATAGGCAACGGGATAGCCGACGGCGATGCAGAGCGCCGTTCCGAGCAGCGCATTCTGGACGCTGGCGGCGAACACCAGGCGGAAGGTGGGCGTGAACACGTTGAGATAGTTGTCGAAAGTCAGGACGCCGGCGGCCGCAGCGGCGCCATGGCTGTCGGGATTGTAGGTGGCAAAGCTTTGCAGCGCGATCAGTAGCACGGGGAGGATGAAGAACGCCGCGTAGAATGCAAACGGCAGGACCACCAGCCACCAACCGCGCATCGCCAGTCCAAGCCGGACCGCTGTTGCGGGAGGACTTGCACCTTGTTGCTGTTCGATTGCTGCGTGCACGGATGGTGGTTCCCTTAGGCAGGTGTGACGGGCCGCTGCGTTGCCGTCGGGCCAACGCAGCGGCGATAGTGCGGGCGATCCCCGTTGCCGGGCTCCCTTCTCCTGCGGTCAGCCCCGAGAGGCTGCCGCCTTGATCTCGTTGAATATCTCGACCCGCCTGGACGGGTTGGAGCCTTCAACCTGCTGGAAGACGAGCCGCTGAGCCACGCCGTCTGGGAAGACGATCATGTCCTTGCGGATAAGCGAGGCTGGAAGTTTCTCGACCACCCCCTTCACGCCCGTGTCGTAGCCGATGAAGGCCACTTCCTCGGCGGCAACATCCGGGTCGAGCATATAGTTGATGAAGGCGTGAGCGGCGGCGACGTTCTTTGAGCCAGTCGGAACGGCGTAGTGATCGCTCCAGATCACGCACTGCGGCGTCGGGTAGACCCAGGTGTAGCTGTCGGGATCCTGCTCGAAGATATGGCGGCAACTGCCGAGATATCCCTGGCCCAGGACATAGTCTCCGTTCAGCATTCCCTGCACCGGGTTGGCATCGAATGCCTTGAGATGCGGCACAAGTTCCTTGAGCAACACATCCCTGGCCTGTTCCAGGCGAGTCACGTCGCCGGTATTGTAGTCCTTGCCCTCCCGCCAGAAGACGAGCCCGAACACGCTCGGCTGGTCGTTGAGGACCGAGACGCGGCCACTGACGTCCGGCAGGGCCGCCGCGCGGAAGAAGTCGTCCCAGCTCTTGATCTCGTCCTTAATGACGGTGTGATTGTAGAGGATGCCGATCGTGCCGAAATTCTTCATCACGGTGTAGCGATTGCCGGGATCGAAGGGAGGGTCGCGGAAATCGCCGCGAAGGTTTTCGAGGTTCGGGATCTTGGTATGGTCGAGCGGCTGGATAAGCTTGCGCTCGACCGTCTGCTTGACGTAGGCATCGCCCAGCACGACGATGTCGTGGTCGGCGGAGCCGGAGATTTCCAGCTTGGCGATCGCCGCTTCGACGGAATCGAATGTCGCCACCTGGACACGAGGACCGGCGCCGGTGCTGAACCCTTCCAACACCGCCGGGTTCGCATAACCCGCCCAGGAGTAGATGAACAGGCTGTCGCCGAGCTTGGCGTTGCCTGCCGCTGTCTTGGCATGCGCCGACAGATCGGTCCCGGCGAGGGCGGCCGAGACGCCGTTGACGCTCAGCGCCGCTGCGCCGCCGGCCATCGCCGCCAGGCGCAGGAAGTTTCTTCGCGTCCACTCCTGCGAAGCAAGTATCCGAATAGTCCCATTGTTGTTCACGATTGTTTCTCCATCTCGAGGCTTGTTGAAACTCCCGGTTGATCCGGGATTGTTGTGCTTTGATCGGGGTGCCAGGTGACCCAAATTTCGATACCGGGCACGATGCCTGGATGTGCAGCCCGGGCTTCGCAGGTGACAATCTCGCCAGATCCGGTTCTGGCCTTGATGCAATGATGCGAGCCAAGAAACTGGCGCTCTATGACCGTCGCCTTGACCCGACAAAGGTCCCCTTGGGGATCGCCATGGCGATCGACACCGTCGCGCAGCATGAGTTCGATGTTTTCGGGGCGGACAAGAACCGCGCTCCCGCCCTGAGCGCCTGTCGCGGGAAGCCAAATGAATTCGCCGTCGGCGATCCCGATGAAGCTGCGGTCGCCGCGGGTCGATACGAGCCCGGTGAAGAAATTCGAATGACCGACGAAATCGGCGACGAAACGGCTCGCCGGGCGGTGGTAGAGATCGGCCGGGCTGCCGACCTGTTCCAGGCGCCCCGCATTGAGGATCGCGATGCGATCGGACATGGCGAACGCCTCATGCTGGTCGTGCGTGACGAACACGAAGGTGATGCCGACCTCCTGCTGAATCCGTCGCAGTTCCGTCTGCATCGTCGCGCGCAGCTTGGCGTCGAGCGCCGCGAGCGGCTCGTCGAGAAGAAGAACACGTGGCCGGTTCACCAACGCGCGCGCCAGTGCAACTCTTTGCTGCTGGCCTCCAGACAGCGCCGCTGGTCGCCGCTTGGAGAGGTCTCTGAGCTGCACGAGATCGAGAACTTCCTCGACCCGCCGGCGCCGCTCGAGCCGCGCGACGCCCTTGCGCCTCAGGCCGTATTCGATGTTGTCGTAGACATCCATGTGCGGAAAGAGCGCGTAAGACTGGAAGACGATGTTGACGTCGCGCTTGTGCGGCGGAATGCCTTTGACGGGATGCCCGCCGAGAAGCAGTTCACCGCCGCTCGGGTGCTCGAACCCGGCGATCATGCGCAAGGCCGTGGTCTTGCCGCATCCGCTCGGCCCGAGCAGCGAGAAGAATTCCCCTTCGCCGATATCGAGGTTGAGATCGCCGATAACCGGCGTGGCGCCGGTCTTCGAGAAGAAAACCTTCGATATGCCTTTGAAGGTGACGGCCGCTTCTGCTTGCAATGCGTTCACCTCACCTGTCCTTTTCGAGAACCGATCGACGTACATTCAAATGCCCCGGAAATGCCCGCCGCTTATGTTGAGGATGCTGCCGCTCATCCACTCGCCCCCCTTGCCGAGGAGATGCAGGACGCCTTCGGCGATCGGCTGGGCGCCGCCGAAGCCGAGCGGATGGGCGGCCAGATAGGCGTCCCTGCCCTCATCCGAATAGGGCCGGCCGGTATCGCCGGTTGGCCCGGGCGTGATCGCGTTGACCAGGATCCCGTGCGGCTCCAGTTGCGATGAGAGCGACACGGTCAGTCCGATCAGGCCGGCCTTGGCTGTCGCATAGGCGGGCGAGAGGCTCGGCGCGCCGATCCGGGAGGCAAGCGAGCTTATGAATATGATGCGCCCCGCGCGCCGTCCCATCATCGCAGGGATAACCGCGCGCGAACACCACCAAGCGCCGTTGAGATCGACTTCGATGACGTGGCGCCAATGCGCCTCGTCGATTTCCCACGCCTGGCCGTGCGGTGCGTCGAGGCCGGCATTGTTGACCAGCGCGTCGATGCGACCGTGCGACGCGAGCACCTCGTCGGCCAGCCGCGAAGCGCTCGCCGGATCGGTGATATCCAGATGGCAATGGCTGGCCTGACCTCCGTTCGACAGGATCGTCTCGGCGACGACCGCCGCCTCGTCCGACAGGATGTCGGCGACGACGACATGGGCCCCCTCTGCAGCCGTGCGCTCGGCGATGCGGCGGCCGATGCCGCGCGCCGCGCCGGTCACGATGACGGTCTTGCCTTCGAAGCCGCTCATCAGGCCGTCTCGTCCCGTACATCCCCGTCCAAGTGGGCCAGGACTTCGGCAAGAGGCATTACGTCCGCGTAACGGGCGTTGATGTCGAACAGATTGACGGCATGGGCCGACGCGGATCGATCGCCGACGGCTTCTTCCGGCACGATCGCGTGAAAGCCGTAGTCCAGCGCGCTTTCACAGGTCGAGCGTATGCAGCCGCTTGTGCTGCAGCCGGTGACGATGACGGTATCGATCTTCTTCGAAACGAGGATGCTTAGCAGATTGGTATTGAAAAAAGCGCTGGCGCGCGGCTTTTCAACCAAGGCTTCGTCATAGCGACGCTCCAGGTCCGGGATCAGCCGGACGCGATCGGAGCCGCGTGTCATGCCCATGCTGTGCGGCGTCTTCAGTGCAGTCACCGCCGGCAGGTCGGACTGGCTGGCGTCATAGGCCATGCTGGTGAAGATCACCGGGACATCGCGCCGGCCGCGCGCAGCGGCGAGCAGGGTCTTGATGGATTGCGTCACCCGGCCGAGGTCGGAGCCGAGCTCTTCGTCCGTTCGGGTCCACGCGCCCGCCATGTCGATGACCAGCAATGCTGGCCGCTCGCCCCAGCCGACACGGCCGGCGAAGCCCGCCTTGCGATATTGTTCGAGCAGCTCGGCGTTGCCGAGGTGGTGGACTGTTTCCGTAGCTTGCATGTCTTGTCTCCAGGGATGTCGTGCGAGCGGCGAAAGGTCAGACCCAGCGCAGCGCCGGCGGCGACAACTCGTCGGCAGTGCGGCCCGCCCAGTCGTTGCGCGGAATGCTCGCCATGGCCCGCAGCTGCGCTTCGGCAAGCTGGGCGGCTGCGGCGGCGTGATCGATGGTGAGGACCTTGCCGTCGCGCACCATCGGCCGGCCATCGACGTAGACGTGGCGGACAGCGCGCTCGGATGCGGAAAGGACCAGCGATCGCAGGGGATCCCGGCACGGCTGCATGGCAGGAGCGGTGCAGTCGACAAGAACGACATCGGCCTTGCATCCCGGCGCCAGGCGGCCGATATCGTCGCGGCCGAGCGCCTTGGCGCCGCCGGTCGTCGAGGCGGTGAAGACGTCGGCGACACGCGCCTCGCGCGGGTTGCCAGCCATCAGCCGCGCCGCATAGATGGCAAGCCGCATCTCGTCGAGCATATTGTGCGGATAGACGTCGGTGCCAATGCCGATGTTGACCCCGGTTTCGCGATAGCGCCCGAAATGATTGAGCGCGATGCCCCGGCGCGCGAACACGGTCGGACAGTGGGCTACTGTCGCACCGGCCTCCGCAAGCCGCTCAAGATCGCCGGTCCGTTCCCAGTGGATCCACGGATGATGGTCGAGGAAGATGCCATGGCCGACGATGGTGCGCGAGCCGAGAATGCCGAGTTGCGACATCCAGCCGATCGGCGTAAGGCCGTGGCGCCGCGTGATCTCCTGGAACTCGACGATCGACTGGCCGGCATGCGTCTGGAACGGGACCGAGCGGTGCTCGGCCTCGGCATAGGCATCGCGCAGAAGGCCCTCGCTGCAGGTGTCGATCTGCGCTGGCGCCACCATGCCCGTCAGCCGCCCGCTAGGATGCTGTTCCGCCAGGTCGATTTCCCTGAGGGCACGCTCGAAGGCCAGACGGCCAGCCGCTTCGTCCCATTCGTATTCGACATTATGCCCGTTGCGGGTCAGCCAGCGCCCGGAGCGGAACATCGGCGCCACACACACGCGAAGTCCCGAGTCCGCATGGATGTCGAGCCACCCTTCGCTTGGAACCGCCATGTCGCACAGCGTTGTGACACCGGAGAGCATCAGTTCGCAAAGCGCCACGCCGTAACATGCACGCACGCTGTCGGCGTCGCGGTCGAGCACGGTGAGGTATTCGTACAGCGAGGAATTGTAGAGACGGGGGCTGCCGACCTCATCCCACAGCCCCTTGTTCAGAGGCTCCTCGCCCGGATGCGAATGGATGTCGACCAGGCCAGGCATGACCAGGTACGGGCTGCCGTCGATCGTCTCGGCCGCGGGTCCGTCATAGTCTGGTCCGACATGCAGGATCCCCTCTCCCGAGAACGCGACGTCGACATCGCGCCTATAGACGTGGCATCCGGCCGCCGGGTCCCAGCCAACAACGGCCCGCGCCTTTTTGACATGCGTGATTCCTGCACTGCCGGACGGCGATCGATCGGTGATCATTCGAGTTCCCGTTGTTCTTTATATGGAACGTAATTCTTATTGTAGGACAATGTCGTGCGTCGGAGACTTGCTGTCAAGGCGATTTCTTCATCGAAGCTGCATTTCGTCGGCCGCGAATGCCAAGAGCCCCGTTGCGATTCAGACCCTCCGTCCCCGTGGTGGGCGCCGCTGCGTTCGATCGCAGTCATACCAACACCGCCAAAGGCTTGCGGTTGACAGCCGATCAGCAATTGGGCATCTTCCCTTTAGAGGAATATTGTTCTTGATACAGAACGTGGTCCGTTTCTCGTTTGTCGACCTGTGCGGCGTGACGAAAATATGTCTTAACGCCGCCCTGACGGCTTCCCCCATGAAGTCCCTGTTGCCCACCGTTTGGAGTGAAGATGACCATCGAAAGACGCCGCACCAGTCAGCGCATGAGCCATATCGTCGAGTTTCCGCTCTCCGGCACCATGGTGGTCCTTGCCGGGCAGGTTTCGTCGGATCCGGATCTCGATCTGGCCGGCCAGACGAGGAACATCCTGGACAAGATCGATTCGCTCCTGATCGAGGCGGGAACCGACAAGTCGGCCATCACCCACGCCTATGTCTGGCTTGCGCACGTCACCGATTTCGACGCCATGAACGCGGTGTGGGATGCTTGGGTGGCGCCGGGTCACGCACCGGCGCGTGCGTGCGTCGAGGCACGGCTGGCCGATCCGCGCCTGCGCGTCGAGATCCAGGTCTTCGCCGCAAAATCCTGATCCGGCGTGCTGTGCTCCAGCCCCAGTGCCGAGTTCGGCGCTCGGGGTGCATCGGACTGTGTAATACCGCATGGACACCGTCGTCCTGCCACCGAGAGTATGCCTAGGAATGACCGAGCGCGTCATCGTCAGATCCTCCGCTCCGCTGCTGGCGGCCGCTGGCATCTCCCTCACCGCTTTCTTCCTGATGACCATGCAGGATGCGCTGGCGAAGGATGTGGTCAGCCGTGTTCCAGGATGGATCATCCTGATGGTGCGCAGCGTGACGGTCGTCGTGGCAATCATGATCTTCAGCGGCCGAAAGGCAGCGTCCGGGGTCATGCGAAGCCACAGCAAGGCTGAACTCACCCTGCGAAGCATCATCATCCTCGCCGCGTGGCTCTGTTTCTATCTCGCGGCCGAGACGCTGGCCTTTGGGCAACTCATCACGCTCTACTTTGTCGCGCCCGTCTTCGTGGCTCTGCTGTCGGGACCGATCCTGCGAGAGCCACTCGCCCCGGCACAATGGCTGCCGGTTTGCCTCGGTCTCGCAGGCGTGATGATCGCCAGCGACATGCCAACGCTGCACGTCACGATTCCGGTTCTGCTGGCGCTGGCGGCTGCGTTGCTTTGGAGTGTTTCCCTTGTCATGTTGCGACGCATGGCTGCCAAGGACAGTCCGTTGGTGCAGGTGTTCTATACGAACCTGGTATTCGCAGCCGCGACCGCACCAGCCCTCGCCTGGGTGCCTTACCAAGTGCCGGCAAGGGATACATGTCTCATGATCCTCTCCGGCGTCCTGGGTGGGCTGGGCCAGTACGCGCTCTATTGCGCAGCGAAACGCGCGCCCGCGCATCTTGTGGCAACCCTGGAGTACACAGCGCTGGTCTTTGCCTTCCTGATCGGCTTCGTCGCATTTTCAGAAGTTCCATCGCTGTCGGTTGTTCTCGGCGCGGCGATCATCCTTGTCTCGGGCGTACTGATGGTCGCGCTCGAGCGCCGCCGAGGAGAGTTGCCGGTCGTGAAACTGTGATCGGCGTCGATATCGGGCACATCGTCACAGACAACCTTCTCCCCACCCATGCAGCAGCTACCAGCTCACGTCGCCACCGTTCGGCGAAATGCTCTGGCCGACCATGAAGCTCGCCTCGTCCGAAGCAAGGTAGACGTAGGCGGGTGCAATCTCGTCGGGTTCGGCAATGCGCCTGATTGGGAGCTGTTCCGCTTTCCACTTCCTCCAGCCGGCATCGCTGGCCCGCCATGTCGCGGTATCGGTGGGGCCGGGACAAACGCAGTTGACCGTAATCCCGTGGGCGGCAACCTCCTGCGCGACGGCTACGCTCAGCCCCACCACCGCGGCTTTGGTGGCGCTGTAGACGGCTGCGCCGGCAGCCGGCTTGTGCGCAAGCTGCGAAGCCGTGTTGATGATGCGGCCGTAGCGCTGCTTCAGCATCGGCGGCAACGCCTGCCGCATGCCAAAGGCCACGCCACGGAGGTTGACGTCGATCAGCCTTTGCCAATCTGCCCAGTCAACCGTCACGAAATCGCCTGGGGGCTGCCCGATACCGGCATTGTTGACCAATATGTCGATGCGGCCATGACGAGCGATGGTCTGGCTCACCGCCGCCGTCACGTCGGCTTCGATGGTCACGTCGCATCGAACCGAAGACGCTTCGGCTCCGGCAGCTGTGACTGCCGCAACGGCCTCCTCCCTGTGCTCAGCGTCGCCGCAATCGGCTATCACGACGCGCGCCCCGGCTCGGCCGAAGGCAAGAGCGACGGCGCGCCCGATTCCAGTGCCCGCGCCAATCACCAGGGCACTGCGGCTGTTTAGTCGTTCCATTCGCAAAACCCCTCGGGAGGACTGGATCAGGTGAGCGATTCCTCACGCCCTCGCACGAGTTGCGACAGGGCTACCGCGACGACCAGGGCACCGCCGTAGAAGAGATCCTGGACGAATGTATCGATACCGAGGATTGAAAGTCCGGTGATGCCGGTGACGAGCAGGTAGACGGCAATGACGGATCCCATAGGATTGAAACGCCCCGGCGAAATAGAGGTCGCGCCGAGATAGGCGGCGGCGAAAGCCGGCAACATCAGCTGCGTGCCGGAATTGGGATCGGCCGACCCCGATGTTCCGGCATAAAGCACGCCCGCTATGGCAGCGAAGAGGCCGGCCGCAAGAAAGCATATGAGCCGCATGCGCGTTACGGGGATGCCGGACAAGCGAGCCACGTCCCGGCCCCGGCCGACGAAGAGCGCCTTGCGGCCAAGGGATGTGAACTCGAAGACGTAGAGCAGGAGCAACGCAAGGGCGAGCGCATAGTAAAACGCCAGGGGGACGCCGAGAAAGCGGGTCAGGATCACGGCGTTGACCAAGCTCCAGTCGATGCCGCCGATCGTGCGCGAATTGCTGATCCACAAAGTGAGACCGTGCAGGAACGTCCCGGTTCCCAAGGTCACGATCAGCGAGTGGATGCGGAAGAAGAGTGTGAAGAATGCATTGAGCAGCCCGGTGAGCAGACCTGCCGCCAGGGCGACCGCTATCGCCCAGCCGATAGGCCAGCCGTGGCCGACATTGAGGACGGCGATCACCATCGACGAGAGCGTCAGCACCTGCGCGACCGAAAGGTCGATGTCGCCGGCCGTCAGCGGAATGATCAGGCCAAGGGTCAGGATCACCAGAACGGCCTGCGAGCCGAAGATGGTCGAGAAGTTCGGCCATGTCAGGAACGCATCGGGCGAAATGATGCCGAAGATGGCGATGATGACAAGCCACGCAATCAGCAGAGCGAACCGCTCCAGTTCCGTCAGGAAGCTGCGGCGCCAATTGCGCTGGACCCTGCCGCTGTTCGGCTTGCTCGTCGCGGCATTGATGGCTTCGGTCATGGGAAATTCTCTTTGAGAAGGACAAGTTCGCTGGCGAGCATCCCGCCTGGGCTGTCGAGACACCGCTCGGTGATCGCGGCCTTGGTCACTTCGCGTCCCGACAGGCTTGCCGCGATGCGTCCATGACTGAAGACGAGCACGCGATCGCAGATCATCTCCAACTGTTCGTGGTCGGAACTGGCGCAGATCACGGCCGCGCCGCGCTCGGCCGCAGCGCGGATGAAGCCATAGACCTGATGGCGGGCGCCGACGTCGACCCCTTGCGTCGGTTCATCGAGCAGGATCACGCGCGGCGCGGTCTGAAGCCATTTGGCGAGCACGACCTTTTGCTGGTTGCCACCGGAGAGATCGCGCATCAGCCTGTCCGGATCAGGAGGGCGAACGTCGAAGTCCTCGACGAGATCGGCGGCGTGCCGGACAATTCTGCGCGCCGTCACGAACCAACCTGGCAGGGACCGGCCAAACGCGGGCACCGCCAAATTCTCGGCCACGGTCAGGCCTTCGACGATAGCAGCCCTCGGACGATCGGCCGGGACCAGAACCATGCCATGCCTTATCGCCCGATCGGGCGTCATCGCAGCCAGCGACATGGCAACATCGCCAAGCCTCAGGTCGCCGGCCTTGGCAGGCACCGCACCGAAGAGATGGTAAGGAACCCTGTCGTAGCCGGACCCGATAAGGCCGGTCAGGCCGAGCACTTCACCCGCTTCGACCGCGAGGTCCAGTGGTGGCAGCCATTCGCTTGTCATGCCCTTTACCGAAAGCGCTTCGGCGCCGCCTCGAGATGCCCGCGCCGGGCGCTCCATTGCGAGATCGCGGCCAACGATGGCGGCGATGAATTCGGATTTCGCGGCCTGCGTAGTGGTGAGGCTTGCCGCGATGCGGCCATTGCGCAACACAGTGGCGCGGTCCGTCAACTCCTTGACCTCGTCGACGTCATGCGAAACGAAGATGACGCTCGTGCCTCGCTGCGCCAACGTCCTTACCAGCGAAAACAGGTGATCAACATCGTCTCGCGACAGGAATGGGGTGGGTTCGTCGAGGATCAGCAATCCGCCGTTCTGGCCGGACGTTTCTTCGATTTCCCGGAACGCGCGCACGATCGCAACGAGCGCGCGCTCGACAGGCGCCAGGCTGGCGACCGGCATTTCGGGATCGATGGCGAGACCATAGTCGGCAAAGGTCCTTCGAGCCTCGCGATGCGCCTGCCGCCAGCGGATCATCGGATTGGCTGTGCGGACCAGACGCCGCGCCAGAAGGTTTTCCGTGACCGAGAGCGACGGCACCAGCCCGAGCGCCTGGTGAACGACCGCTATGCCATACCGGTTGAACTCCCCGGGCGGCAGCGGCAGCGGCAGTTCGCGGCCGCCAAGCACCACCCGGCCGCCGTCCGGCGCATAGACGCCGGACAGCATCTTGATCAGTGTGGATTTGCCTGACCCGTTGTGGCCGAGCAAACCGTGAATCTCTCCGTAATTCACGGTCAGGGTCACATCATCCACGACCTTGGCGCCACCGAAGGACTTGGTCAGCCCCACGATGATAAGGTTGGCGACACTTTGATCTGTCGCCATCGGCAACATTATTGCAGGCCCCAGAGCTTGCGGTAGCCGGCGACATAGGCGTCGCCGTAACCGGTGGAGATCTGCGGAGGCGTGCCCGCGGTGCTGGCATTCGAGGCGTCGAATATGTACAGCGGCACCTTCGGATCCTTCACCGGGGGCAAGCCGCAAACCATTCTCATCTCGGCGTCGACGATCGCATGCGCGACCCAGTCGATGCTTTCGCCGATATCCATCTCCACGCTGCCCTGCTGAACGAGCTGCAGCACGTAGGGGCTGCCGTTGAAGGTCGCGATCTTGACCCGGTCAGCGGACTGGGTGAGCGCGACGGCAGGAACGACGAACTGCGCCATGCCGTCATAGATCGGCAGGATGTAGTTTACCGAGGGATCACGCAGCAGCGCCGCCTGGACCGTCGACTGCATGCGGGTCGCCCAATCGGTGACCGGCACGTTGAGGTACTGGACCTTGCACTCCTCGCACTTCTCCAGGACCTCCTTGATACCGTTCTTGAGCGAATTGGCCGAGAAGGAGTCTTCGGCGACGATGGCAAGCACGTTCGCCTTGCCCTTGGTCTTGAGAACCGCCCATTGCGCCATCAGTCGCCCAGCCTGCGTGTAGTCGATCTGCACGCTCTGGAATGGTGCCGGGGCTGGAGTGTCGAAGCCGGATGCATGCGCCGCCACTATCTTGACGCCGGCCTGATCCGCCTGCGTCGCCTGCGGAACGAGAACCCGTGGATCAGACATCAAGACATCGACGAGATCATAGCGCTGCGTGATCGCCTGGTTGATGCCCTGTATCCATTGCGAGGGCTGGCCCTGCGTCTGGTAGTGGTCGTATTGAAAACCGACCTCCTTGGCGATCTCCGTCATCCGGTTCGCCACCGCACCGGTGAACTCGACCGCGCTGGAGAAAGGCACGACCATGGCCTTCTTGCCCTTCATGCAGGCCTTCGCATCGAAGGCTTCGCCCGATGGCGAAAAGGTCGGCAGCTTCTGGTGCTCGGCAATGCTTGACTGGATGGCTTCGAGGTCGGTGGCAGCGGCCGGAGCTATCGCTGCAAGGCCGAAAACGCTGGCGAAGCCGGCCATGCCGGCTAGATATTTGATCATGTTGGACATCCCTCTCTGGATGGTCCGCCTTTGGCGGATTGTTGTGGTTGCGAGCCTGCCCGGACCCGGGGCCGGGTGCTAACCCGTAGGCGCTGAGCAAATTCGCCGTCTCTGCAGCATCAGGATCGTGAGACCGGACATTTCACGCAACCGAATTGATTTGAAGCGGAATCTTCAAGTTTTCTGATGTGATCCAGGCGGCATAGGATCGAATGCCGCTCGCCAGATCGATGGCCGGCCGCCAGCCAAGATCGCGCGCCGCCGCATCCAGCCTGTAAGGACCCTGCGGGTCGGAAAGCGGGTCCTCCGCGGCCGCGACCGCAATCGGCGGCCCGGGTACGATCTCGCGAACCAGGTCTGCAAGCGCGCTCAACACAATCCCCTGATCGGCTGCAACCGTGTAGGCAGTCGAGCCGAACGAGGGTGCATGAACCGCCGCGCTCAAGGCGGCGGCGACATCGTCGACATGAACATAGTGATAGCGCTGGTCGCGGCCGAAAGGCAGGGCGAGCGCCTGCTCCTTCAGCCCGGCGAGGATCATATCGCGAATGACGCACGCCGTTCGACGACCGGGGCCGTAGACCGCTGCGATGCGCAGGCTCACGCCAGAAATGCCATATTGCCGACTGTAGGCCGCGAGCAGGGCTTCACCCGAAATCTTGCTCGCGGCATAGATCGAGGGCGGATGCAGGGCGCAATCTTCATCGATCGGAAGATCGGTGTCTGTCGGTCCGTAGACGCTTGCCGATGATGCGAAGACGAAGCGTGGAACCGACCGTTTGCGGGCAAACTCCAACAGGTTGATGGTGCTTGCGATGTTCGTCCACGCCACGCGGCCCGGCTCGTCGCGATAGAGCGAGGGGCCGGAGATCGCGCCGCAATGGACGATGGCGGCAAAGTCTCGCGAGCCGCCGATGCTGGACAAGCTCCCCGCATTGCAAAGATCGCAAGCCAGGACGCCCGTGTCCGGTGCCGGCACAAGATCGACTCCGACAACCTCAAAACCGTCTCGAACCAGAACCTCTGCGGTCCTGGAGCCGACAAATCCGGAGGCTCCCGTTACCAGGATCGCTCGGTCCATGCCTGTCATCCGCGCCGCGGCGGGTGCGTGTTGCGCCAATGGTCGGCGATGTCGATGCGCCTCGTCACCCAGACGTCGTCAGCGGCAGCGACATGGTCGAGGAATCGCTCCAAATCGGCCGCCCGACCGGGCCGGCCGACAATGCGTGTGTGGAGGCCGATGCTCATCATCCTCGGCGCGACCTGCGCCTCCCGCCGCAAGAAATCGAAAGCCTGGATCAGATAGGCGGAGAAGCTCGGCGACTGATAGCCGTAGGTGTTCACATAGCGCCCGTCATTGTTGTCGAGCGTATACGGGACGACCAGATGGTCCTGACCGCCCACGTCGACCCAATAGGGCAGGTCATCGGAGAACGAATCGGCGTCGTAGGCGAACCCTCCGGATTGGACGATCAACCTGCGTGTGTTGATGCTCATGCGGCCGGTATACCAGCCGGCAGGCCGCGAGCCCGTGACCTCGGTGTGGATGCGTATGGCCTCGGCGATCTGCGCGGCTTCCTGTTCTTCCGGCATCTCCGCGTATTGGATCCAGCGCAAGCCGTGCGACGCGATCTCGAACTTCGCCTCTTTCATGGCAGCGACTGCTTCAGGATTTTTCTGCAGCGAGCTTGCAATCCCGAAGATGGTCACGGGCATGTTGCGCTCGGTGAAGAGCCGGTACAGGCGCCACCAGCCGACACGGCTGCCATATTCGTACTGGGACTCGACATTGATGTTGCGGATATTGGCGAAGGCGACCGTCGGCTCCTCGGTCAGGAAGGCCTCGCTGTGGCGGTCGCCATGCAGCACCGAATGCTCGCCACCCTCCTCGTAGTTGATGACGAATTGCACTGCGAGCTTCTTGCCGCCGGGCCATCTCGGGTCGGGCGGATTGCGGCCATAGCCAGCCAGGTCGCGCGGATAGGTCATGGTTGGGTCCTCTTCAATATGCGAGCGCGTGAAGGCCTGCGGCAAGCACGCGAATGCCGGTGACGATATCCTGCAGCGAGGAAAACTCCTCCGGCGTATGGCTTCGCCCGTCCTTGGAGCGGACGAAGACCATGGCGACTTTGGCGATGGCGGCCATCTGCTGGGAATCATGACCCGCGCCGCTCGCCATCGTCAGGAAGGGTACCTCCTGCTCGAGGGCAACGCGCTGCAAGGTTGCGACAATCCCGGGATCAGAGGGCGACGGTTCATGGTCGATCATGATCCGCCAATCGACGCTGAGCCCTCTGCGTCCCGCAACCTCGCGCATCAGCCCTTCATGCATTTCGTACAGATGCCTGCGTGCCTCCGCATCGGGATGGCGGGCATCGATGGTGAACGCCACGCTGGCCGGAATGATACCGGGGAAATTGGGCTCGACAAGCACGCGGCCGATGGTCGTGACGGCAGGCCGGCCCAAACGGTGTGCCGTGTTGATCAGGCCGGACGCCATTTCGGCGAAGCCCGCCAGCGGATCATGGCGTATGTCCATGGGAAAGGCGCCGGCATGGTTTTGCACCCCCGCTATCTCGGCGCTGTAGTGACGGATCCCGGTGATCGCATCGACGATCGCGACCGGCAATCCCGCCTGCTCAAGGATGGGTCCCTGCTCGATATGGAGTTCGATGAAGCTGTCGATGTCGTTACGCTGCGCCTCGGGAATGCGCTCCGGATCGAGCCCAACCGAGCGCATGGCCGCAGCGATCGTCTCGCCTGAAAAGCCGATCACGCGGTCCGGGTCGCCGGGAGCGATCCGTCCGGTGACCGCGCGGGAGCCCCAATAATTGGCATTGGGAAACCGGCTCGATTCCTCTTCGCAGAAGGCGACCGCTTCCAGCGTGCGCGTTGGCGTGCCGAACTGCTGTTTCAGCGCCTTGACCGCGATCAGGGCCGCAACCGCCCCCAGTGCTCCGTCGTAGCGACCGCCGGGCGTCTGGGTATCGATATGCGAGCCGGACACGATTGCCTTTTCGTCGCTCGTCCCGCGTAGCCGTCCCCATACGTTTCCGACGGAATCACGATGAACCTCGAGCCCGGCTTCGGCGCAACCGCGAGCATAGTAGTCGGTCGCCCCCACCCATTCCGGCGAATACACGGTGCGCGAGACGCCGGTCTCCCCAACGGCACCGTAGGAAGCGAGTTCGAGGATGGTCTTCTCAACGAAAGCCGGATCAATCTCGATGATTTTGGCTGATTTGGGCACGGTTCCTCACTCATCGTCGCACGTGGGTCTGTCGGCCGGACTGCGCGGGGCGCGGCTGTTGCGGCATCCATCCATGTCACGGTCGATATGCCAGGAAAATCGAATTATTTCCGTGGACACGCATCAGAAACTTTGAAGTAATGGCGGGAGAACGGAGGGCGGACCTTGAACCACCGGCAGATCGAGACCTTCTACTGGGCCGCCCGCCTCGGCAGCTTTGCCCAGGCCGCACTCAGGCTGAACGCGACCCAGTCCGCGGTTTCGATGCGCATACAGGAATTGGAAGCGCGCATCGGTGTTCCGTTGTTCGACCGCTCGCAGCGTACAGCGCGGCTGACCTCGCAAGGCGCCCTGTTGATGCCGCATGCCGAGGAAATCCTGCTCGCTTCGGATCGCTTTCTCCACGCCGTGGCCGAAAAGGAGGAAATCGTCGGCTACATCAAGCTCGGCGTGGCCGAGATCGTGGCTCTCACCTGGCTGCCGGCGCTCATCCGCTTCGTGCGACAGACCTACCCGCGCCTGCAGCTCGAACTTGAGGTGAGCTTGTCGCATCTGATCGAGGAAAAACTGTACGCCGGCAGTCTCGATGTCGCTTTCGCAGCCTGCGAGATGCCGCAGTCGCGTTTCGCTTCCAATCCGATCGAGATGATCCAATTTGCCTGGATGTGCGCTCCCGAACTCCCTACCGTCCCCGAGGTCCTGACGCCTCAGCGCTTGAGCGAGCTCCCGGTCATCGCAACATCACGCGAATGGCAGTTTCGTGGATCAACGCTGAGCTGGTTGACGACGAACGATGTCCATTTCCGCAATCTGACCATCTGCAACACGTTCCGGACAGCAGCCAGCCTTGCGATCGCCGGCCTCGGCCTCGCCTACCTTCCCGAGCAGCTCTATCGAGAAGAGATGGAGACCGGACGCCTCCGACGTCTCAGTTCCGACCCCGAGCCCTCGCCGCTGCAAATCTATTCGATACGCCCGCTCAGCGGAAGCACACCAACTCATCTGTTGCTGGAGAAAGCAGCCGAAGCCGTGCTGGCGAGCCAGGCGAACAACCGGGGCGAGATCAAACGGCCAAGCACCTCATCCACCGAGACGCTCTGAGCAATACGTCGCTCAGTGGCGGAACGACGCCGCCGCCATAGACCATTATAGATCGACCGAGCGGCCATAGCGTACGCGCCAGCAGCTACACTCAACCTTCACAAGCATGTTGTGCTGCGTCACTAGCCCAGCGACCGCATGCCGGTAATTCTGGCGCCGTCCGATTACATGCGATGGCTTGGGCCGGAGATTGACTTTACGGGCAAGGAAAGTGTTCCTTTTGTTCTCGTGGCGTCGGACCGACACGAAAGGGAGCTCCTTGGCCTGGTACTCTGCTAAGACGCGGGCACCGTCTGTCAGGCGTGTGAGCCAAATGAGCTCGTGGCGAAGATCCACGCGTACGGAAGATGACCCATATCGGCATCCGGGATGACGCGCCCGATCGCTCCTGCGCAAAGGAGATCGCGCGCGTGGCGCGAACTTCGAAAGCGCGCGCCTTGAGATTGAGCGGCCCACCCCGTTGGACTATCTGCGGAGGCGAGGTCTGCCCCTCGGGACTTGCTTGGGCAGGCAGACGCCTTCGGCGGGCGCACATTGATAACCGAGCAGGCTGTTGCCGATATGTTCGGCTTAGAAATTTTCGATCTTTTCGACGTAGGTGCGGCAGCTTTTTGCAATCACGTAGAATGTCGGCGCCCTGGGAGCGGAATAATCTCGTGATGTGCCTTGCGGCAAAACGACCCGGAAGGAGATGAAGGGATCACCCGTGATAAACGCAGAGATTGGCGAAACTTCGATCCCCAAAACCTACCCCATCTTATTTCATATAAATAATTAACTAAGCATTTTCAGATAGTTATGAACGAGCGTGGCTTTGTGCACAACCATCCTTCCGGCGACCCGACGCCGTCGCGCGCCGACATCGACATGACCAAGCAGATCATAGATACGGCCAAGCCGCTTGGCATTTCCGTGCATGACCACATCATCATCGGCCGTAAGGGCAACGCCTCGATGAAGGGCCTGCTGCTGATCTAGGCAAGGCACCCAGGCTGGGGATCTGCGGGGGTCAGGCCAAATTGAGTGCAAAGAAATTGCCTGCACAAATTTTGTACCCGAAATTGAAAATTGTTCAATTTTAGAAATATGATTTTAGAAAAATCTTCGTTCTTAGGTCCATTTGTCGAGAGCATCTGATCCGATCACCAATTTTGGAAAACGATTTCGTTGAGCCGTGCCGGCGGCATTGCTAGCGTTGAAACGCTTCAATCAGGATTGAGCAATTGGCCCGCAAGCGTCCTACAATCGCCGATGTTGCGCGAACCGCCGGTGTTTCGATCGGAACGGTGTCGAACTTCATCAATGGCACCGCGGGCTTGAAGGACGGCACGCGCGACCGCATCGAAAAGGCGATCGCGGCGCTGATGTACCGGCCGAGTTCCTTCGCGCGATCGCTGCCGGGCCGCCTCCCCGCAAGGCAAAAGAATCTGGATCACTTGCCGAGGCTCCTGGTGGCCGGCCGGGTCAGCGTCGACTTTCTGTGCCGCGTCGAAGTGCTGCCGCACAGGGACGACCGCATCACGGCCAGCCATATCGAGAAGGCCCTGGGCGGTCCCGCCGCCAACCTTGCCGTAGCCGCGGCGGGTGTCGGCGCGCCCTATGCCCTCGACGTGGAACTGGCGACGGCCGTCGGCGAGGATCCGGAAAGCGACTGGGCGCTTCGCGAGCTTGCGAAACTTGGCGTCCACGCCCTGCCCATCCGCAGCACGCCCAACAATCGATTGTCGCAGGCGATCGTGATCATCGAGCGCAATGGCAGCCGCACGATCATCAGTGAGCCATTCGAACTGGGCGAAGTCGATCTGACCGCCAATCTGGTCATCGAGCCGGAGCAGCGCCCTGCCTGCCTCCACATCGAAGGCTTTCACTATGAAACGATGACCGCCTCCATCGCGCGCTTTCACCAGGCGGGCTGGAAGGTGAGCCTGCATTCCGCCGGCCTTCCCAGAAGCGCGCGCAAGCCGGAAGTCTTCACCCAGATGATCGGGCAGATCGATCTGACCTTCATCAACGATGTGACGATACGGGAAATCTTCGATTTGCGGGCCCGGATGGCGACCATGATCGAAGACACCAGGCAGATCCTGTCTCGCGTCCGGCCGCGCGGAACGGTTGTGCTGACGCTCGGCGAATTCGGCGCGGTCGTCTTCCCGGCCAATGGCGGCCCCCAGATCGAGGTGCCCGCCCTTCCCGTCGATCGCGTCGACGCGACCGGTGCGGGCGACAGCTTTGCCGGCATCTTCCTCAGCCTCTGGCTGCACGGCGCGCCGCTGGCGGATGCGGCGCGTTATGCGGCGATCGGCGCCAGCCTGACCACGACGGTCGAAGGCGCCCAGGGCTATATCGCGAACTTTGAAGCACTGAAGGCAGCCGCAACGCAGGGCAGCACAGCCATGATGGCCATCTAGATCAACAGTTTAGCGGTGGCTTGAAGCACGAGATTCAATGCCGTGGTCAGGCGGCGCGAGAGGGAGAACATGACCGTGACGAAGACAAGGGCCCTTCTGGTCGGCGAAAGCTGGATGAGTTCGGCCACCCACTACAAGGGGTTCGATCAGTTTGGCAGCGTTACCTTTCATCTGGGTGCGACACCGCTCGTCGATGCCCTGAAGGACAGCGAGTTCGATCTCGATTACATGCCGGCCCACGAGGCTGTCGAAAAACTGCCTTTCACCATGGAGGGCCTGTCGCGGTACAAGGCGATCATCCTGTCCGATATCGGCGCCAACTCGCTCCTGCTTCATCCTGATGTGTGGCTGCACGGCAAGACGGTGCCCAACCGGCTGAAGCTACTGCGCGACTGGACGCTGGCCGGCGGCGGTCTGGTCATGATCGGCGGCTATTTCAGCTTCCAGGGCATCGACGGCAAGGCCCGCTGGCATCGCACCGCCGTCGAGGAGGCCCTGCCGGTGACCTGCCTTCCCCATGACGACCGGCTCGAGATTCCCGAGGGGTTCCGGCCCTCGATCACCGGCCCGGGCGATCATCCGATCCTCGCCGGCATCACTGGCGAATGGCCGATCCTTCTCGGCGCCAACGAGGTGATCGCCCGCGACAGGGACGATGTCGAGATCCTCGCCCGGCTGCCGCGGGATCAGGGCGGCCATCCCCTTCTGGTCACCGGGCGCCACGGCAACGGCCGCACGCTGGTATGGACCTCGGACATCGGCCCGCACTGGCTGCCCAACAGCTTTGTCGAATGGCCCGGCTATGCGCGGCTCTGGGCCAATGTGCTCCGCTGGGTCAGCGGGCTCGCCTAGGCGTATCCGCCGCGCCAAAGGACAAAGCGGGATGGCCCATCCGTCTTCATCCCGCCGAACAGCAACACCGGGAACCCCGATGACAGAACCATTTCTGGCGGCCAGGAATATCGCCAAGCGTTTCGGAGCGCTGACCGCGCTGTCGAACGTCGACCTGGATATTCGTCCCGGCGAGGTATTGGCGCTGCTGGGCGACAACGGCGCCGGCAAATCGACTTTCATCAAGATCCTGGCGGGCGCGCATCCGCCAAGCGATGGCGAGATCCTCGTCGAGGGTCGCCCGGTGACGTTCTCGTCCCCAAAGGACGCGGCGGCGTCGAGGATCGCGACGATCTACCAGGAACTCGCGCTTTCGGAGAACCTTTCGATCGCCGAGAACGTGTTTCTCGGCCGCGAATTGAAACGCTCCATTTTCGGCATTCCATTTCTGCGGCGCAAGGAAATGCGCCAGCGCGTCGATGCCCTGCTGAAAGAGATCGACGCTCATATTTCCGATCCGGAGGCGCCCGTAGGCACCCTGTCCGGGGGCCAGCGCCAGGCCGTCGCCATCTGCCGCGCCCTCAATCTCAATGCCAAGCTGGTCATCATGGACGAGCCGACGGCGGCGCTCGCGGTCGCCGAGACGAGGAAGGTCCTGGCGCTGACGCGGCGGCTTGCCGCGCGCGGCTGCGCCGTCGTCCTCATCAGCCACAACATTTCCGAAGTGTTCGAGGTCGCCGACCGCATCGTCGTGTTCCGGCGCGGCCGCAAGGTGGCTGAGCGGCTCACGGCCGACACCAACCCCGAGGAAGTTGTCTCGCTCATAACAGGCGCCCATCCCGACGTGCGGGCGCTCGAAAGAACAGAATGAAAATGCACGTCAATTCCAGAGAGGACAAAAATCCAATGCTAGCGAAAATCGGAAAAGCGCTGATGGTGACGGTTCTGTCACTTGTGGTTTCGACGACGGTCAACGCCGCGGACAAGAAGGTCGCCTTCGTCCCGCAGTTGATCGGCATCCCCTATTTCAACGCCATGCAGGCCGGCGGCAACCGCGCCGCCAAGGACCTCGGAGTGGATTTCATCTACTCCGGTCCCGTCGACACCAATCCGGTCGACCAGTTGCAGATCGTCCAGAACATGATCGACCAGGGCGTCGACGCGATCTCGGTCAGCGTCCTCGATGCCTCCAGCATCGCGCCCGTGGTCGAGGCGGCCAAGGCAAAGGGCATCAAGCTCTTCACCAGCGACAGCGACGCGCCGGACAGCGGCCGCGCGGTCTATGTGGCCCAGGCAACCGACGAGGGCCTCGGCAACACCATCGTCGACGAGTTGGTCAAGCGCGTCGGCGAGGATGCGACCATCGGCATCGTTTCAGGGGAGGCAACCGCGTCCAACCTCAACGCCTGGATCGGCTTCATGCAGAAGGAGGCCGCCGGCAAATACCCGAAGCTCAAGCTGCTCGCCCCGCAATATGCCGGCGGCACCGCCGAGCGCGCCGCGCAGATCGCCGGCGACCTCATGGCCGCCAATCCCGATATCAAGGCCATCATCGCCGTCGCGTCCTCGACTTGCCCGGGCGTCGCGCAGGCGATCGAAACCGCAAAGAAGATCGGCTCGGTGATCGGCACGGGCTACTGCAGCCCGAACACGGCCAGGTCCTACCTCAAGAGCGGCGCCTTCGGCTTTACCGTGCTGTGGGATCCGGAGCAGCTTGGCTATCTGACGGTCTGGGCCGGCAAGCAGTTGATCGACGGCAAGCCCTTCGAGGCCGAGAACAAGGTTCCAGGCCTCGAGAACCCCGTCAGCTATGATGCCGCGAAGGGCATCCTGCTGCTCGGGCCGCCGGCCGTCTTCACCGCGGAAAACGTCGACAAGTTCAACTTCTGAATTCTGTCATGAACGCGATGCGACAGTTTGGAACTGGCAGTTTCTCCAGGAACGGGCGGGAATGGTCCCTGCTTGCCGCCTGCTTGCTGGCAATCGTCGTCTTTTCCGTCGCATCGCCCCACTACGCGACGCTTGGCAACGCCGCCACGGTCTTGCGCAACAGCGTCGAGCTGCTGCTCACCGGCCTTGGAATGACCCTTCTGCTTGCCATGGGTGGCATCGACGTGTCGATCGGCATCGTGATGGGTCTCGCTGCCATAGCGGTCGGCCGCCTGCTCGGAGATGAAGGCAGCCCGGCGCTGGCCCTTCTCGTCGGCCCGCTGGTCGGCGCGCTGCTGGGTTGCGTGACGGCCGCGGTCGTCGTGCTGGGCCGCATTCCCGCCATTGTCGGAACGCTCGGCCTTCTCGGCGTCTACCGCACCGCGGTCTTCGTCCTTCTCGGCGGACAGTGGCTCTCCGGCCTGCCCTCCAGCCTGACGGATCTCCTGGCGGCCACCGCGCTGGGTGTGCCCGTCTCCGCCATTGTCATCGTCCTCGCCTATCTCGCCGTCTGGCTGGCGCTGCGACGAACCCCTTATGGTCCCCACCTGCTGGCGATCGGCCATTCGGAAGAAATGGCGAGGCTCTCGGGGATACCGGTAATCAGGGTCCGCTTCATCACGTTCCTTATCAGCGGCGTGCTGACCGGCATTGCCGCCACCTTCTATGTCGCGACCTACCGCAATGTGGAGATGACGACCGGCAGCACCCTGGCGCTCGACGCCATAGCGGCGGTCATTCTTGGCGGCACGAGCATTTTGGGCGGCAGATGCAGCCTGATCGGCACGGTTCTTGGCGTGCTCCTTCTGAGAATCCTGCAGAACGGATTGCTCCTGATCGGCGTCCCCTCGCTTTGGCAGCCGGTGGTCACCGGCGTGCTCATTATCGGCGTGCTTGGTTTCGAAGCCGTCACGAACCGGATCTCGCCGGCCAGACTGCTGAGGGCGCGCGCATGAACAAGCTGAAAAACCTGCAAGGCCCAGCCCTCGTCCTGAGCCTGCTCTGCGGGTTGTGGCTGCTCGTGGTCCTGGGCTTCCTGGTGCTCAAGCCCTCGGCCTACAACCTCGGCACGGTTACGACCGTCCTGCAGTTCTCGACGATCCTGGCCGTGGTCGGCCTTGGCCAGGGGCTGGTCATCCTGGCGGGCGGCGCCGGCATCGACCTGTCCGTCGGCGGCGCCGTCTCGCTTTCCGCCATAGCCGGAATGCTGTGCATCAAGCTGGGGCTGCCATCCTTTCTGCTGCCCGCCGCCTGCATTCTCGCGGGTGCGATGCTGGGCGCCGTGAACGGAATCCTGGTCGCGCGGCTCGGGTTTCTGCCCTTCATCGCCACGCTCGGCACCTTCTTCGTGTATTCCGGAGTGGCGCTCGCCATCACCGGGGGCGCGGCTCAGGCAGGCGTGCCTTCCTGGCTCTTGCCATGGGGGCGCGGCGTTTTCCTCGGCATCCCCTTGCCCTTTCTCACCCTGGCCATTCCCTGCTTCGCGCTTGCCGGCCTGATGCTGATAGCGACGGGTTGGGGACGCTGGATCTATGCCATGGGCTTTAACGAACGGTCGGCGCGGCTCGTGGGCATCCCCGTCGGCCGTGTCCGTTTCATCCTCTATATGCTGAGCGGCGGCCTCGCCGGCGCCGCCGGTCTCGTGTCGCTCGCCTGGCTCGGCAGCGGCCGGCCGAACATCGGCCAGAACCTCGAACTGGAATCGCTGACCGCCGCCATGCTCGGTGGCATCGCCATCACCGGCGGGCGTGGCGGCGTCGGCGGGGTGTTCGCGGCCGTGCTCCTTCTGACCACGCTGAAGACCGGTCTGCTGCAGTTGAACATCAACACGGTCTGGCAGGTCGGAATTGTTGGCGCGCTTCTCGTTTTCGTTCTTCTAGCCGACCGGCTTTCCTACCGTTGGAGATAACAATGCCTGCCATCGAAGAGATCATCGCCGCGCGCGTCGAGGCAAAAGCCGATCGCATCGTCGAGACGCTGAGCGACCTCGTCGCCTTTCCGTCCATCGTGAAATCCAACCCCAAGGATGCCGGCCCCGGCGAACGTGACTGCCAACTCTACCTGCAGAAGCGCCTCGATGCGCTCGGTTTCTCGACCGATCTTTGGGATCCGGACGGCCCGGCGCTCTACGAGAAGTATCAAGGACGCGCCGGCGCCAACAAAGGCCGGACCTTCGATGGCAGGCCCAATCTCGGTGGCGTCCTGAAGGGAACCGGCGGCGGCCGCTCCATCATGCTGACCGGCCATATCGACGTCGTGCCGCCGGGAGCGGCCGGACACTGGACAACCGATCCGTTCGGACCGGTTCTCAAGGACGGATTTCTGCACGGCCGCGGCACCGTCGACATGAAGGGCGGCGTCGCCTGCATGCTGATGGCGGTCGAAATCCTGAAGGAGCTGGGTATACGCCTGTCGGGCGACGTCGTATTCACGACGGTCGTCGACGAGGAGATCGGCGGCATGGGATCGCTCGCCATGGTCGATCGCGGCTTTCACGCCGATGCCGGGATCATGACCGAGCCGACGGCGAACAGGATCGCGCCGCTATGCCATGGCATCCTGTGGGGCAAGGTCATCGTCGATGGCATCGGCGGACATGCGGAACTCACCCCGAATGCCTGGTATTCGAGCGGGCCGGTCGATGCGGTGCAACTGTGCCGGCAAATCCTGGACGGCATCGACATTCTCAACCGGCGCTGGATGTTCGACCCGCGGAAGAACCATCCCCTGATGGATCTGCCGAACCAGATCATCGTCACCCAGGTGAGTGCCGGCGAGCACCCCTCCTCGATGGCGGGGCGCGCCGAGATCATCATCGACGCACAGTATCTTCCGAGCGAGCATGACGAATTCAGGCTGGGCGGCAACGTCAAGCGCGAGATCGAGGAGCATATCGCCAATGTCTGCCAGGCAGACCCTTATCTGCGCCTGCACCCTGCCCGCGTCGAATGGATACTTGATGCCGACTGCGCCGAAATCCCTTCTGACAATCCGTTCGTGAGTGTCTTCCAGGAAGCCGTGAAGGACGCCGATCTGTCGCCGGCGCTAAGCGGCTTCGGCGCGCATAGCGACATCGGCCTGCCCACCGGCCTCGGCAACACCCCGACGGTCAACTTCGGCCCCGGCGACCCGGCGCAGGCGCATCAGCCCAATGAACGGGTCTCGGTACGCGACCTCATCGATTGCACGAAGGCGATAGCGATCACCGTGGAGAAATGGTGTCGCTAATGCATGTCGCCCAAAGTGACCTCGGTTTTGGGAAGACGACATGCATAAAAACAAAGACTTAAAGCGCGTCGCATGGATCCGGTTCAACGCGACGCGCTTTAATCCGGAGCATGATGCCGAAAGGTGTGAGGCGGCTCATCACGGCGGATCGGTCTTGCAACTCGCGGCGAGCTGACCGACCGCCTCGGAGAGACCGGCGAGCTCGAAATCGGCCTCACCGCGCCCCGACAACAGGCCGAAGCGCCACGACAAGGTCAACCGATTGGCCGAAACCAGCCGCTTGATGCCGTCGTCTCCGTCCCTGACCAGCGTTCTGCCGCGCGGGCCGACCGACCAGCTTTCGTCGGTTCTGCCGCCGCCGTCGACAGCGACGGAGATGGTGATCTTGCGGCTGGCGGAGACGGCATCATTGAGCTGGAGCCATTCGCTCCAGCGCGGTTCCCCATCGGGCCGGCAAACCAGCGTCAGCACCGGACTGTAACCCAGGGCTCCGCCGCCGGTGATCAGCTTGTTGCTGGCATGGAGCGATGCCGTGATCTGGCCGTCATTGCCGGAGCCGACACTCCAGTTGCCCAGATTCGGCTCGGCCCGCGCGACGCCGACCGCTGTGGCCAACAAGAGCGCCGCGGCAACGACCACGTCTCTCATCATGAACCCCAGCCTCACCGATGCCTCCAAACGCCCGCGAATGCGATGAAGCGCAGATAATGTTCAATGCCTGGTATCGCCAGCACCGGGCAATCAAGACAAGTTGTCTGTGTTGCCGCGCCGCCACAATGAACACCCCGCAACGAAAAAGGCCGCCCGAAGGCGGCCTTTCGAAATCGCGGCATTGAAACCTGTTACTCGGCTTCCTTGGCGGCTTTCTTCTTCGGCGCGGCCTTCTTCTTTGGCTCTTCCGCCTCGTCGGCGGCTTCGGCCGCCTTTGCTTCACCCGTCTTTGGTTCGCTTGCCTTGGCTTCGGCCTTCTTCGAGGAAGCTTTCTTGGCCGGCTTCGCCTTGGTCGCGGCCTCGGCCTCCTCGTCGTCGGCCATCAGCTCATCCTTGCCGACCTTGACGTCATTGACCGAAATCTGGCCGAGCAGATAGTCGACGACCTTCTCTTCGAACATCGGAGCGCGCAGAGCGTTGATGGCTTCCGGGTTGCTGCGATAATATTCGAAGGCTTCCTGCTGCTGGTTGGCCGGGAAGCGGCGCACCTGCTCGAACAGGCCGCGCTGCAGTTCCTCGTCCGACACGGTGACGCCGGCCTTCTCGCCGATCTCGGCGAGCACCAGGCCGAGACGCACGCGGCGCTCGGCAAGGCGCATATATTCGGCACGCGCCTCTTCTTCGGTCGTCTCCTCGTCGGCGAAAGTGCGGCCGGCGGCTTCGAGGTCGCGGTTGACCTGAGCCCAGATGTTGTTGAACTCGGCCTCGATGAGCTTGGACGGCGCCTCGAACGAATAGGACGCGTCGAGCTGGTCGAGCAACTGGCGCTTGACCTTCTGGCGGGTCATCGAGCCGAACTGGTTCTCGATCTGGCCGCGCACGATCTCGCGCAGGCGATCCAACGATTCCAGGCCGAGATTCTTGGCCGTCTCGTCATTGACCTCGAGCGCGCCGGGGGCCGACACTTCCTTAACGGTGACGTCGAAGGTGGCTTCCTTGCCGGCCAGATGCGCCGCCTGGTAGTTTTCGGGGAACGTGACGGTGACCTGCTTCTCGTCGCCGGCCTTGGTGCCGATCAACTGGTCCTCGAAGCCCGGGATGAACTCCTTGGAGCCAAGCACCAGCGGCTGGTCGGTGCCGGCGCCGCCGGCAAAGGCCTCGCCGTCGATCTTGCCGACATAGTCGATGCTCACGCGGTCGCCCTCGGCGGCCTTGCCGGTCTTGGGTTCATAGCTGCGCGCCGATTCGGCAACGCGCTTGACCTGATCCTCGACCTCCGATTCCGGCACGTCATAGACCTGACGCGTCACCTTGATGTCGGAAAAATCCTTGATCTCGATCGCCGGAATGACCTCGTAGTTGAGGCTGAATTCGAAGTCGGCGCCGCCGGCAAGGATCTTCTCGGCCTCCTTCTCGTCCTCGGTCATGATCACTTCGGGCTGCATGGCGGCCTTTTCGCCGCGCCCCGAGATGATCGAACGGGTCGAGTCGTTGAGGATCTCGTTGACGACCTCGGCCATGAACGACTTGCCGTACATCTTGCGCAGATGCTGCACCGGCACCTTGCCCGGGCGGAAGCCGTTGATGCGCACCTTGTCGCGGGCATCGGTCAGCCGCGCCATCAGCTTGGCTTCCATGTCACCGGCCGGCACGGTGATCTTGATCTCGCGCTTGAGACCGGAGTTGAGCGTTTCGGTGACCTGCATCCTAGAACCTTTGTTTTAACAATGAGACTGCCAAACGGTCCTAGCCGTTTACAGCCTGCCGGTATGATGTTGCCGGAAATGGCTTTTGGTACGGAACCTGGCGATTTGACCGCTAATGCGGTTCAACCTCTCCTGAACTGCGCCTTGCCAGATGCGAATAAGTCTTTGTTTTACCTGTAACTTTTCACATCTTGCAGAAGCGGAAATTCACGTTCCGTCACATTCGACACGCCTTTTGTCACAGGCTAGGCTAATTTTCAACTATCTTCGCGCCTAGCCGGATAAGCATGACTTGGGCCCCGACATTGACAGAATGATGGCTACATGGGATTGCCGGGGAACGCGGATGTGGCGGAATTGGTAGACGCCCTGGATTTAGGTTCCAGTGCCGAAAGGCGTGGGGGTTCGAGTCCCTTCATCCGCACCACCCTACGCTCTGGCGAGCTTCGGGTGGCGAGCCACTTGGAGCTCGCTAGAGCGTAGGGTGTCCTCCGAAGCCTTGGCGAAGGAGGACCGGCGCTGTCAGCGTTGAGCCAAGGCACTAATAAAGCGGCTCCTCGAACAGCGTCTTGTCGCCGTCCATCAGCGCCTTGATCTGTGCCGTGCCGTCGGATGCGAGCGCAAGCTTGATGCCGAACGGCCGCACGCGAATGTCGTCCTGGATCGCCACGCCCTCGCCTTCCGGCAGGTAGAAGCGGTCGATCCCATAGTCCGGCGCGATCGTCGCGTCTGTATCACGAAGGCCCCAGCCCTCCACGACATGGCCGGCAATGTCCGCTTCGCCCTCGCCTGCCGGTGACGGCGCCCGGCCGAACCATGCCGCAGTCGGCTGCCAATAACCGTCGGCGCCCTTCTTCAGCCGGACCACGATCGATGTGTCGTCGCTGGAGAGCTTGCCTTGCGGAATGTTGGCGATCAATTTCACCGGAATGCGCGAAATGTTGTTGTTGAGCGAGATGTAGTCGCCGCGCAGGAGATCGCGCGGATCGACGGGTTGGACTTTCAACAGCACTTCCTTGCCGTTGCGCAGGATCGCCGCGCGGCCGGCGATGATCCAGCCGAGAAAGCCGATCTGGACAAGCGCCAGCACCAGCGCGGAGATAATCAGTTTCTTGCCGGTCATGCTGTTGCTCCTGTTCCGGCAGGGGCTTTCATGCGCTTCTCGATGCGGATGATGACCAGCGCCAGTATGCCGAGAAGCACCGCCGCCGCGAGGAAGAAGGCGGCCGTATCCAGCATCGACCTCAAGGTGACGCTGTAGATGATGGCGAGCTCGAAGGCGAAGCCGGTATAGGCCAGCCAGCGCAAGCCCCTGCTCTCGCGGCCCGCCAGCATGATTGCCGCCACGATACTGGCCAGCGCTACGATCGAAGCGACGGCAAATCCGCTGTTGTATGTGCTTTCATCCGCCAGCTCGAACTGGATGATCGCCATGCCGGTGAGGAAGCCGAGCAAGGCGTGCAAGGGCAGCCGTCCGCCGAGCTGGAGGATCCTGTCGATCGGATCGCCCGCAAAGACCGAAGCGGCAAAGAGCAGCGCTGAGGCGATGGCCAGCGACATGGCCACCGGCAGCGTCTCGCGGTCCGTGGCCAGCAGAACCAGATAGAGAATGACCGACAAAATGACGAGGTGGCGCGCGGCCCGGCTGCGCGTCCAGAACGAGATGGAGAACAAGACAATCGCCACGACGATGAAGAGATGCGGAGTTTCTGCGCGCCAGTAGAAGCCGAACCCCTTGAGGACCAGCCAGGCGTCGGCAATGCCGACCGCCGCGACCGTCAGCGGGCTTGAACGCAGCGCGACCGCCGCCAGCGCCGTGCCGGCGCACCATGTCACCAGCGCCGAGGCCTCGTCGCCCGAAAGGTGGTACATCTGTCCGATCAGCGCGATCGATCCGCCAAAGGCCGCCGCGGCAACGATCCACAGCGCCTCGCCGATCGCGGCATGGTCACGCGTCTTCAGCACCGCGCCGCCGACATAGCCGCCGAGGATGACGGCAAAAAGCGCCGCCACGCGCAAGAGGCGCGGGAAGGCCTCCCAATTGGCGGCGACGAAGATCAGGATCGCGGCGCCGAACAAAAGCGCCGCCATCATTGCCAGGATCGAGCCGAAGCTCAGCGACGCGTGTTCATTGGCGGCGACGTCGCGCGTCAGCGCCTCCGCCGTGGCGGGATCGATCAGCCCGGTCTCCCGCCAGCGGGCGATATCCGCCCTCACCCGTGTGGCGTAGCCCGCCATGCATTTCCCCCAAGCCTGACCAATTCCTTAGTCGAAACAGCCAAACCGTTGACGCAGCGGCATTTTTCGATTCGGCCCTCTTTGTGACGCAGGCGTGAATGGCCGTTAATGTTGCATTGCACAATTTGCATTGCTGCCATGCGCCAACGGCACTTTTAAACCGATATGATCCCACCTATTTTCTGTTCGTACACAAACGGAATGATCCGAACTAAAGACGAAACGAGAACTACCATGAACCTGATCCGCAACTACCGCAACTGGCGCCGCTACCGGGAAACCGTTTCCGAGCTGAACCGCCTGTCGAACCGTGAACTGACCGACCTCGGCATCAGCCGCAGCGACATCCACTACGTCGCCCGCAAGGCGGTCTAATCCGCTTCGGACCGCAAATGGTCCGAGCCAGTTTTGAAGAGAGTAAGACAATGAACCTGATCCGTAGCTACCGTAACTGGCGCGTTTATCGCGAGACGGTTTCCGAGCTGGGTCGGCTTTCCAACCGTCAGCTCCATGATCTCGGCATCGTCCGTGACCAGATCAAGATGGTCGCCCGCAAGGCGATCTAAGTAAGGAATTTCGCCAGGGTCGACCTCCTCCCCGACCCTGACGGATACGGTCAACCTTCACCTCCTCCCGAGGGTTGGCCACTGAAACGGCGCCCGCCGGACCTCCTCCCCCGGCGGGCGTTGTTCAGAAGCGAACGAAGTTCGTCTTCCAAGCGAACGTAGTTCGTCTTCCAGGGGTTTCGCCCCCTCTAAAAAGCGAAAGGAATTTCGTCAAAGCCGACCTCCTCCCCGGCGATGACGAATTAGGTCGATCTTCACCTCCTCCCGAGGATCGACCCCCAAAACGACACCCGCCGGACCTCCTCCCCCGGCGGGTGTTGTTGTTTTTGGCGCCAGCTTCTCGCCGTCGCCGCCCGGCAATTGCAATCGGGCCGCCAAGCGATTATTCCGGCGCTCATGAGCAAAAATCCCGTACACGTCATCGGCGGCGGCCTCGCCGGCTCCGAAGCGGCATGGCAAATCGCCGAGGCCGGCGTTCCGGTCGTGCTGCATGAGATGCGCCCGGTGCGCGGCACCGACGCGCACAAGACCGATGGTCTGGCCGAGCTTGTCTGCTCGAACTCTTTCCGCTCCGACGATGCCCAGAGCAACGCGGTCGGCCTGCTGCATGCCGAAATGCGGCTGGCCGGCTCGCTGATCATGAGCGCCGGCGACGCCAACCAGGTTCCCGCCGGCGGCGCGCTGGCCGTCGACCGCGACCGGTTTTCCGACGCGGTCACCGCGAAGATCGAAGCGCATCCGCTGATCACCATCCAGCGCGAGGAAGTGCCTGGGCTCCCGCCAGCGGAGTGGGACCAGGCGATCATCGCCACCGGTCCTCTGACGGCGCCGTCGCTGGCGCAGTCGATCGCCGAGGCGACCGGCGCCGATGCGCTGGCCTTCTTCGACGCGATCGCGCCGATCGTGCATTTCGACACGATCGACATGAACACGGCCTGGTTCCAGTCGCGCTACGACAAGGTCGGCCCCGGCGGCACCGGCAAGGACTACATCAACTGCCCGATGGACAAGGAGCAGTATTTCGCCTTCGTCCAGGCGCTGCTCGACGGGCAGAAAACCGAATTCAAGCAGTGGGAAGGCACGCCTTATTTCGACGGCTGCCTGCCGATCGAGGTGATGGCCGAGCGCGGCGTCGAGACGCTGCGCTACGGCCCGATGAAGCCGATGGGCCTGACCAACGCCCACAATCCCTCGGTGAAAGCCTATGCGGTGGTGCAGCTCCGTCAGGACAATGCGCTCGGCACGCTCTACAACATGGTCGGTTTCCAGACCAAGCTGAAGCATGCTGAGCAGGTGCGCATCTTCCGCACCATTCCCGGGCTCGAAAACGCGGACTTCGCCCGCCTCGGCGGCCTCCACCGCAACACCTACATCAACTCGCCGACGCTGCTCGACCCCTCTTTGCAGCTGAAATCGCGGCCTGGCCTGCGCTTTGCCGGCCAGATCACCGGTTGCGAAGGCTATGTCGAGAGCGCCGCGATCGGCCTGCTCGCCGGCCGCTTTGCCGCCGCCGAGCGGCTCGGCCGGGCGCCCGCGCTGCCGCCGGCGACCACCGCCTTCGGCGCGCTGCTCAATCACATCACCGGCGGGCACATCGTGTCGGACGATGAGCCCGGCAAACGCTCCTTCCAGCCGATGAACGTCAATTTCGGCCTTTTCCCGCCGGTCGAAGCGCCGAAGGCCGAAGGCAAGCGCCTGCGCGGCAAGGACAAGACCGTCGCCAAACGTCATGCGATCACGGCGAGAGCGCTGGCCGATTGCAGGGATTGGCTGGGACTGCCGTCACAGGCGCAGGCTGCGGAATAAACGCAGCGATCAAGGTGCCGTTCGTCGCCAGAAGCTGGCTGCAGCACGGCGCGCGGCTGAGATGAAGCGTCTCGCGGTACCGGACAAACCGCGCGCCGATACCAGGATTGGACCAATTTCCGTCAGGACATTCGACGTCGATTCGGATCTCAGCCGGTCAAGCGCGTCCATCCGCTTTGCCAGCCTTGGAAGCTCGGACGCCAGATCCTCGGACTGCATATAGCCAATGACGCCATTCACGTAGCGTCGCATTTGTTCGGCACCGGCGCCTGGTTCTGGCTGCGCCAGGAAGGAACGCAACCTTTGCTCGATCTTGCGTTTTTGCCTCCGCGGAAGCACCTGCGTGCGCATGAATTTCGGCTCTTGCAGAGAGTGCATATGGATCTCGGAGGTCCTGGCCTCGCATTCGTGTCGCAGGGCATCCAGAAGCTCGACCAGAGTGCCGACGTTCAAAGCGGAAGCCGTTATGCCGAACTCCAGGTCCACGCCCGGACACTCCCGTCGCAGCCGGATGATGTTGTCGACGAATAGCGGCCAGTCGAAACCGTGCCGAATAAGGGCACCGCGGGCACCGGTGTCGTCGACACTTGCTTGAACGCTGACATTCTCAAATGCGTTCCACAGCTGGAATATCGATCTTCCGCCCAAGCCCGTGACGGACATGTTCGTATTGTAGCGCAGGCTGACATGGGTCCGTCCGGCTTCGATCAGAGCATCCAGCAACCGATAATGCTCTTCCATCAAAAGCGGTTCACCGCCAGCGAAGTAGATCGACTCGATATTGTCGATCCAGCCCGACATCTGGTCCAGCATCTCCGTGGCCGAAGCGAAGCTCTTGATCTCGGCTTTGTCACCCGCGGTGACGCCGATGGCGCGGCCGTCGGTGAACCACTTCGAACTGGCGCCGTGCCAGCAGCTTCGGCACTTGAAGTTGCACAGGTTCGAGAACCTGACATCGAGCGCCGCCGGCGATGCCGGTGCGGCCTCGAAGGGTTCGTCCGCGGATGCAAGTCGCCGGTGCCATGCGCTGAACTGACGGTTCATCTGCTGGCGCAGGCTGTCCCCCTCTCTTTCGTCACGGTCGAAACATTTCCAGCACTGCGCAACCGGTTCCTTTCGTGCAAACCGATGTCGTATCTGCCGCAGCGCCTCGCTGCTCCAGGCTCCTTTTAGGCCTTCTTTCCGCACGTGGCCTATTGATCCATCGAACTCGCAGCAAGGTGAGATCGCGCCATCGGTCGCAACATGCAGATTGATCCACGGCATTACGCAGAAGCCGTCACCGCTCGCGCAGGAGTGGCGGGCCTTGTCTCGTTTCAGTTCTCTCATGCCGGCTCACGATCATGCGCAACGGCCGCTCGGCCGGGTGTGGAATTCCAATTCAGTTGGGTCGCTTCGAGTGAAGCGCTCTGCGAATCTTTGACCAAGGAACACTTCCCCCACGCGACTCCTTGGTGTATCACCCCCGCCATTTAGGGGCAAAGGGCGGCATAATGTTGGGCGTCGTCTTAAACGAAACAAATTTGACGAGCGAAATCTTTGACGGCGAAGTCGTTGCTGTCAATTTCGCGACCGGCAAGTATTACGGTATGAAGGGAAGCGCACAGCTCATCTGGGAGATGTTGCGTAAACCCGTCGATCCAACCATGATTGAGACGGCGTTGAGGACGGGTTATCCCGACTTGGACGAAGACGACGTTGCCTCGGTGCGAGGCTTCCTCGATCTTCTCGTGGAGGAAGGCATACTTCAGCCGGCCTCGCCGATCGAATTGCCCAAGCTTCCCGACGTTTCCGGCCGCTCATCCTTCATGCGGCCGGAGCTGGAGATCCACACGGACTTGCAAGAGCTGATTGTCCTCGACCCCATCCATGACGTGGATCCGGGCGGTGGATGGCCGCTGCGGCGGGAGCTGGGGGACAGCTGATCCGAATGGTCCGAGCCGCCGTCGATTCCCGAACGGCGCCTGCAGCATTCGTCCGCCGCGTCATTGATGACGCGAGTTTCCGGTGGTCCGAATCCGGCGCTGAGCATTGCTTTCGCCTTGGTGCGTTGACGCTGCGGCTGCGCACGTGCGGAACCGCGCTCGATCCGGTCATCCTACCGGTTCTGCGTCATGCGCAAACAACGGGAACCACTGCGGTAGACCGTTCGACCACTGTCTACGCCGTCTCGCACGAGGACGACGGCTTTCCGGCTCCGCCCGCCGAATGGCCCTTTGAAGCCGACGAGGGCGATGCCGTCACCCGGACCGTATGGGACAGCGAGGCCGGCGTCGCAATCGTATCCGACGAGAGCCGCGGAATTTGGCATCTGCACGACCTATCCACCCGTACCGGCGTCTATTGGGTCGGAGCCGCTGCCCGGCTGCCGGTCTGGGAATACGGGTCTCCGCTGCGCCACCACATCCATTGGGGCGCGTTGGCGATGGGCCATGCGATGCTTCATTCCGCCGTTGTCGGCGAAAATGGCGTGGGCGTGATGCTTGCCGGCCCGGGAGGTTCCGGCAAATCGACGCTGACGGCTGCCGCGATTTCGGCGGGGATGCAGACCACGGGCGATGATATTGTCCTGGTGTCGCAGTCCGGGGCAGACTGGCGGAGCCACTCGCTTTTCGACACCATGAAGCTCACCGGGATGGCGGAAACCCTCTTCAGCGGGCTTGCCGCGCAAGCGGTGAACCGGGATCGCCGCGCGGAAGAAAAAGCGCTTATCCCGATCAGCACGACGATACGGGATGCGCTGGTCCCGCAAATCACGGTGAAGGCTCTTGTCTCCTGCAAACTCACCGGCGACGATGCTTCGACAATCCGTCCCGCTTCACGGTTCGAGATGATCCGTGCGCTCTCGCCGAGCACGTCGAAGATCTTGCGGACCGGTCATAACGAGATATTCCAGCAGGCCGCCAGCCTGTCGCGCTCGCTTCCATGCCACGAGTTCCTGATCGGCAACGATCCGATGGAAGCGACAACCGTGCTGCGAGAATTCGTGCGGGAACTGAGAGCATGAGCGACAGCCCAACGATCAGCGTCATCATGCCGGTGCGAAACGGCGAGAAATACATCGCCGACGCGCTGAAAACCATACTCGACCAGGCGTGGCCGGTGCAGGAAATCCTGGTTGTCGACGACGGCTCGACCGACCGCTCGCGCGAGATCGTTGAGACCCTGGCCTCGCGTTTCCCGGCGATCCATGTCCTCGACGGGCCACGGCGCGGCCCGGGGCCGGCGCGAAATGTCGGCCTGCGGATCGCCCGTGGTGAGTTCATCGGCTTCCTGGATTGCGATGACCTCTGGCCGGCCGACAAGCTGTCGCTGCATCTCGGCCGCTTTGCCCGAACGCCTCATATGGATGTCGTTTCCGGCTTCGTCAGCTATTTCAACCGGCAAATGACGGATGCGCCCGCACCCGATCCGGCGGCGATAACGGACGAACTCTTCCATGTTCATCTGGGTGCAACCCTCTATCGCCGGACAGTTTTCGACAGGGTCGGGATATTCGACGAGAACTTTCTTTATTCCGAAGATGTCGACCTCATGCTCCGGATCCGCGAAGCTGATATACCGATGACGATCCTGAACGCGGTGACCCTGTGCTATCGTCGGCACGCGGAGTCGATGACGAGCACCTACACGGCAGAGGAGAAGCGCGACTTCAACCGCGCCCTGATGCAGTCGCTCATGCGTCGGCGCAAGAGCGGCAAAACGAGGCCGTTGCCTCCGTTCAAGCATCTGATGGAGGAGTAAGTGGGAGCGCCGTTTTTCAGCGTCATCATTCCAGCGTGGAACGCGTCCGCCACGCTTCATGAGACGCTCGACAGCATCGCGGAGCAGAATGACCATTCGCCACGGGAGGTCATCGTCGTCGATGACGGCTCGAGCGACCGCACGGTCGAGGTCGCTGAGCGCCATGCTTCGCATCCGTGCATCGTCAGGAAGACCAACGGGGGAGCGCCGTCCGCATTCAATGTCGGCATAAAGGCCGCCCAGGGCAAGGTTCTTGCGTTCCTCGACGCCGATGATCTCTGGACGCCCGACAAGCTCGCGCTGCAGCGGGCCAGGCTCGATTCCGATCCCTCGCTGGATGCAGTGTTCGGCCACAGCGAAACCTTCGAGAGCCCGGACTACCCCTCCGAAGCCTTTGCCTCCCTCCACTACAAGAAAGGCCGCTATCCGGGCTACCTCGTGAGTTCGCTTGCGGTGCGGCGAGGTGCTGTCGAACGGCTCGGCGTCCTGTTCGATGAAAGCTTGCGCACCGGGTACTTTATAGATTGGTACCGCAAGGCCATCGCCACGGGCATGAAAATGACGATGCTGGACGAGACGGTTCATCGACGCCGCATTCGACCAGGCACATTGTCCAGAAGGATAGCCGCCGCCGGCGCACCGGCCGGCATGTCATCCGACTTTCTTGAAATCGCGCGCCGGGCGCTCATGGCCAAGAGGGCTAAGGACGATGGAGAAAGAGGGGGGCAATGAGGCCTCTCTGGTACCCGTCTTTTGATCGCGCCTGGCCCACGGGCGATCATGAGCGCCTCCTGCTTGCTGCCGTGCACACGGATCCGGTGGCAGCCGAAAAGGAATTGCGCGCCTGGATAGGAGCGCACGACCTCGATGACTGCACGTTCAGCGAGCAGCGGTTGATTCTCGCTGCCTGGAACCGGCTTGCACCCGGCTTGAAGGACCTGTCGGAGGCACCGAGGCTTGCCGGGCTCCAACGGATGCTATGGACCCGAACCATGCTTCTGATGAGAGAGTGCCAACCGGCATTCGCGGCGTTGGCAGCGGCGAACGTGCCGACAATGCTGATCAAGGGGGCCGCGCGCGCCGCCGACCCGGTTGGGCGAAGCGGACGTTCGTTCCATGACCTCGATCTCGTGGTCCCGAGGAACCGGTTAGGCGACGCCCTGGAAGTGTTCATTGAACTGGGCTGGGAGCCGTCGAGCGGTTCCAGCGCCATGCGCATGCTGACGCTGGCGGGACGGCTGCGCAGCGTCAATCTTCACAAGGGCCGCTACGGCGACATCGATCTTCACGGCTGCATCTTTCGTCCGGGCCAAGGCAGCCTCGGCGACGACGACCGGGTCTGGGCGCGGGCCAGGCCGGTGGAATTCAATTCGGTGGCCTGCGGACTGCCGGTCCGGGAAGACCTGGCGGTGATCGCCATCGCAAATGGCGGTCTCGACGCTCATGCCAACAGCGACTGGCTGGTCGATCTCTCACGCCTCATCGTTGAACCCGGTTTCGATTGGAAGCTGTTTTCCGACGAAGTTCTCGCCCGCGACATTGCGGTACCGACATTGATCGCGCTTGGCTGGCTAAAAGCGCGGGCAGGCTATGCGATCGATGCAGAGGCGATGAGACGCTTCGAGGCTGCCCTTCCCGGGTCGATGGCTGCGTGGATGGCTTTCGTTCAAGCAAGGCCCAGGCAAAGCGAGACTCCCGCCGGTGCCGCCCTTCGATGGCTTGCAAAGGCGCGTCGCAAGTCGCTTGAGCTGGCCGAGTCCGAACCACGCGGCGAGCAGAAACCGAGACCGCGCCTGAAGACGAAATTCAGCAGGGGTTTGCCTGCTGGCGAGGGCGTGCTGCGCTTCGATCTGCCTCTTCCCGCCTCCGATCGCGCCGGCATTTTGCGCTTGCACATGCGATTGCCGGCGTCGGTGAAATGGCGGCGTCTCGCCTTCGAAATCAACAGCGACGCCGGGCATGTTGCCGCCTTTCATGTGCGCCCGAAGTTTCCGCGCGTGGACACCGCATTGGAGGTCTTTTGCGAAATCCAACTTGACACTCCCGCTGGCGCGACAAGGGTCTGGCTTGAAAGCCGGCCGCTGCGATCCGCGAGAATGCTGACCGAGGAGAACGCCGCGCGCTACGCCGCGCCCCGGTTCTGGCTCGCCAATTCGGAATTCCGCCCCTATGCACGGCCGGAAGCGCTCATCGATGGCAGTTCACGCGAAGACCCCGCGAAGGAAACGCAATGAAAGGCCTGCTGATCTTGTCGGAGGCGCGGAGCAACTCGGCTGTCGCCGAAGGATCGCGCATCGCGGCAGCGCCTGCCCTTGGCGATGGCTATTCCGCCGGCTCGGCACGCGCTGGCGGCAATCCCGGCTTGCCTGCCTGGGAAGGATTTCGCCTGACATAGGCCGCCTTCAGCGTTTCCGACGTGTCGCGCGAGCCGTCATGGCTCCAGCCCGGCGGCTGGATGAGATAATTGAGGCGCTGGCCGGGCGTCAGCCCCGGCGCCAGCGCATCCTTGAACATGCCGATCCATTCATGGAACGCCACCTTCAGCGGATTGAAGGTGCCGATGTTCTTGACGATGCCGTAGCGCGGCCGGTCTTCCTCCAGTTCCTCGACGAAAGTGCCAAACATGCGGTCCCAGATGATCAGCGTGCCGGCATAATTGGCGTCGAGGTAGCGTGGATTGGTGGCGTGGTGGACGCGATGGTGCGAGGGCGTGTTGAAGATGAACTCGAACCAACCCCACATCTTGCCGATCGTCTCGGTGTGGATCCAGAACTGCCAGACCAGGTTGAAACCGAAGACGAAGGCAATGACGGCGGGATGGAAGCCGAGCAGCACCAGCGGCGCCTGCAGGATGAAGGTGAAGGTGAACAGGCCGGTCCAGCTCTGCCTCAGCGCCGTCGAGAGATTGTAGTGCTGGCTGGAATGATGATTGACATGCTCGGCCCACACCCAGCGCACCCGGTGCGCGATGCGGTGATAGACATAGTAGCGCAAGTCATCGAGCAGGAAGGCCGCGACGAACACCCAGATTGACAGGCCGAGATTGAAGAAGCGGAACTGCCAGAGCCACAGCAGCGCCCAGTAGGACACGATGCCGAGCAGCAGGCCGGCAACGACATTGCCGGTCCCCATCATCAGGCTGGCCAGCGTGTCGCGCGTCTCGAAGGATCCCTTGGCGCGGCCGGTGCGCACCAGCCAGAGCTCGATCATGATCGCAGCGACGAAGAAGGGAATCGCAAGCTGGGTGACCTGCGGGAAATTATACTCGTCCATCACGCCGCCTCCCGGATCCGATCGCTATTCCGCAGGGTCGCCGCCACGGCTCGCGCATCGGCTTCGCCGGCGAAGACGAAGCTGCCGCCCTTCCAGGTGAAATCGCTGAGCCGCAGCGACACCACATTCCCTTCCCTCGTCAGCGCCAGAATGTCGTGCTGGGAGACAATACGCGTCAGAAAGCAGTCGCCGATGCTTTGAACGATGCCGCAGCCTTGCGGGCCGAGTTCAAGGAACGCCGCGTGGTTGTCGGCTGTCAGCCAGACAGCGACTGGCCTTTCATCGGGAAAATCCTCGGCAAAGCGTGCGAGCGCCTGATCGGCGCCGGCAAGCGTCGCGGTTGTCGTGCCGCCGGTGAAATGCACGGCCGCGACCGACAATGCGATGCCGAACACGACTAGGACGACCAGGACTGGCAGGCTCATGGAAACGCGGCTCCTCCGGCGGCCCGCATTTCTTTGACGCGGGTCCACGCGACAGAACCCCTAGCACGATTGACGTTTACGTCAAAGGGGCCTCCAGCCCCGCATCGCATGACGCAAGAGCAGCCAGTGCCGGCGCAGGATGGAAAGCGTCGCTGTGGCGCTGAGTGGCGACCTGCCCGCCTTCTCCATCCTGTCGAGATAGGCGCGGGTCAGCGCCAGCGGCAGGATGACCGGCCGCAACGAAACGGGAAGCGCCGGCGCGCCTTTCTCGAACGCGTTGAGATGGTCCCGCGCCAGCGCGATCATCGCAGCGACCGCGCGCTCAGCGGCGGCTCCGCCCTCTCCTTTGACGAACTCTTCCGGCGTCGTGCCGGCGGCCGCGAGGATATCTGCGGGCACGAAGCACTGGCCGCGTCGACGATGCAACGGCAGCAGAAGCAGCAGGCCGGTGATGGCCTGGGCGCAGCCGGCCCGGCCGGCCAGCTCGGCAAAGCCCGGCGCGGCCACCGGATCGAGCACTATTGCCGCAAGCTGGATCAGCGCCGCGGCTGTCTCGCCGCAATAGCCCTCGAGGTCGGTGCGCGACGGCATCGGATCGTCATAGAGATCGAAGATCCGAGCCTCGAGCATGTTCTCGAAAGCAGTCTTCGGCAGATGGTGGGCGGAAATGGCCGCGCGCAGCGCATCGGCGGTCGGGTGGCCCGTCCCGGCATCCCCGTCGGCCGTGATGACGTCGCGCCACCATTGCAGCCTGACCTCGCCCGGCAGCGGCTCATGGATGCGATCGCGCACCCCGGCGATCTCGGCATTGAAGGCGTAGAGCGCAAGCAGCGCGCCGCGCTTGTCGGCCGGCGCGTAGAGCGCCGACAAATAGCGGTCATGGTCGGCGGCGCGCACCGCGTCAATGACGATGTCGCCATTCTTGACGATGTCGGGCGTGCCGGCCATTCAGTCGACGGCGATCAGCGCAGCGGCCACGGCTCGGTCTTCGGCCAGCAGCACATTGTAGGTCCGCACCGCCGCGCCCGTCGACATCGGGTCGGCGGAGATGCCGGCCTCCTTGAGCGCGGCGCGCAGCGCCGCCGGCAACGGCCGCAAATCCTTGCCCATGCCGACCAGCAGTATCTCCACTCGGCCGGCCTCGGCGAACAATTTGTCGAAGTCCGAAGCCTTCAGCGCCAGCGGATCGGCGGGCTCCCAGCCATGGATGCCCGACGGCAGGACGAGCAGCGATCCGCGATGCGACATGTCGGCAAAGCGGAAGCCGCCATTGCCATAGGCCTCGATCGGCGCCTTGCCGGGAAAATGCGCCTCGCGGATGATGATGCCTTTGGCCATGGGACTAGCGTGACTCGACCTGAAATCATCCGGCTCCAGAGCATGATCCCGAAAAGTGGGAACCGGTTTTCGGAAAAGATCATGCTCCAACAAAAGGTTAGATCAGGAGGACGGTTCAACGAAACGTCATCCTGATCTATCAGCGTCAGGTGGTCACGGCCTTGCCGTTCACCGGCTTGTTCTCCTCTTCTGTCGCGGCCTGCGGCCGCAACCGGAACAGGATCAGCAGCGGCGCGGCGATGAAGATCGACGAGTAGGTGCCGAACACCACGCCGAACAGCATGGCCATCGTGAAGGACCGGATCACTTCGCCGCCGAACAGCACCAACGCCAGCAGCGCCAGGATCGTCGTCACCGAGGTCAGCGTGGTTCTCGACAGCGTCTCGTTGATGGCGTTGTTCAAGAGCTGCGGCAGCGGCATCTTCTTGTATTTTCGAAGATCCTCGCGGACGCGGTCATAGACCACGATCGTGTCGTTCAGCGAATAACCGATAATGGTCAGGATCGCCGCCAGCGACGACTGGTTGAACTCCAGCCCGGTCAGGACGAAGAAGCCGATCGTCATGACCACGTCGTGCACCGTGGCGACGATGGCGCCGACCGCGAACTGCCATTCGAAACGGAACCAGACATAGAGCAGGATGCCGACCAGCGCGATCAGCATGGCGATCGTGCCCTGCTTGGCGAGTTCCCCGGAAACCGTCGGCCCCACCACCTCGACGCGGCGGAAATCATACTGGTCCTGCAGCTCGCCTCGCACCTTGTCGATGACGGTCTGCTCGGCATTCTCGCCGGCGTCCTGTGTGCCGACACGGATGAGCACGTCGTTCGGCGCGCCGAACTGCTGCACCTGGATCTCGCCGATGTTGAGCTCGGACAGCCTGTTGCGGATGTCGCCGAGATTGGCGTCACCTTGCTTGGACTGCACCTCAATCATCGAGCCGCCCTTGAAGTCGATGCCGTAATTGATGTCGATGGTCAGGAAGCCGACGACCGACAGGACCGACAGCAGGCTGGACAGAGCGAAGGTCCAGCGCCGGATGCCCATGAACGGGATTTTTGTGCCCGGCGGAATGAAGGTGACCGGCGCGCGCGGCAGTTCCTTCGGGCGGGCGCGGCGCAGCCAGATCGACACCAGCATGCGCGTGAAGGTGAAAGCGGTGAAGACCGTGGTCAGAATGCCGATCGCGTAGGTGATGGCGAAGCCCTTGACCGGCCCGGTGCCGAGGAAGAACAGCACAACGGTGGCGATCAGCGAGGTGACGTTGGAGTCGACGATCGTCGCCAGCGCCTTGGAGAAGCCTGTGTCGATCGACTGGATCACCGAGCGGCCGTTTCGTCGCTCCTCGCGGATGCGCTCATAGATCAGAACGTTGGAGTCCACCGCCATGCCGATGGTGAGCACGATACCGGCGATACCCGGCAAGGTCAGCGTCGCGCCCAGCAGCGACAGCAGCGCCACGATCATCGCCACGTGGACAGCCAGCGCGATGTTGGCGAGGAAGCCAAGGAAGCCGTAGGCGACGAACATGAAGGCGACGACGAGGACCGAGCCGATCAAACCTGCCACTTTACCGGCATGGATCGAGTCCTGGCCGAGGCCCGGCCCGACTGTGCGCTCCTCGATCACCGTCAGCGTTGCCGGCAGCGCGCCGGCGCGCAGCAGTACGGCAAGGTCGTTGGCGCTCTGCGGCGTGAAGTTACCCGAAATCTGTCCGGTGCCGCCAAGGATCGGCTCACGGATCTGCGGCGCCGAAATCACCTGGTTGTCGAGGACGATGGCGAACAGCTTGCCAACATTCTGCGCCGTCGCCTGGCCGAAGCGGGTCGCGCCCTTGGAATCGAAACGGAACGAAACGACAGGCTCGTTGGTCTGCGAATTGTAGGTCGCCTGCGCATCGACCAGATTTTCGCCGGAAACGATGACGCGGTTCTCGATCAGATAGGGAACCGGCGGATCGTCCTGCGAATAGAGGATCGACGAGCCGGCCGGCGGACGGCCCTTCAGCGCATCCTGCACCGGCATCGACTGATCGACCATCTGGAAAGTCAGCTTGGCGGTCTGGCCGAGAATTTCCTTCAGCCGCTGCGGGTCCTGCAGGCCCGGCACCTGCACCAGAATGCGGTCATCGCCCTGGCGCTGCACGATCGGCTCGGTGGTGCCGAGCTCGTTGACGCGCCGTTCGACCACTTCGATCGACTGGGTCAGCGCCGTCGACGTGCGGTACTTCAGGCCGGCGTCGGTAACCGTGAATTTGAGCAGGCCCGGCTCGGAATCATCCAGCGCCATTTCCTGGATCGAGCCGCCCGAGAACAGGCCGGCGGCCACGGGATCAGTCAGCGGCTTCAGGACCTTCTTGGCCTGGTCGATCTGCGTCGGGTCCGTGATGCGCACTTGCACGGTGCGGCCGGAGCCGGACAGCCCGGTGTAGTTGATCTTCGGGTTGGCGTCGCGCAGCAGCGTCCGGATCTCGTCGCGCGTCGTCTCCATCCTGTCCTTGATCAGATCGTTCTGATTCATCTCAAGCAGGATGTGCGAACCGCCCTGAAGATCGAGGCCGAGCGTCATCTGCCGCTTCGGTACCCAGCTCGGCAATTGCGCCAGCATGCTTGCCGGGAAAAGATTGGGCGCGGCGAGGACCACTGTGATGGCCACGGCGAGCCAGATCAGGATCATCTTCAGGCGCGAGAAATAAAGCATTCGTTCTTATCCGTTCAGGCGTACAAGCGGCAGCGTTCCGCCATCGAGAGTAGGATTACTTCTTGGCGTTCTGGTTCGCCACCGGCTCGCCCTTGACGCGCACGTCCGAGATCGTCGAGCGCAGCGCCGTCACCTTGGTTCCGCCGCCAAGGTCGATCTCCAGCTCATTGTCGTCGATCA